>CANMBE010000024.1 GCA_947495975.1 Ignavibacteria bacterium | reverse complement strand
TTTAGATTGCCCGTTGGTTCCTCAGGTACTTTTGTTCTTAAGGGACTTCCTGATGGCCTCTACCGTGTGATTGTTGTGCGCGATGAGAACAGGAACGGACTTCTCGATAACACCGAAGATTTTGTTGTTAGTCCGTCAGACATCAGCATTACAAATGGGGTTGCTCCTAATGTTGCACTCTTGCTCGGCCGTGCAATAGACAGAGATGCACCTGTCATTGCCCGCGCCCGCGCGGTAACGCGTCAGCTTATCACACTTCAGTTTTCTGAGTCAGTTGTTCCTGTGAGTAGTTGGCATGACGCAATCTCTATTGCGGACAATGCTGGCGCTTTAGTCCCGATTGCCGCCATGTGGTTGGAGAAACAACCTGGCGATAATCTCCTTGTCCGCCTCCGCTCTGATCTTGATACATCTCGATATATAGTTTCACTTGCACCACGAAGTATTCGCGACAGCAGCGGAGTGATATCTGCCGATACCGTAGGTCGCATCGCTGTCCGTGGGGTGCTAGCTGCGGACACATCGTCACTGCGCATTGCGCTCGTTACGCCGCCCGATAGTTCACGCTCCGTACGAACGGATACGCCAGTTGTAGTTCGGTTTACTGATGCCGTTGATACAACAAACTCGCAGCTGACAATTTTGCATTCTTCGCTGCAGGGCGCTGTTTCGGTATCTGCTACATGGACTGATCCCACCACGCTTCAACTTCGTCCAACGAATCCCCGCTCCATAAAATCTTGGTATCAAACAGTTGTGACGTTTAACAACGTGCGTTCTTACTCAGGCGCACAGCTTCGTGATACGTTGTTAAAGCACTCACTCTTTACTGAAGAACGGCAGACCGAACCAGGATCTGTCAGTGGTGTAGTCATAGATACCTTTGGGCTCGCCCCTTCTCATGGAAAACTTCATCTGCGATTTATCAACTCATCAAAGTTTGTTGCAATGTCAGTTCCAGTTGTGCCTGGCGTTCAATTTGATGTACCGTCACTTCCTGTTGGACAATACACGACAGATGTTTTTGTTGATCTAAATGGTAACGGTGTTTATGATCATGGAGATCACACACCATTTACCCGCGGTGAGCAGTGGTGGACGTCTTTAACTACCATTGAGGTGCGCTCTCGTTGGACCGTAGAGGCTGTGCGTGTTTACTTTGGATCCCCAAGCACCAAATAGTTGAGGCGTAGTACCTAGAGGTATCTCTTCGATACCTCGTATCTTGAGAGTCACGGTATCACCATAAGAGGACAGCGTATGCTTCGCGTTCTTCCCATCTTCTTTGTGCTGCTTTTTTCGATCACTGTGTATACGCTATCTGTTAGTGCTCGTGGGTCTACACAGACTTCTTCATTCCTTCTCGCTCAATAACGAACACACGTGCTCTTCACCGATAATCAATTGCAGCATCTGACTGAAGCTCTGTCTCAATCGCATGATGTGTGGGCGTTCGATGGAAGAACTCTTTCGCGTGAGCACCTACAACAACGTAATGCAACAGCCATTTTTTTGCGATCCGTAACGCCGATCAACGTGGACCTTCTAGACGGCACTGCTGTCCAATTTGTTGGTTCTGCTACAGCCGGTATCGATCACGTGGATATCGACTACGTAAGATCGCGAAATATCACATTTGCATCAGCGCCTGGTTGCAACGCAAATGCAGTTGCAGAATATGTGATGGATTGGATTGATGAATTGCAGATTGCTCCTACAGCAATCATTGGCATTGTTGGCTTTGGTCACATCGGAAAACTTGTCGCAAAATATGCGCGCTCATATGGCATGCACGTACTTATCAGCGATCCGCCATTGCAAGACAGTCAATATGTCTTTCCTCATTGGTGCAGTGTTGTGCCCCTTGCCCAACTCATGGAGACATCGGACATTATAACGCTCCATGTACCATTCACTGATAGGGGGCTCCATCCCACTCTGAATCTTATACCTGCGGAATTACTACACGCGTGCAGACCAGGTGCACTGATCATCAACGCAGCGAGGGGTGGGTTGATTGATGAACGTCATCTTGCTGACCTTGTTTCTTCAGCAAGAATGAACGCAGTACTTGATGTGTTTGTTAACGAGCCCAACATTGACCCATACGTGGTAGAGCGTATACCGCATCTCACGCCACATGTTGCCGGGTACACGGTGCAAGCAAAAGAAAAGGCCATGGCAATGGTGTACGAAGCTTTCACTGGCTCGCCATGGACTCAGCAAACCCAAACTGATGCACAACCACTGTCAACTGTGATTGCACCACTGCCTCATTTGAACCACACCAATTTTGACGACGTGCGTAGATTGACTCCACTTCGTAGAGAGCAACGTACACCACCAACATGGGAAGAACTCGATGTCCTTGATCCTTGAAGAGTTGATCTTTGATGCAGTGATGATTTTGCGCCCTGAGCGGCATGCAGATCATCGCGGACATTTTGAGGAAACCTACCGCGCAGATGTCTGTTTACGATATGGGATACCAACAGATTTTGTGCAGGATAATTTCTCTCATTCAGTGCATGGTGTGCTGCGTGGCATGCATTATCAACACGATCAGCCCATGGGCAAAATGTTACGTGTTTCTTGCGGACAGATTCAACTCGTAGAGGTGGACATTCGCAAGGGCTCTACAACATATGGCAAACACGTCTCTATCGATGTGTCGGACAAGAACGGCCGCGTTGTCTGGATACCACCTGGCTTCGCCAACGGTTTTGCAGTCATCAGCGATGTTGCCCACGTGTCTTACAAATGCACGGCACTCTACAACCCCGATGGTGAAGGGGCTATCAATGCTTTGGATCCAGTGCTTGATATACGTTGGTTAATCGACGATCCCATCATGAGCGAGAAGGACAAGAACGCAGCAAACTTGTCATCACCACTGTAGTGCTGCATCGATCAGTTCGTTTACAGTGGACATTGTATTGGCTTCTGCATAGAAGCGAACAAGTGGTTCCGTGCCAGAAGTGCGAATGAGCAACCAGCCGTTATCTATGAAGAACTTACATCCATCGCGTGTGTCAATGCGCAGCACATTGTGCTTGCCAATCTTCAATGGTTTCTTGGCGCAGGCTACAAGAATTGCTTTCTTCTGTTGCTCGGTAACTCGCACGTCTCGCCTACGATAGCGATGTGGCCCAAATTCTTCATCGAGGTCTTCGCAGAGCTGTTTGAGTGACTTCTTCTTGGTTGCCATAAGCTCAAGAAGGAGGAGTCCGTTGAAAACTCCGTCTCGTTCTGGTATATGAAGAGACGTTCCAAGTCCACCTGACTCTTCGCCACCGATCAAAATCTTTTCTTCCGACATGAGTTTCGCAACGTGCTTAAAACCTACTGGCGTTTCGTAGAGCTTAATCTTATTCTTCTCACAGAATGCGTTCACCATTGAAGTAAGTGAAACAGTTTTCACCACTGCACCACGACGCTTTTTATCTGTGTAGAGATACTTCATCAATAGCATGAAGATTCGGTGTGGATCAACGTATGCACCTGTATGATCTACAGCACCCAAGCGGTCGGCATCGCCATCAGTGGCAAGCCCCATATCCGCCTTTTTCTTTCGAACTGCTTTTGAAAGGGGCACCAAGCACTCTGCAATTGGCTCCGGATGATCGATTTCTCCGAAAGACGGATTGTAGTCGCCATGAATCTCAAACACATCAGGCAGCAGGCGGTGCATAAAGTTTATGCCTGCGCCGTGCATCGGATCATAAACGATCTTTAATCCACTCTTGATAATAAGATCAAGATCAATCTTCTTTTCTAAATAACGAACAAACGATTCTTGCGCTTCAAAGAGTCTAATCGTCCGCTTTGCCACATAGGAATCCAATGAATCAACCTTTACTGAAGGCGTCTTACCCTTGAGCGCTGCTAGCTCTTTTTCTATTTGGTCTATCTGCTCTGGAAGTGCTGGGCCGCCGAAGGATGCTTTTACTTTAAATCCATTGTACTCAGCAGGATTATGTGAGGCTGTTATCACAATACCGATCTGAGCGCCCTTCTTCTTGGTATGAAACGATACCTGCGGAGTGCTAGAAAACGTATCCGTTAAATGCACCGTTATACCGTATGACGCAAGGATGCGCGAGGTCTCTATGGCAAACTCACGAGAGAGAAACCGCGTATCGTGCCCAACTACAACAGAAGCACCTTTGGCCTTGAGCTTCTTAACGTAGCGTGCCGTTGCATGCGCTACAAGTGCAAGGTTATCAAACGTAAAATCGCGAGCAATTAATCCTCGCCAGCCGTCGGTTCCGAATTTGATGTCGTGCATAATGAATGAAAGTTACGAGTTACTCAACCAACTGATTAACGAATCAACTGATTAACGAATGAACTACGCAATAGTCGTATCCCCGGCATATTCCGCATCGTTGCCCAACAATTGCTCGATGCGCAGCAGTTGGTTGTACTTAGCCACTCTATCCGTGCGGCATGGGGCGCCCGTCTTTATCTGTCCCGTATTCAGTGCAACAGCGAGGTCTGCAATTGTAGAATCTTCTGTTTCGCCGGACCTATGTGAGAGGATAGCTGAATAGCCATATCGCTGGGCCATTGCAACAGCGTCAAATGTCTCCGTGAGCGTACCGATTTGGTTCACTTTCACAAGAATAGAGTTGGCAACACCTTCTGCGATGCCACGCGCCAAGAAAGTAACGTTCGTTACAAAGAGGTCATCCCCTACCAACTGTGCTTTATCGCCGATTGCATCTGTAAGAGCCTTCCAACCTTCCCAATCGTTTTCGCCGAGTCCGTCTTCAATCGATACAATCGGGTATGTTTCAATGAGTTTTGCATACCACTCCACCATCTGATCCGTGGTGCGCACGTCGTTCGTGGATTTATACATCTCGTACTTACCGTCCTTGACCATTTCGCTCGCTGCCACATCAAGTGCCAGAACTATATCCTCACCTGGTTTATAACCTGCTTTATGTATTGCTTCCATGATGATATCCAGCGCGTGTTCATTGGAGCTAAGTGAGGGGGCAAATCCCCCTTCATCACCAATGCTGGTGTTGAGCCCCTTAGCCTTCAACACACCCTTCAGTGCGTGATAGGTTTCTGTTCCCATTCGAATGGCTTCCGAGAACGATTCGGCGCCTACTGGCAGGATCATGAATTCTTGAATATCTACATTGTTGTCTGCGTGACGTCCACCATTGAGAATATTCATCATCGGCGTTGGAAGCAATGTTGCGCGCACGCCACCGAGATATCTGAAAAGCGGCAGACCATGAAATTCTGCAGCTGCCTTAGCAACGGCCATGGAGGCCCCGAGCAAAGCGTTTGCACCAAGGCGGGCCTTGTTCTCCGTGCCATCTAGCTCAACCAATATGCCATCAATCTGACGTTGGTCTGATGCATCCATACCGATAAGGGCGTCCGAGATTTCGCCATCAACATTCTCTACTGCCGTACGAACACCCTTACCGCCGTATCGTGCTGCATCGCCATCACGAAGCTCAACAGCTTCATGTTCGCCTGTGCTTGCACCTGAGGGAACAGATGCTCTACCAAACGAGCCATCTTCGAGAATTACATCTACTTCAATGGTTGGGTTTCCTCGTGAGTCGAGGATCTCCCGGGCAAAGACATCGGTAATGGTGCTCATAGGAGAGATACTGAGTTACTGAGTTACTGAGATACTGACTTGATTGATTAACCAACTAACCCATTAACCAATCAGCTCAGATGTGTAGTGCTTCTATCTGCTTCGCAAGTTTGATATCAAGGATGGTGAGAGCCCCTTGATCATGAGTAGAGACAGTAACGCGCACCTTATTCCAGCCATAGACAAGGATATCGGGATGATGATCCATTTTCTCTGCGTGGAGTGCGATAGCGATTACCAAACCAATTGCTGCGGCAAAATCAGAGGTGGGCATCTCTCGAACAAGAGTGGCGCCATCGCGGCGCCACAGTGGAATGTCTTTAAGATGTTCGGTGATTTCTTCTTCGCTTAGGGGGCTTGGGCGCGACATAATTAATTCAACTGCGCGTTGAGTTTTTCGGTGATGTACGCCTTTGGTACTGCACCTACAATTGTGTCCACTACCTTACCATCTTTAAAGATGAGGAGTGCAGGGATAGAGCGAATTCCAAATTCCATTGCAACGCGAGGGTTATTATCTACGTCAACTTTGGCGATTGTGGCGCGGCCATCATAGTCGCCAGCGAGTTCGTCCATTATTGGCGCAATTGCACGACAAGGTCCGCACCATGCGGCCCAGAAATCAACGAGAACAACCTTACCGGCATTGATCTCTGCGGTGAAAGAATCGTCAGTCAGATGAGTGGGGTGTGCCATGTGGCGTGGTTCCTAGAGCGAAATACGTTAAATCATTTACGATACTGCAAACCTACGGAACAACGACGAATGGAGTAGGTGCGAAGTGTGCTATTCCGGAGCTTCTTCTGTTTCAGGATCGGGGAACGTTTCGAGGATCATTGCAATGAGTGTTGTGGCGCTTTCAAGTTCCTGAAGCGTCCCGCCATTTTCTATGACGAAGTCGGCTTGACCCCTCTTTTCCTCAATTGGCATTTGTTCAGCCATACGTCTTTGAACGTCTTGTTCTGAGATACTGGAACGACTCATTGCACGTTTCACGCAGACATCGTGTGGGGCATTTACAACCACTACCCAATCAAAGCCCTCTTCTAGTTCAACTTCGTAAAGAAGTGCAGATTCAATTGCGATAAGGGGGCTTTCCTTTTCCCGTTCATCTTCAATCGCCTGCATATGAGCATCCAGCACCCGTGGGTGGACGATTTGGTTGAGCTTCGCAAGGAGCGCGTGATGTTCCGGAGTTGGTCCGAACACCCTTGAAGCAAGCAATTTTGCATCGATTCCATTCGGAGTAAGGACTTCGGTACCGAACGTAGCCAGAAGTTCAGAGCGCACCTCTTCATCCGTAGCCATGATTTCCTTCGCCGTTTGGTCAGACGAATACACCGTCCAGCCCCTTTTCCGAAGAATTTCCACTACCGTGGACTTGCCGGTCCCGATACCGCCCGTTATGCCGATGAGTTTCATGTGAGGGTTACCGAGATACGGAGATACTGTACAAAGATAACTGTAACCCGGTAACTCTGTAGCTCTGTAACACTGTAGCTCCTTATCCCAATAACCCAATAATTCCTATATTTGCGGCTCTCCAAAATCGACGCACCGTTCGTCTAGGGGTTAGGACACCGCTCTTTCACAGCGGTAACACGGGTTCAATTCCCGTACGGTGTACCAAAACAAGAGGTATCAACAGGGTCTAACACCCGATACTTCAAGATGATAGAGTCCCATTTCACACTGTGATCTGGGACTTTTTTCAATTCTGACCACTCCTGGTTTCAAAGGACTTACAGATGCGATTTTGAAAAGTTGACACTACTTTCTTGACACCACTTTGACACTACTTTGATGAGTGTCAAAAGTGAACCCCAGTGAAAGTTCAGTCGGACATCACTCAAGATCTCTCTGTTGTCTTTGTGTTCATCAGTGAACGGGTTTCTCGGTCATCATCTACGATGAAGATCTTCGTTTCCGAAACGAGTGATGTCATGCCACGAAGATAGACAGGCAGCGCCTGTCCTTCGTTGAACTATTCCTCCGCGACAACAATC
>CANMBE010000023.1 GCA_947495975.1 Ignavibacteria bacterium | reverse complement strand
CTCAATCACAACCGGAGATGTTAGATTGTATCGGTCGCATGGACGCTCTGTAAAACCTCGGCGAGCAAGTTCAATTGCCATAGAGCCGTCGGTTACGATAGGTCCATTGAGCAGTCTTTGTGCTAGAATATCAAGCCCATCTGTATGTATGCTACTCATGCTCTCCTACCCCAAAGACCATTCTCGAGAGACAGGGCAGTGACAGGTTTCCACCAGAGATAGCCGCACATTGCAATGAACACACAGTTCTTCGCCACTTTTTCCCAGCTGACTGTTTCACTGTTGTCAGCGCCAAAACACCCACAGTCAATCTGAAGTCCCCAAACTACGGCCCAAGCCACGGCAAATGTGAACATGGCGAGCATGATCACTGCGAGCAAAGCATTGGTCCGAACCCTGTATCCAAGAACCAAACAGCCCCCTACCAACAGCTCTAGCCAAGGTATAACGAGCGCGTAGGCGTTTACCATCCAGTACGGCATAAGGCCGTAATGTCCGATAGACGTCGCAAAAGCAAGAGGCTCGCTGATCTTCGGAAGAGCGGCATACAGGAAGTATCCGCCGATAAAGACTCGCAGCCCTAATCCAATCCAAGGTCGTATTGCATCCATAAGAGTGTAAATTACATCGAATGATCCGTGCAGAGGGTACGGACGGATTTTGGGGTTCTTCACAAACACATGGGGTGCAAGATGTATGAAGGAAATGTGGATGCAGAAACCGGGGGATTGTTAGCGCTCTTTGCTGGAGCGTATCTCATATTCATGGTTGTTGTCTACCTTATCTATAGCTTTTGCATAGGCAAGGTCTTGGAGAAAGCAGGTAAGCCACTGTGGGCCGGATTTGTTCCGATCTACAATGTTATGTTGCTACTTGAAATCGTTGGAAGACCCACATGGTGGATCATCCTCTTTCTCATCCCGTTTGTAAACCTCATCGTCATGGTGATTGTTTGCGTGGACATTGCAAAGTCGTTTGGTAAGGACGTTGTCTATGGCGTCTTGCTTGCCCTCGTTGGACTCATCATGTGGCCAGTCTTAGCTTTTAGCGACGCCACTTATACGGGCCCATCGGTTACAACCGGGTAGTAATCAGGATCCAAACGATTACTGCAAGTACTAAGCAATTCAAAACGAGACCTGCGCGCGCGAGTAACATCCCGCCGCGCAGGTCTCTTCTTATTTCCGGACTGGTACCAACGCCTATTGGATGTGCCTTTGCAATTCTGATTGCGTAGTAGGCAGGAATAATTCCAACACCCCAGACAATCGATAAAACGATGCTTGCGTAACCAAGCCATACAACGCTGGTATGGGGCTTCACGTTAGCCCTTTACTTCGAGTGCTTGACGGATCTGCAGGTCGAGGTCTTCAAAATGTGCCGTTGTCATGCCATCTGCGCTCTTTGCCGCTTGCAGCTTTTTCTGAATAGACTTGAGTCTCGCACGAGAAATGGCCCGTACATCTGTGTTGTACGTATTCGGTCCGCGGAAGAATGCTGCAAAAGAATCATTGCCGGCATCGGCCGGACGGGCTGCCTTGTCTATGAGATTCTGCACAAATGCACGTTGTAGGTTCCTGCGGTAGAAGTCAACTGGTTTCTTTGTTGCGACTTCTGTGAGCACAAGTTTTTCAACGTCATCGAGCAGGCTCTCCACGCTATAAGCCTCAGTGCCAAAGCGCGTTTGTTGATCAAGAAGTCTCAGAAGTTTATCGGATGAGATTACCGTGCGAAGAACCCGGGTTTGCTGATTACTCAATCGTTGCGCAACGTCTGTAGGTGTGAGGAGCTGCGAAATCTGCTCATCAATAAGCCATGTTGGAGTTGTAAACACATGCACACCCAAGAATGCCACGGCTTCTTGCTGGCGTGCTTTTGGAAGGGGGGTATAGACCGGACCTGGCGAGCCAAAAACCTTCCGTTCAATTTCTACACCGCCAGGAATGTTTGCTACGTGACCCATTTCATTTCCCCATTGCCCAAGCACGTCACCATAGGCATCTGCTAGCTGGTTAAAGTCTTTGCCGTTATCAAATGTTGCCTCATAGAGGTAACCCATGATTCGCTTGAGGTTTGCAATGCCATAGACACCAGCCTTCATCGCATCATCGCCCAGGTCCTCCATTTGTGATGATGGATCGAGCGTAACCCATTGCTGAGCACCAAATCTCAACATCTTATTCGTCTCAGTCTCTTTTGCCCACGTATTCAGCGTAGCAACCTCGTCATCTGACGTTTTAGCGCCAATAATTGGGCGATAGCCCCAGTTCACAGAAAAATGATCGTAGGGTCCAACCTTTGGCATTACATCAACATCATCGCCGGGTTGTGCGATGTAATTGTAGCGCGCATAGTCCATGATGGTTGGTGCTGTGCCATACTTTGCGCAGAATGTTTTTGAGCGCAATGAATCTACAGGATAGGCACTCGATGCCTTCATGTTATGGGGCATACCAATCGTGTGACCAAACTCATGTGCAGCAACAAATGAAATGAGCTCACCCATAACGGAGTCAGAGTATGGAAGGCGATGTGACTTTGGATCGCTCACAGCTTGCGCAAAAAACCAGCCCGTTTGGAGTTTCATGATGTTGTGAAACCATCCAATGTCCGACTCTAAAATTTCACCCGTACGAGGATCGTGAATATTTGGACCGTAGGCGTTTTCGATAGGCGACGGATAGTATCGAATCACACTGTAGCGTGCATCTTCTGGTGACCAATCTGGATCTTGTTCAGGTGTTGGTGGATCGATACAACGCACAGCATTTTTGAAACCTGCAGTTTCAAAAGCGGGGCTCCATGATTCGATGCCCTTTTTGAGCCATGTGCGCCATTGTAGCGGCGTTGCAGGATCGATGTAATACGTTATCGGCGTGATGGGCTCGGTAAGTTCACCACGTAGGAATGCCGCAGTGTCCTTGGGTTCGAGGCGCCAACGAAGGATATACTCGCGGTTTACAGCTTCGGGCTCTGGTCGTGAGTAGTCGGTTTGATCAAGAGAGAAAAATCCCACTCGTGGGTCTGCAAGCCTTGCCATCATTGGCTTCGCTGGCAGTTGCACCATTGAATGGTGCATGCCAAACGTCATCGTACGAGATGCCGAATTTTGTGCTGGAGCTTCGGCAGAAAACGTAATGACGTTCTCAACTTCAATGTTTGTTGGGAAGCTCTTTACGTATTCTACGTATGAGCGATCTCTATCAACTGAACCCATTTTGAATTGCGTACGAACAGAACGATTGGGAGTAAGAATTGAAACATCGCCCAAAAACAAATCTGTTACATCAATAACAATTGTGCTTGAGTCTTTATTGAAAGCTTGAATCGAAAAAGCCTTGATGACCTCTTCAAAATTTGAAGCCTTTACAGCACGAGAAATTGGTGAAGAATCACTGGCAACGTTTACGTAAGAAATCGTGCGAAGCAAAATCTTGTCATACTTGCGTTCCCAACGAACAACTTCTGTATTACTCTCTTCGCCACCGTAACCTACTTGTGGAGTCTTTGAGATGCGAGACACCAGCAGCATTTCTTTTCCAAGTTGTCCAGTTGGAATTTCATAGAAAAACTTTTCATCGATTCGGTGGACAATGAAGAGCCCCGTATCAGAAACGGCTTCCTTTGTAATCACTTTGTCGTATGCTTTGATTTTTTTGTCTTTTTCACCAGGGGGCTTTTCACCTCCTTGAGCAGAAGACTGAGAGCCTTGACTGGATCCACAAGAGACGATAAATGCTGCGCACAATACGGCGCTAATCAACCAGCGGAAGGAATGCATGCGATGTAGGTGATGTGATGTAAACAGGACGACTGCGAAAGTAGGCATATAAATAAAGATGCCCGGTTAGCTGGGGGAGGAAGTGCTAAACTCGGGCATCTGTGGTGATCGCGTGACCGTTCGGGGTTGGGGACCGGAACAAGGGGAGGGGGTTGGCCACACGATACGTCATCACTAACACGCCAACGGCTATCTTTGTTCCAATGATACCTGCAACAGGACTATGTGTTGGACTAGACCTCGAAAAGGCCAAGCTGCCAGCTCCTTATTGTGACCGACCAGACGGTTTCGTTGCCTTTGGCTGTGATGTTATTGACGCAACCCGCCATGCAGCTTCCTGCTACAAGATGAACCTTGCTTTTTACGAGCAGTATGGGAAAGAGGGTCTCAACGCTATGTATGCCATCCGGGCTCACTGCGGCAGCTCGTATGTGGTTGCTGATGCAAAGCGTGGAGATATAGGCAATACCTCTGCTGCATATGCTAGGGCGATTTTTGACGATCTACACGCTGATGCTATAACGGTTTCGCCATATATGGGGAGTGACTCCGTTGCACCGTTTCTTGAGGTGGCCGAACGAATGGTCTACGTATTGGCCTTGACGTCAAATCCGGGTTCGGAAGATTTTCAGCGTCTAAATATTGATGGAATTCCGCTTTACGAGCGGGTGATTCGCACGGCACTCTCCTGGCCCAGATCTGCTGATATCGGTTTTGTCATTGGTGCAACAAACCCTGGCGAGCTGTCTATTCTCCGGTCCCAGTTTCCGGATGTGCCGTTCCTGATTCCCGGGCTTGGCAGCCAAGGTGGAGATGAACAGGGCAGTATCGTTGCAAATGCAAACGGACCGGCAGTGTTTAATGTGTCAAGAGGCTTACTCTACACCAATCAAACAGATTCGTGTATGGAATGGATCCATGCAGAAGCCACAAGACTGCAAGCGGCAATCACGTCACGTTTATAGCACCTGATTGCACATAGGCACACGAGGTGTTCCTATGTGGCTACTTGATCTTCCAGAAAGACTGCTCCAACGAGCGGCGCAGCGTCTTTTACGTGATGGCTCTCGCACCTGGCTGTGTACGAACGGCGATCACGTACAAGTGCTTGCGCCCGGACTCTTGAATCCGCATGAAGGTCCAGACTTTACTCACATTGCCGTATTGCACGATGGCCTTGTTACTATTGGCAACGCAGAGTTTCATGTTCACTCATCGTCGTGGTTTCATCATGGTCATGATAACGATGAGCGTTATAATGATGTGATGTTGCACGTTGTGTTAGTCGATGACCGGCCAATACAAAGAATACGCTGGACGATCATTGTTCCTTTTGATGAAATGGGGCGAGCAGTGCGCAACCGAGCGGAGATCATTGAACGGGAAACCAGCAATGTGGACGAAATTCAACGCTCTGCCATGTTGCGTCTGCAACGCTCAACGGCATTTGCTCGCTCTGCTGTGGGTAGGGTTGGACATGTAGATGCACTTCGTGTGATGACGTCTCATTGGTTTGCACGTTTTGCGTCTAAACGCAGACATCCAACTCCTGATGAACTTGTTCTTGATGTGAGATCAGTTATCACGATTTCTCCCCTTGGAATGTTTGCGATCAATATTGCGCAGATCCCTCCGCATGAGATACTTGGGGCACTACACGCTGCAGAAAAAACTCGCATTGCCACTGAAGGGTATGCGCTTCGCCGAGAGATCATTGTCAACATCGTGCTGCCGCTCTGCTGTGCGCTTGCATCCGAAGAGCAACGAGTTGTGTTGCTTCAGTGGTATTGGTCGGTGCGGGCTGTACACCCCTACGGATTACTTGCTAGACGCTTTCCGGCACAAGATCAATCGTACGTATGGCAACAGCAAGGAATGTTAGAGTGGCTGAGGGTGATAGCCAAGTACAATGAGGAATGACGCCTGCGTGCTAAGTTTGCGTCTCACTCTTCAATTTTCTCCCTCATCCTCAAGCCCTCATCTACAGCCATCATTCCTATGCGCATCACCCTTGTAACCGGAGCCAACGGAGAAATTGGCCACAGTCTTCTCGAAACACTTGCTTCGAAAGGAAATCGTACAATCATCGCGTTAGATCTAGCCCCCTTAGCAGATGACCTCAAGTCACTTGTGTCGGTTTTTTTGCAGGGTGATGTATCAGACCCAGTAATGGTTGCTGAAATAGAGAAATACGATGTGGTTGAGATCTATCATCTCGCAGCATTACTCTCAACAAGTTCGGAGAAAAATCCAGCGCTTGCACATCATGTAAATGTCAACGGGACGATGGGGCTTCTGTTGATGGCGAGAAGAATTGGGACAAGAACCGGAGTGCCAGTAACCTTCTTGTTTCCGAGTACCATTGCAGTCTATGGTATGCCTTCGTTAGACGTTAAAAATTCTTCGGGCGCAGTAACTGAGTTCGAATATCTTCAGCCGTCTACGATGTATGGAATCAACAAGGTCTACTGCGAACAGCTTGGCGGATATATGAGCGACCGATTTGGACAGCTTTCAGATGAGGCAGGAAAGAAGGTACTAGACTTTCGGGCGCTGCGTTTTCCTGGACTTATTTCCGCAACCACTGTTCCTACAGGCGGAACGAGTGACTACGCTCCTGAAATGATTCACGCAGCAGCACAAGGAAAGCCGTACGCGTGTTTTGTGCGACCTGATGCTCGAATTCCATTTATGGCAATGCCCGATGGTGTAAAGGCGCTTCTCGACCTTGCTGCTGCGCCGGCAGATCGCTTAACCCAGCGCGTATATAACATTGGCGCGTTTTCACCATCAGCGGAAGAAATTGCCTCAAAAGTGCAAGACGCTTTTCCTGGTGCTGAGATTACGTATGCTCCTCATCCTAAGCGTCAGGCAATCATTGATTCATGGTGTGCTGATGTAGATGACAGCGCCGCTAGGCGCGATTGGGGATGGAGCCCGGATTATGATATGCAACGTGCATTTGAGGAGTACCTCATTCCGACCATTTCAGGTGTTTATGCCCTCTAAGAATGCGGCAAATCAATTAGTTCATGAGCAGTCGCCATATCTATTGCAACACGCACACAATCCTGTCTTGTGGCACGCATGGACGGATGAGGCGTTTGCAAAGGCCCAAAAAGAAGACAAGCCGGTATTTGTTAGTATCGGCTATGCAACGTGCCACTGGTGTCATGTTATGGCGCATGAGTCATTCGAAGACGAAACAGTTGCTGCATTCCTCAACGAACATTTTATCAGCATAAAAGTTGATCGCGAAGAACGTCCGGACGTAGATGCGATCTGCATGGACGTGTGTCAATCTCTTACTGGGCATGGTGGTTGGCCCCTTAGCATTATGATGGATGCTGATCGACGTCCTTTTTTTGCTGGAACATATTATCCCCGGCATTCGCGGGGGAACCATCTGGGATTTCTTGATCTCCTGCAGAGATTGTGTAGCGTGTGGCAGACGGATCGCAAGCGAGTTCTGGATACGGCACGCGAGATTACGAACTCGCTCAGCGAACAAGCGGCGCGCGACTTTCGTGGAGACGTTCCAGCAGACATTATGGACATCATTGCCGATCACCACCGCCGCATGTTTGATGACGTGCATGGCGGCTTCTCTGTCAAACCTAAATTCCCGTCACCCCATCACTTGTTGCTGCTCCTGCGCATCGCACATGCAACAGATGATAAGGGGCTCATTGCAATGGTCTGTACAACACTTGATGCCATGCGAGCAGGTGGGGTATATGATCATGTGGGCTTTGGCTTCCATCGATACAGCACGGACCGTGAGTGGCTGGTGCCACACTTTGAAAAGATGTTATATGATCAGGCCATGCTCATGATGGCCTACACAGAAGCATGGCAGCTCACAAAAGATGAACTCTATCGCACTGTTGTTCTCGAGCTTGCTGATTTTCTGAAACGAGAGATGACGAGTAGTGACGGATCGTTCTATACTGCCCAAGATGCTGATAGTGAGGGCGTTGAAGGCAAGTTCTATGTGTGGAGTTATGAGGAGCTCAGTGAGTTGTCTCCTGAGCTTCTATCGATACTTAATATTCGTGTTGATGGAAATTTCCACGACGAAGCAACAGGAAATGCAGTTGATCTGAACATTCCGCACGTAAACATGTCTCGCCTTCGCGAGCTTGTTGTAAATAAGGAGTGGAATCACCAGAGGCTGGTGCTGTATACCAAGCGCGCATCAAGAGTGTGGCCTCTTACCGATGACAAAGTCCTGACTGATTGGAACGGCCTCATGATTGGTGCTCTAGCGCGTGCAGGCAGAGCACTAAACAATGAAATGCTGACGTCAATGGCAGAGCGTGCTTATGGAGCGATTCCACATCCAATTCAATTCCATCGCACAAGAAATGGAAACAGCTCGATTGCTCCGATGTTGGATGATCACGCAATGATTGGTTGGGCTGGACTTGAGCTGTATCAATCAACTTCGGATTCACAATACTTGCGTGATGCTCTTGCCAATGCTGATGTCATTCTCGACAATTATGCAGACGAAACAGGGGCACTATTTTCTGTCACACGCGATGTTGTGGACATTCCAATACGTCAGAAACAAGGATATGACGGCGCATATCCGTGTGGCAACAGCATGTCTGCACTCCTCTTTGTTGGCCTTGGTGCCATTACAAATGAGCAACGGTTGAGAGATGCAGCACGAGCGTGCGTAACAACGTACGGAAGTTCGCTTGCAAGGTCTGCACCTGGCTATTGTATGCTATTGTGTGCGTGGGACACAATTTCGAATGGCTCAAGTGAGATAGTATTTAATGGCGTATTTGAAGCCCCATTTATAGCTGAAGCACGCAGACGAATATTCGCATCATATCAGCCACGTGCATATTTCGTGCACCGTCCACGCAATGATGAAGATGCAACCCTTTTGCAAAATTCTTCATACCCGTTTGATTTATCGTCCGTTGACTCCGTATTGATTTGTAATGACTATGTGTGTGAACTTCCGATAACGGACATCGATTTGATATCCGATTAGATTTCGATATTCTCCGTAGGCTTGGACGTAAGTCCTAGGCTACGGAGGATTCCAAACGTCCCCCCACGTCCGAATCCCTATATTTGCCCTATGGCAATGATTCTTGACGGTAATGCACTTTCAGCAGAGATACGAACAGAAGTAGCAGCTGACGTGGCGCAATTGACAGCAGCAACAGGCATCGTTCCTGGACTCAATCTTCTCCTTGTAGGTGAAGATCCTGCAAGCACGGTCTATGTGCGTAACAAGTCAAAAGACTGCGAAAAAGTTGGTATTCGCTCCATTGTCTTGCGCCTGCCTGCTGCGGCAACTGAAGCCGAAGTGCTGCACCAGGTACGAGTGTGGAACGCTGACCCCTCTGTGCATGGAATCCTTGTTCAGCTCCCGGTGCCAAAGCACATTAATGAGCACCTTGTAATACGCACCATTGATCCCAACAAAGATGTTGATGGATTCCATCCTGAGAATGCTGGACGTCTCATGATTGGGCTTGACGGATTTATTCCATGCACTCCGTATGGCGTGTTGGAAATTCTCAAGCGGTATTCAATTGAAACCTCTGGTAGACATGTAGTTGTAGTGGGCAGAAGCAATATCGTTGGTAAGCCCCTTGCTATGTTGCTCGCTCAAAAGAGGCCGCAGGGAAATGCAACAGTCACGATTTGTCATACAGGTACGATTGATCTTGCTGAACACACGCGCAGGGCAGACATTGTTATCTCAGCCGTTGGTGTTCATGGGGTGATAACAGCTGAACACATAAAAGTTGGTGCAGTTGTGATTGATGTTGGCATAAACCGCATCACGCTGCCTGATGGAACCACCAAACTTACTGGCGACGTATTGTTTGATGAGGTCTCGATGAAGGCATCGGCTATTACGCCCGTGCCTGGGGGTGTTGGACCCATGACGCGCGCAATGCTTCTACGAAATACTCTAACGTCTGCCGAGAGAGTTGCTGGAGTAAAGCAATGAAGCGTCCGTCGATGCCAATACTGTATACCGATGAGCACCTGGTGGTGGTCAATAAGCCTGCTGGACTTCTGGCTGTACCCGATAGGTATGATGAAAATCTACCCAACGTAAAATCTTTTGTGCGAGCTGAGTTTGGGAGCGCGTTTACCGTGCACCGTCTTGACAAGGGCACGTCTGGTGTGATGATCATGGCGCTCACGGCTGAAGCGCACAAGGCCCTCAATGAGCAATTCGAAAAGCACGTTGTTACGAAAACCTATTTGGCAATCGTATCTGGTATTGTTGACAAAGATGAGATGAAGATCGATATTCCAATAGCAGCAGATACGCGGCGTAAGGGGCTTATGAAACCCTCGGCCAAAGGCAAAGAAGCGCATACTGTTATGCGAGCCACTGAACGCTTTCGGTTGGCAACCTTGGTAGAATGTGACCTTATAACGGGACGTCAACACCAAATTCGCGTGCATTGCGCAGCAGTTGGGCATCCACTGCTGGTGGACCCTGACTATGGTAAAAACAGTCAGTTTTTGCTGTCGGCTATCAAGCGTAGATACAACATTTCTAAGGGCGACGAAGAACGCCCGGTCATTGAGCGCCTCACCCTTCATGCCAGCCGCATCACCTTTGTCCACCCTGAGTCAGGGCAGTACACAACACTTACCGCAGAGCCCCCTAAAGACTTTACGGCAACACTCAAGGTGCTCCGAAAGTATGCTGCACCATACGCTTCTGCGTTTGACGCTGAGTTCTTCTGACCCGTGAGTCGTATCTTCGCGCATTCTTGTGCAAGGGAACGATGATTATTATTTTGTTTGGAGCCCCCGGAGTGGGGAAGGGTACACAAGCCGTTATCCTCGCTGAAAAGCTTGGTGTGGCGCACCTCAGCACCGGTGATGCATTTCGCGCAGCCATAAAGAGCCAGACACCGGTAGGTGTTCTAGCCAAAGAGTATGTTGACGCCGGTAAACTCGTGCCCGATACCATCGTGGCCCGCATCGTAGAAGAGGCGATGAGCGCTGAGGCCTTTTCAAAAGGCTGCATTTTGGACGGATTCCCGCGCACTAGGGCTCAAGCCAACGCGCTAGATGACATGCTCACATCTCAGAACCTCGTTATTACCACGGTGGTAAATATTAGCGTTGATGATGCCACAATCATTACTCGCTTGCTTCAGCGTGGACGCGCTGATGACCAAGAGGACATCATACGTCACCGTCTCACCATCTACAATGACGAAACTGCCCCGCTGTTAGACTATTATTCCGGTAAGGGGCTCCTGACTTCCGTTGACGGCATAGGTGAAGTTGAAGCTGTAAATGAACGGATCCTAGCGGCTCTGTAGGGTGCGTTGTTAAGACCCTATCATAAGCGTTGATAGATTATTACGATCGCCGTTTTGCCGACGCTGCAGTTTTACGAGAGGTCCAGCTGGTTGGCAGGGAGTTGAAACGCTACGTGTGAAATAGGCCACTTTGTGCTTTTCCACATGCGATGTTGATTTCCCGAGCAAATGTGTGGAAATCTATCGTGATGCACTCTGATCGGTTATTCAAGCAATCAGTTGATAATCCTAGCACTTGCGATACCCACCTAACTCTGCATCTTTTCCACAATTTTAGATGTGGAATGGTATTTGATAGTGCTACGCGTGCGCCACCTCTTGGTACTTATTTCATTCGCTCTGCTGTGGCAGGGCACTCTCGTTGCCCAATCACATCGGGGCGACGTGGTTGGCTCGTTATCGGGTTCCGTACATAAGTATCACGGAGAATTCTCAGATGACATGTTCGGCCCGGGCGCTGCGCTCTCACTGCGATATGCGGCATTGGATAGACTTTGGATTGAAGCCCGATGTGGCCTTGGTGAATACCGTTGGAAGATCACGGACGCCAAGCTTGCCCGGTACGCCGAATATTTTGGCCAATCAGCTCAGATTGGCGATCTCTACCCAGGGTCTTTAACGGCAATTGAAGCTGAGAATGAAAGTAGGCTCACCACAGCCGACCTGCTCGTGAGTTATGTGCTGGTTGATAACATTCCGGCAAGTCCATTTTTGACTGTTGGACTTGGACTGGTAAACACCGCCCCGTCAAACAGCTCAGAACACTCAGCACTGCCAAATTATGAGGAGGGTTCCTATCCTCATTCTGTGTTGAGCATTCTGATTGGTGGTGGAGTTCACATTCCGATTTCTCGCTCTGTTGGCCTGCTGCTGCGCGCTGAGCGCCGGTTCGTGTTTTCAGAATATTTGGACGATGTGGCGTTTAATGGAATGAACGATGCGTTGAGCTCATTCTCTATTGGATTTACGTATCGTTTTCATGAATCGCGTTCTCAAGATGGCTGTGACTCTTGTTACCAGATGTGCTGTGAAGAACGATGCAGTGATAACTGCGAGGATGAATGCAAGAATGTAAATGATTGCACACGACGATGCTTAGATGTGATGTGCATATGCTGTTCAGGTGATTGTGCACACTGTTGTGCGCATTGCTGCTGTTGCTGCTGTTGTAAAGATCAAAATGCAGGGGCTGCGCCAACAGGTGGTGGTGATCCAACGCCCGCGCCTCCTTCTCCTCCTGGTGAGCCTTCTTCTGGTGGCGGTCCCAAGCCCGAGCCTATGGAGGTACCTTGTCCGGGGGGTCAGCACAGAGAATGTTTTGGTCCGCCAGGCTTTGGGATTTGCGTCGATGACGGTCCACCTATTGGTCCAGAAAAGATTCGCTGGGATCTCTCGAGAAGGCTCGAAGACGGCAGTGACTTGCGAGAAACTGAGGGCCGCTGGTACAGGCGACAGTTGATGGAAAATGGATCATATCACGTGTCCAAGGGACTCCTCCCATTCGAGGCAACGGAATGCAAGGAGTGCAAGGAGAAACTTCGCCTGGAGAAATTACAATGATACAAGTTCAACGATATGCTTCGCTGTGCATGTGCCTTTCGCTGTTTCTGGCAACCCCCCTTGCAGCTCAGCTAAAGCAGGGTGATGTTGTTGGCACGCTAACGGGTGGTCTTTACAAGTATCATGGCGAACTGTCTGATGATTTCTTTGGCGCCTCTGGCGCCATTTCGTTGCAATTCGCTGCTCATGATCGTTTAATGGTTGAAGCTCGCCTCGGAATAGGGGAATACCGCTGGAAGATCACGAATGCAAAAATTGCCCGCTACCCAGAATACTTTGGGCAAGGGGCTTCTATTGGCAGCAAATATCCCGGATCGCTAACAACTCTTGAATCTGAAAATGAAAGTCGGGTTACCACGGCCGACTTTCTTGTGAGCTACATATTAGTTGACAACATGCCGGCCATACCATTTATAACGGTTGGAGTTGGTCTTGTAAATTTTGCACCGTCAAATAGTAGTGAACATTCGGCATTGCCTAATAATGAGGCGGGAATTTATTCTGCATCGGTAGCTTCCATACCACTTGGAGGTGGACTAAGAATTCCATTCTCTCGAAGCGTTGGAATGATCATTCGTGGAGAGTATCGATTGGTGTTCTCAGAATATCTGGATGATATCTCGCGCAACGGCAGTAATGATGCTCTTGCAAACGTTTCGATTGGACTCACCTACCGCTTTAATAGTCCAAGGCCGGCACAAAAGGAGAAACACGGATCGAATCTCTGTCTTGTATGTGGATGTGGCGCACCCGGGCATTGTTGCTGCGTGGCATCACCCATACCAACGCCAGCTCTGGCAACGCCACCCCTAGCTCCATTAGCACCAGAGCCGCCTCCAGCGCCTAAGCCGGACACCGTGATCATTCAAACACCTCCGCCGCCACCTGACACTGTTCGAATGAAGGAAGAATTGCCCAAACCAGTTGTTGCACCACCAGTAAAGAAGCGCACGTCATTTGCAAAGGATATTCGCTTTAAGGTGAGTACAGATGAGTTTGACTTTGAACAGCCGGAAACGGCCAAGAATCTTAACGAGCTCCTTACCTATATGCAGGAGTCATGTGAAGAGCTCCAAGTGATGGTTGAAGGCCACGCATCAGCAGATGGTCCGGCACAACGCAATAAGGATCTGTCCGAGCTCCGAGCCCAGAAGGTGCGTCAGTGGCTTTTAGAGCAGGGAGTTGCCCAGAGCAAGATTCGTGGTGCCGTTGGATATGGCTCTGCAATGCCTCGGGTAAAGGAGCCGGCCCCTGCAAAAGCAAAGAAGATGACGAAGGAGGAACTAGAGACAATCCGACGCCAAAACCGTCGTATTGAAGTGGCCGTTCTGAAGGAATGCAGCCTTTAGGGGTAGCACAAAAGCATCCCCTTCAAAGATTCGTGAATAATTTTTCATGTGCCGTTAATAGGGTTCCTGTGGAAAACTCCTGATATTGCCGTTCTCCACATTTGTGGAGGTGGCTCATGAGGGCCATTTAGTAGGAGGACGCCCTGATGGTAATTCAACTGGCAACAAAAAATATCATTCGCATAGCAGTGTTTGTGGCTGTATTCGCGGCCGTAATGTCAATCAGCTTTTTACTACAAGCGCATGACGCTCCAAGTGGAGCAGAGCCGCTCATGGCGGCAATGGTCCCTGCGGATCAGGTGGTAATCCGTGCGGAGCCCCTTCCCTTTGATATGGATGATACCAAGGACGGCCTAGCCTCTTGGTACGGACAGCCGTTTCATGGACGGCGCACAGCAAGTGGCGCACGCTACAACATGCATGAATACACAGCTGCTCATCGGACTCTCGCATTTGGCACATTACTACGAGTAGTAAACGCAAAGACAGGCAAAGCGATTCTCGTTGAAGTAACGGATCGCGGTCCATTTATTGGCAAGCGCGTATTAGATCTTTCGTATGGTGCAGCAAGGGACCTAGGCGTTTCTGTTTCTCCTGTTGAGCTTGAGGCAGTTACACGACGCTCAATAACAGATTTCTATTGCGATAACGACAGTACGTTTCTCGTGTTCACGCCAGAGCTTAACCCAATCGTTATGTCGGTTTCCCAGCTTGACACGCTCGAAACAGCAACCACACTTACGAACGTGATGAAGAGTCGCGTTGAGACAGAATACGTAATCGTGCGTCAAGGGGCCAAAGGCGTTACAACGTATACTCGGGCATGCCTCGCCAATTAAGGCTAGGGTCTGCTCTCAAAAGGAAGTCAAAGACATTATATCACAATGAGTTTCACGAGTTGAAACTCATTGTGATAATTTGCGTCGCTGACCTTGCCTTCATCCAAAAAACCAATCAACTCTCATCCATTTGGAATGAATCACTATGAAAAGTTTTCTTTTAGTTGTCTCGTTTATTCTGGTTGGTGCCTTGAGCGCATTTGCCATTACGCTTGATGAAGTATTGGCCAAGAACCTAGAAGCTCGTGGTGGATTGGCAAAGCTTAAGGGAATCACAAGCTTGTCGTTTGATGGAACGATGTCAATGGCTCAGGGTATGGAGATGACATTTACTCAGTCAACCAAGCGTCCGTCAAAGTACCGGATGGATTTAACGGTACAAGGAATGTCGATGATTCAGGCCTATGATGGCACAACCGCATGGGCAGTGAGTCCTATGGCTGGCAACAAGCCAGAGAAGCAGCCGGCAACAGAAGCAAAGCGATTGGCAGAACAAGCTGATATGGATGGACTTCTTGTTGACTGGAAGACAAAGGGTTATACTCTAGAGCTTGTTGGACCAGAAGACATTGACGGTGCAACTGCGTATAAGATCAAGGTAACAGACAAAGACAAGGATGTAAAATTTGTCTTTATCGATGCAACTACGTGGTTAGACGCTAAGCTGAGCATGCGCATCAACATGATGGGCCAAGAAGCGGATGTTGATCTCTTCCTTTCGAACTATCAGGACGTAGCCGGCGTGCAAACTCCGATGCAAATGGAAATGCGTCAAGACGGTCAGGTTATGATGGTCATTACCTACAGCAACCCCAAAGTGAACGTTGATATTCCCGACTCACGTTTCGCATTCCCAGCAGAATCACCAGTCAAAAAGAACTAATAGAGCACTCATGTTGTCACGATTTTCTGCTTGCTTTGCTGTTGTCATTGGTGCGGTGCTCAGCGTTACTGCTCTACATGGGCAGATAACCTTTACTGGTAGCATGCTTGGACCTCTGAGAGCAAGATCGATTGGTCCGGCAATCATGAGTGGTCGTATTAGCGACATTGCGGTTGTAGATACAGCCCCGCGCAGGTTCTATGTTGGCGCAGCCGGCGGGGGTGTGTGGCGCACAACAAATGCAGGTGTGACGTTCACATCTGTGTTTGATGAATTCCCTCAATCCATTGGTGCTATTACGATAGATCAAAAAAGGCCAGATACCGTTTGGGTGGGAACTGGTGAAACGTGGACACGCAACAGCGTTTCTGTAGGAGAGGGAATCTTTCGAACAACTGATGCGGGAAGATCATGGCAAAAGAGTGGGCTTGACTCTTCGGAACGGATCTCGCGCATTGTTATTCATCCCAAAGATCCAAAGACCATTTATGCGGCTGTTCCAGGCCCGCTCTTTCATGATAGCCAACACCGTGGACTCTACAAGTCCGTTGACTTTGGTGCTACATGGACCAAGATTTTAGCTGGTGATGAGCGCACAGGCTGCTCTGATATCGTTATCAATCCAAGAAATCCAAAAGTACTTTTGGCTTCGATGTGGACGTTTCGGCGCACACCGTATTCGTTTTCTTCTGGTGGCCCAGGTTCCGGAATATTCCGTAGTACCGATGGTGGAGCAACATGGGCACACGTACGCAAGGGGCTTCCAACTGGGGATGTAGGCCGTATTGCTCTTGCGATGTCGCCTCTTGATCCCAACGTGATCTATGCTAGCGTAGAAGCAAAAGAGTCCGCAATGTATCGCAGCATTGATGGTGGACTTTCATGGGAACGTAGATACGTGGGTTCAGTTGTAGACATTCGCCCCTTCTATTTCTCTCGTCTTGTTTGTGATCCAAAAGACAAGAACGTAGTCTATAAGTGTGGCATTCAGATGTATCGGAGTGATGATGGCGGACTCACGTTTGCAGTAATTGCCGCAACAGCGCATAGCGATCATCACTCGGTTTGGATTGATCCAATAAATACCGAGCACATTATCCTTGGCACCGATGGAGGAGTATATGAATCATTCGAGCGTGGTAAGACTGTTCGCTTTATGGGAAATCTTCCCGTGTCTCAGTTTTATCACGTAACCGTTGATAACGCTGTTCCATTCAACGTGTATGGTGGATTGCAGGACAATGGATCGTGGCGCGGACCATCCGACGCTTCAGGCGGAATCACAAATGGACATTGGAAATTTGTTGGAGGGGGCGATGGGTTCCACGTAGCTCCAGAGCGTGCAGATGCGAACATCGTCTATTGGGAATCTCAAGGTGGAAATCTCAACAGAACAAATCTTACATCGGGCGAAACAAAAAACATCGCTCCAACTCCGGATGATGGATCATTAAAACTTCGATATAACTGGAATACACCTATTGTTCGTGGATCAAGTCCAGGTGTCATATATGTTGGGTCTCAATATCTTCATCGCAGCACAAATAGGGGAGACTCGTGGACGCGTATTTCTCCGGACCTCACAACGAATGACTCTGCAAAGCTTGTACAAGAATCAAGTGGCGGGCTAACGCTCGATAACTCGTCGGCAGAGAATCACTGCACAATCTTTACGATTACTGAATCTCCGATTGATAACAACGTTGTCTGGGTTGGTACAGATGATGGCAACCTTCAAAGAACAACAGATGGCGGTGCAACATGGAAAAATTTTAGAGATGAGTTTCCGCTTCTACCAAAGGGGACGTGGGTTTCTTCAATTGATCCGTCGCCGCACGATGCAGCATCTTGTTTTGTAACCTTTGAAGGGCACATGTACGGAGACATGCGCCCCCACGTGTACCGAACATATGATAGCGGAAAGACATGGAACTCGATTGTATCGGCCGATGTAAAGGGGTACGCCCACATCATTCGCCAAGACCCAATCAATGCTCGCATCGTGTATCTCGGAACGGAATCTGGACTCTGGATCTCATTGGACGGGGGTGCTTCCTGGGCTTCATTCCGAAACAATCTTCCAGCTACGGCCGTGCGCGATCTCGCAGTTCAACAGCGAGATAATTCTTTGGCTATCGCAACCCATGGTCGCGGTATATATGTCATAGACAACCTCAACGTTTTGCGGAATACAGATCCTTTGGCAATAACAGAAGAGCTAACTGTACTACCTACGTCTTCAGCAGTGAGATCTCAGGGCGGTGGAGCTGGACGTTGGTTTGGTGGTGACGCAGATTATGTTGGCGAGCCTCTGTCGCAGTCGGCACAAGTCTGGTATATACTGAAGGATCGTCACATGCGCGGTCCATTCACTATCACAATCACTGATAGCAGCGGCAAGCTCATTCGGACATTTCCTGGATCTACGCGTAAGGGGCTTAATAGTGTTGAGCTAGCCATGCGGATGCCAGCACCCTTAACTGCAGAATCTGAAATTGGTGGCGCATTTGGGTCAGCTATTGGTCCACTCCTTGCAGAAGGTGTTTACACCGTAGAGCTCAACAAGGCTGGATTGAAAAAGTCCACTACCATCACGGTGATCACAGATACAGTCTATGGGCATAGTCCTGAAGACAGAGCAGCCCAACAAAAGCTTGTTGCAAAGCTGTATCGGCTGCATGAGGAACTTGCTATTACAGTGGCTCAGATTACGGCTGCCCTTGACTCATTAATGCCTACGCGCTGGGACTCGCCGATAACCGACTCGCTCAACCAGCTCCATAAGAGCCTTGTGAATTCACAGGTGGGTCTTGTAACAGGCGAAGAGCAGTTGCGTGAGAAACTCTCATCTCTCTTCGGCGAGGTCAATGGATACCTAGGTAAACCTACCTCAAGCCAAGAGTCTCTTGCTTCTGCCCTAGAGTTACGGGTAGAGGAGGCAACGAGGCGGGCACGAGAAATCTTGAAGCTGTATTCTTTTGAGACTCGAGCCCAAATAGAAGAGAGACTTCGTAAGGCACGGTCTAAGAGATAGGTCCGTTATCGCTACGTAGCCGTATCTTCGGACTCACGTTTTAACGTAGTATGGGTTACCGAGATGAAGCGAATCGTTCTTGTCTATGTTGCTGCCGCCTCCTTTGCTCTGCTTTGTCAGGGCTTCCAATGTGCATCCTCAGAACTGGCTGTTGCACGCAAAGCCATGCAAGGCCAGGATTATCTGAAGGCAAAATCCGCGCTTGATAAAGCGCTGGTCACTAACCCAGATGATTGTGAAGCACTATTGATGTTAGGCGAAGTGAAGGAGAAACTAAAAGACTCCGATGGTATGGTTGCGGCATATGAGAAGGCGCGCAAGTGCCCGGGCGTAAGACCCGAACAACAAACATTTATTTCTGTTAGCCTTTTCAATCTGTGGGTTGTGCAATACAACGGTGGCATCAACAGCTTCAATGATTATGTAGAAGGCAAGGATCCAGAGAAATTGAATGAAGCCCAATTGTATGTAGAGCGGGCGTTAGAGATCAAACCGGAATATTCAGATCCGTTTGTTTTACTAGGGCAGATCTTAGAAATCAAGGGTGATACAAATAAGGCCATCGAGATATATCAACGGTGGTGGGAAATCGAACGTCCAGGTTTTGATGTTCTGCGTGGAAAGTCCATAACCATGAGTTCTACACGTGGAGACGTAATCAAGGCACTTAGTACACCATTGATGACAAAGATGGATAGCATTTCCAATGGCGTGATCTATAAAGATCGGTTTGATGTTGGCGGCAGAGACCTCATTGTGTTTACGATGGCTTTGGGATCAGCAGATGCAGTGATTGAAGGCTGGACGTATAATGCACCACCAACTGTAACTGAGCTGGAGAAATGGCGTACTCGGACCGCTGCGGTTAGCCCCTTAAAGTCACTTGCATTTATAGCGTATCAGCGTGGAACGTATGCTGATGCGTTAACGTGGACAAATCTGGTAATGCAAGCACATCCATCTGACCAAGAGTTGGTTGCACTGCGAACGCAGTTGTTGCAGAACCTTGGTAAGACCACCGAAGCGATGGATGAACTGAAGGCCTTGATCGCCAAGGATCCACGTTCTGCGCTTTTTCGTCTTCAATATGCCGCAATGTTGTCTGGCGCAGGGAGTTACGACGAATCGGTGCTGCAGTACAAGAGCGTGCTTGATCTTGATCCGTCTAATGAGTCAGCACTCTACAATTTGGCAGCGAACTTCAAAAACATTGCGAGCATTAAGCAACGCAATGAATTGGATAAGATGGATAAGAACAAGAATTACCGTCCAGACACCACGTATCTTGCAGACCTAAAGGCGTCGGCAGAATATTTTGAGCGGCTTCGAAAGGCGTCAATCAAATACCGCGACGATATCGTCGTCTTAGAACAGCTTGCAAATGTTCACGAGGTTCGCAAAGAGTCTGCAAAGGTCAGAATATTGATCATGGAACTTGAAGCCTTAGAGGACAAGTATAGGGCCAGCAAAGAATACTACCGCATCATGGAGGGGCTCTATGGCCGCAACAAGATGATGGACAAAATGAAAGAAGTACAAGAGAAAGGAGCCAAATTATAATGGCAAACAACCCCAACGAGCCGCAACAACAGCAGATGACCATTGAACTCGGCGAAAAAGAAGCCGAAGGCATCTACTCAAATCTTGCGATCATTTCGCACTCACCCGCCGAATTTGTGGTGGACTTTACACGGATCCTGCCTGGGGTTCCAAAAGCTCGGGTTCACGCCCGTATCGTAATGACGCCTCAGCATGCTAAGCTTTTGCTCCAAGCACTCGCTGACAACATTGGCAAGTACGAAAATCAGTACGGAGAGGTAAACGTGGATGGCCAGCACCAGCCATTTCCCACAGAAGTGACGAACATAAACTGATCCTTTGTATCTTTGCAGTCCTGTAAAGTAGAGTCTACCCCGAAAATTCTGGTGTTATCATGAAGCGTACGTTTCAACCAAGTCGTCGCCGACGCGTAAACGTTCACGGATTCCGTGCACGTATGGCCACTAAGAACGGTCGCAAAGTCCTAGCACGTCGCCGTGCAAAGGGCCGCGCCCGTATCGCCGTCAGCTTCGCACGATAAGAAGCCCCCTCCCATGGTCGTTCGACCACTGAAGGGCCAAGACGCATTCAACAACGTAATGCGGTCCGGACGTCGCACGACTTCCGGACCGCTTTCTTTGTCGGCTATGTCTAACCGTGACCACATACCAGTCGGAATTCTTTCCTTTGGTGTTACCATCGGCAAGAAAACTGCAAAGCGTGCTGTTATGCGAAACAGGGTAAAACGACTCCTTCGAGAATCTATACGACAGATCATTCCAACACGCTCTCTTTTGCTTTCAAACGCAGGCATTCACACTCTTGTACTCGTTTGGAGATCAGCTCCTTCGGCTTCAAAATTATTGCGACTTACGGACGTTAAACCGCATGTTGAAGCAGCCCTCGACCATGTTATCTCTGTATGCAGCAAACACGTCTAACTCCTCTCGCACTTCTCTTCGTGGCAATCATCCGACTCTATCGGGTGGCCATTTCGCCATTGTTACCTCCGTCTTGTAGGTTCACACCTTCGTGCTCCGTTTACACACTTGAAGCGGTGCAAACACATGGAGCCTTGCGCGGATCATGGCTTGGTGTAAAACGCATCGCAAAATGTCATCCATTTCACCGTGGTGGTCACGATCCAGTGCCACCGGTCAGCAATCATTCCCACCACGATCACGTGCATTCGAATTAAGGCATCATGGATAGAAACTCCCTCATTGGCGTCATCCTCATTTCCGTTGTAGTTGGTATCTGGATTTTTCTTCAGAGCTCTACAACCACACGCGACGTAACACCTGCAGCAACAGCACAGAAGACTGAACAGCGCGAGGTTGCCAACACCGTAGTTGAGCCAACCGCGCCAGCTGTTGAGTTTCAGCCTGCACCAGGCCGTACGCTTACCATCGTATCCAATCTGTATCGCATTCGCCTTAGCTCTGATGGCGCTACGGTTCGGTCGTGGCAGCTTACCAACTACCACCCGTGGTACAAAGATCAAGACTCGGCTGCTCGCGTTGATATCATCCAACCGGGTAAGCACGAATTTGGATTTTCCTTTCGTGCATTGAACGGCAAAAAGGTAGAAGCAGCGTCGGTGCCATTTGTTTGGGATGTAGATGCTGACAGCATACGCGTTGAGCCGGGCGCACTTGTAACAATCCGTGCCAAGGCCACTGCCGCCTCTGGCGGAACAATCACACGGTCATATACCTTCTCGGGTGACAGCTATGCTGTAGGCACAGAAATCGCATTAGAAGGTATGGAGAGTGTGATTCCGCAGACCAATCGCTACATCAACCTTGAATGGTCGCACGGTATTCGATACCAAGAGGGAAGTAGTGTTGACGAGTCAAACAATGCCGTAGCGATTATTTCATCGAATAACGACGTTGTAGAACTGGATGCGGCTGATTTCAACAATCCTGTTGAGCAGAATGCGAATGGCACGATAGACTACGTTGCAACTCGCTCTAAGTATTTTGCCGTTGCCATGATCCCGCCAAAAGGATTCGATGGATCCGTGTTTAACAAAGGTGTGCGCTACGGTCAACCAAATGAAGGCTACGAAGAGCAATATTCACTCATGTTTAAGTTGCCCTATAGAGGGGGCTCCTACAAACAAGGGATGACTCTTTTTGTTGGGCCTATGCAGTATGATACACTTGCAACGTATGGCCTTACCGGCATCATGAATTTTGGATGGAAGTGGATTGTGAAGCCAATCGGTGAGTTCTTTATGCTTCCAACGCTTAAGATCATTCACTCAGGCATCCCTAACTATGGCATTGCCATTATCCTTTTTGCCTTGTTGATGAAGGCCTTGCTGTACCCGCTCGGTATTACTCAAATGAAGTCGGCCCGCAAGATGCAGTTGGTTGGCCCCCTCATGAATGAGATCAGAGAGAAATACAAGGACGACAACCAGACACAGCAACAAGAGATGATGAAGTTGTACAGTGAGTATGGAATTAACCCAGCAGGGGGCTGTTTACCACTTCTCTTGCAAATGCCTTTCCTATATGCACTTTACGCGGTTTTGAACCTAAATGTTGAGCTGCGCCAGGCTAGTTTTTTGCCATTCTGGCTCACAGACCTAAGCGTACCGGATGTTATTCTCTCACTGCCATTCAAGCTGCCGCTATTCAACATTGACAAGTTCTCTGGACTAGCCCTCTTGATGGGCGCCACGCTCTTTGTTCAGCAAAAGCAAGCAGTGACAGACCCGCGCCAAAAGGCAATGGTCTACCTTATGCCGGTCATGCTAACCCTCATGTTTTCTACTCTGCCGTCCGGTCTGAATCTCTATTACTTCGTATTCAACGTGATTGCTATTGGCCAGCAGATCTACCAGACCAAGTTCTCCAAAAATAAGCTCACCCTTGCCGACCTCAAAAAGATGCCAAAAAAGGAATCATGGTTGCAAAAGAAGATGAGTGAAGCGCAGGCAATGGCAGGGGCTCAGGGCAAATCCATTCCTGGACAGTCAAAGCAGATTGGAAGCAATGGTAAGGGGCAAAACAGGTCAAATAATGGTTCAAAGAGGCGCGGCTAGGGGCCAGCTGTAACCTTTGCCAAGTGCGCATGTTATGTTCGGGTCGCCTATTTTTTTGACACGTTCAAACTTATGCGTCAGATTTAGCTGACTTGCCGTATTTTTTTGATTCAAAACGTAAACACGTAAACAATAGATAGTAATCGTTTTCATTTTTTGGAGACTCACATGACTTCACGAGGACTTATTAGCGCAGCTGTTCTCTGCGCAGTTTCGTTAGTGTTTACATTCCCGATGGACGCACAAACAACCGGCGCTTACAAACGCATTAAGGTAATTGAAGAATTCACGAGCACAACGTGCGGCCCATGCGCGTTGGCTGCTCCGGCTCTAAATGCCGTAACTGACATCAGTAAAGACGTTGTTTCAATTCGTTATCACGTCCCAATTCCTGTTGCCGGTGATCCATGGTATGCTATGAATCCTGTAGACGTGGATGGGCGCATGGCTGCTTATGGAGTTAATAGTGCTCCATTTATTCTCATTGGCGGAAAGACGCAGTTGGGTATCACGGGTGATCTCAACACTAATATTGCTAATCTTAGCGCTGCACTTAACTCAGTTCCGCCCACATCCTTTGTTCGTGTAACTGTTACGCAAAGTGGACCCAAGATCATTGTGAAAGTAAAGGCAGATCGCGCGCTCACAAACGCAACTCTTCAATTTTTTACAGTCACTCGTTCTATGCAATGGAATACGGTGCCAGGAACGAATGGTGAGAAAGCGTTTGAAGATATCATGTTGAAGATGTATCCAGATTCTAAGGGAACAACACTTAGTCTTGCAGCTAATGAGGAAAAGACCTTTGAGTTCACACCAAAGCTTGGAACTGGTACTGAGTGGGGCGGCAAGCAATACTTTACTGCTTTCGTTCAAGACAATGCGGGTGAAATCCTTCAAGCTGGTGTGACGCAAACGTCAACAACTCCTCCCGATTATTCTTATCCAGCAGCTTCTGCAGCTACATCCACTGTTACAGGTGGCAAGTATCTTCGCGTAGACAGAGATGCCCAATCAACATCAACGTTGGTTGTTTCAAACCCATCTTCAACAAGCGTAACGATAGACCTTACTGTTGATAATGTGGATGCTCTTGCACAGGCAGGCATGGCTGTTAGTATCGCACCATCAACACTCACTATCCCTGCTGGTGGTACTGCAAATGCAGTAACAACAGTTACTGGACCTGACCGCTCTATTTATGTCTCCATTTCGAGGTCTTTTTCTGCAAGTGACGGCCTTGGTCGCATCATCGAGCCTGTGAACTACCTCGTTAATGGTGCCAAGGCAGTGAACTATTATGGATTAGACATGTGGCATTCGCCACTAGCACAGCTCGCAGCACAATCATCAGGTGTGTATGGCAAGGACGTAGTCTATTTGCCATTCGCTACTGACGTGCTTGTAAACTATCCAATGACTGACTTTGGTGCTGCAATTATTGGATTCGATTACTTCAAACGCACGGAAATGCGCGGAAACGTTTTAGCATACATCGAAGACATGCTTAAAGCTCGCAAAGGTATTTGGGTTCAATCTCAACTGTCAATGTACACGGCTTATCTGGAGTACCCAACAAACGCAGCGTTTGACACACAACGCCAATGGTATTCAGCCGTAGTTGGAATTGAACATGTGAACAGCCTTGCTCGTTGCCAACAAAATGCTAATGGTCAGGTAACTGGTTTAGTGCCGTTCCCAGTGAAGGGTGTTGCAGCAGATCCTATTGGAGATGGAATTACGTTTAGTGGTAACGGTGGTTACTCGCAGCAGGCGCACCCATACTTTGTTTGGGCATCAGACATGATCAAGCTCAAGACCGGATCAAAGGCAAAGTCCGTTCTCTATTGTGATAACGACCAATCTCACATCTCGATGATTCGAGTAGAGCCTACATATGGTGGTCGCCTTGTGTATAGCACTGTTGGTCTTGAAGCAATTTCTACAGAATCGGTGCGCACCAAGCTCACGGAAAACGTGATCAATTGGCTGCTCGATGCAAAGGCAACAGTTCCTGCGATTACCGTTAGCGCAAGTACACTCAATTTTGGCAACGTTGCAGTTGATGCCGATAAGCCAATGACGTTTGTTGTTACCAACACTGGTAACGCAGAACTCGTTATCACAGCTCTTAATCTTACTGGAACAGATGCCGCATCATTCTACGTCTCAAGTGGTGGAATCATCGGAATCTCCCCAATCAAAGTAGCTGCAGGTGCAACACACACTATTGAAGTAACCTTCAGCCCAGTTGTTGCGAAGAACATCTTTGGTGCAGCCCTCAACTTTGTTTCAAATGCTACTACTCCTCCGGTAGTTCAACTTCGTGGATCAAGTTCTGTTACGGGTGTAGAGACAGAAGTTGTGAGTGAAACTGGAGCAATTGGTCTCACATTGGTTGGCTCTAACCCAGTGACTGACTTCTCATCACTACGCATTAGCGGTAAGGGCAATATCTCAGTAAGTGTTGTTGATGCTTCCGGACGCACGGTTTCATCGCTCTTTGACGGCGTGGTGAATGGCACAGAAACAGTTGGCATTACATCTTCAACGCTTGTCTCAGGAACGTATTCGATAGTAGGATCAAATGGTGCTGATCGCGCGGTACTGACTGTGGTTGTGGTTCGCTAAGCCTAGCAAGACAGATATACAATACAAGACAGATTTATGATTACGGCCGACTCGCGCAAGCGAGTCGGCCGTTTCTTTTTGCGAGTGATGAAGCCCCTTACCGCCTATACGTGTACTTTGCATTGCCAGGTATTGGAGTGCGCAAGCGATAATCTCCAAAGCCTGTGTTGTCTTCAAAGGTAAAGGACTGGCTGTTGTTGTATATCCAGCGAACAACGAGTGAAACGCCGTTCTGAGCCGTAAAACGTTCGATGTTCGTAGGCTCACCGTAGATAACGAATACCCTACCCATGTCTGTGAGCCAGCCTTCGGTGTACGATTTAAAGCGACGATTGGCTTGTTCAATACGCGCATAATAATCTTCGAGAGCTTCATTACGAACACTCGATGGAGTTGGATCGAGTTTCTTCCAATACTCTTCAAATCGATCTAATCGATCGGCCTCAGACGTGCCTGATTGGATAACGTCGATGTCGCTCTGGCTTGCAACATATATGAGTTGTCTTATTGCTAGCGATACATCGCTTAAAACCGAACCGGTCATTGATCTCGGTACGATATATGGTCGAGAACGCTCAGCTAGGGTTATTGAGGTGTCTGCCACATCTAGGTTGTTCACCGTATGCAGCCGAAGCCGCAGGGAATACGTACCGGGAATCATTCGCTGAGCCACTGTAAGCGGTACAAACGACTGCACAGCAGGGTTGTCTGCAACAAACGGCTCACCAATGCCAGAGGCTAGCGTACGGCCGTCTGTGGCGGTTATATCCCACGCTATGGCGCACCTTTGTGGGGTGTTCTTGAGGTAGACCTCAACAAAGGCGAATAGTGTTAATTCGTTCGACCATATTATATCTCCCACATACGGAACGATGGAGAATCTCTCCCCGCGCTGTTCAATATCACTGGCAAGCATCACTGAACTAAAGTCTGCTGCACCCGAGTTACATGACGGCACAACAATCTTCCGCATAACCGTGTGATCTCTTCGTCCGAATACATCTCGAATCACAACTTCAATCCGGTAGGGTCCTGGCCGCAAATCATATCGGCGTAGCCCATTATCGGCCTTACCTGTTTTGCCTCGAGACACAGCGTAGTCGCCTTCGATGACAGATCGCTTATACGTAGAGTCAAAAAGTTTGCGGCCAGTTGTGTCTCGTACAGTTGTTGTAACTGAGTATTCACCAACCATTGTGCCATTAAACTCCGAGAATTGCAAAAGCTCGAAAGGTACAGAAACGTATACGTCAACTCGTGTGGCAGCTGCATCGCCCCTTCCCTTAAATGATAGAATTTCTACCATGAAGGGGGCTGTGGTGGGCGCCTGAGCCAACGCTTCTGATACTCCACCAACGAGCATTGCACCGCCGATGAATAATATTTGTGTTTTGTTCATACGTATTGGTTCATGATCGTACTGATACCTTCCAATGAATGCGGGCTTCTTGTGCCAATCGCTCGCGCTCATCGGGATGGGCAATATGTATCAAAGACTCTGCACGCTCTCGTAAAGTTTTTCCATGGAGATAGGCAATGCCATACTCGGTCACAACGTAATGCACATGCGCGCGTGTGGTAACCACACCTGCGCCAGGTTTGAGAAGTGTTGAAATCCGACTCACGCCATTTTTTGTGCGCGATGGTAGTGCAATGATCGGTTTGCCCCCTGCAGAAAGTGCGGCTCCACGGATGAAGTCAACCTGTCCGCCCACTCCTGAATACGGGTTGGTTCCAATAGAATCGGCACAAACCTGACCACTGAGATCTACCTCAATGGCACTGTTGATTGCGGTCATTTTAGGATTTCTTTGAATGACAGTTGGGTTGTTCACATAAGCAACGTCCAGCATTGCAACCATAGGATTGTCATCTACAAAATCATAGACCTTGCGCGTACCCATTATGAAGGTTGCCACAATCTTCTGTGGATGAATGTTTTTGAGTCGGCCATTCACAACGCCTTTTTCTACAAGTGGGATAAGGCCATCGCTAAACATCTCAGAGTGTACTCCAAGGTCTTTATGTCCGTGCAGTTCATGTAGTACTGCATCTGGAATTGCGCCAATTCCCATTTGGATGGTTGCACCATCCTCCACGAGCGAGGCTACGTTACGACCAATACGGCGCTCTATTTCGCCCAACGCCGCTGGCTGGACTTCAAAAATTGGATCGTCTACGTCAACCATGTACGATAGCCGGCTCATGTGGATAAGTGCGTCGCCATGTGTTCGAGGCATATTGGGGTTTATCTGCGCAATGACAATCTCGGCCGAAAGAAGTGCTTCATGGGCAGCTTCCACGGTAACCCCAAGTGAACAGAAGCCATGTTTGTCCGGAGTGGAGACGTTGATGAGCGCCACGTCGAT
>CANMBE010000022.1 GCA_947495975.1 Ignavibacteria bacterium | reverse complement strand
CCTCGTACGAAACGATCGCGAACTGCAGTTACAAAGTCCGTTGATTCCTTCTCCAAAAGCATATCAGGCGTAAAGAAATAGTTGTCCACGTTTTGAAGGTCGCAGATATAGAAAGCCCCCTCACCACTATCACCAATCATATCTGTGAGAAAGGCAAGTGAGATTGTATAGGGCGGGTCTTCTACATTGTCCCACAAGTCCTTCCATACATCAAGAGCATTGATTTTGAGCCACTCCTGAAACGCAACCTCGTGTTCGGGCATGTGTAGCAGCAAACGCGAGACAAATTTATCGCGCAAGATTTCTGCCTGTTCAGGCGTAATCTCTCGTAACTCTTCGGCGCTGATCATGAGTGGGGTTTTGTCTGCAATCGATTTCTCAGCACGTTCCATTAATGCGTGGAGTGTCATACTATACCCACTGTTTTTTTCTTGCGATACCAAAGCCCAAGTCCAACAAGTCCGATAAGAAGAGCTGCTGTGTTAGATGCGAGACTGATCGTCCGACCCTGCTCAAAAGATGGGCTGCTATATTTGAACTCAACAGTGTGTTTCCCTGCAGGCACCGATACACCGCGCAGAACAAAGTCTGTCTTTATCATTGGCACTTCCTTGCCATCAACGTAGGCATGCCACTCATCGTAGAAAACTTCGCTCACAACGAGAAGTTGTTGCTTCTGTGAGTTCGTAGCAATTGCTAGGTGTTGATTTGCCTTGTTGGTGATCTGCGCAGAAGAGCTCCTATCGGCAGCCAATTTCGTGCGACCATCAAAGTCCACTTCAACATAGGCAACAGTACGTGCGTTAAATGTTCCATCGCGAAGTTTCAGAAGCATGGCACTCTTGTCGGTTTCAACAAGCACGCTATCTACAAACCAGGCCCGTGGAAGTACATCCTGATTTACATACACCATCGCCCCTGTCTCTTGTGAGCGGAATGCAGGTTCAACGCCTTGATAAATGGGTTGACTTGCAATGATATATTTCACGTTGAGCAAATTCCACAAGAAGGGATTGAGGACCATAGAGTTCCCCGGTGCACTCTCTTGTCCAGCTCCTGGTGCGGCCACATCGAGAAGGTCCTGATACACACGAAGTTTTGCAGATGAATAACCGTGTACGTTTTCAATAAAGTGGTACGCCCACCAATTTGGTGTTGGAGATCTCGATAGATCGCAGATACGAAACACACCTGCATCGCGCTTAATAAAGTCTACAACATCTGTCTTCGCAAAAACATTCTTTTCTGGAGAACCCTTTTTTGGTTCATACGGACGTTTATCAACTCGCCAGAGATCGGCAACAAGAAGAACGAGAAAAAGTGCAATTGCAATATTGGGTTTCAGTGTCCCTCTGGCAACAAGGAGTATGAGACCGCCAAACGCAAGCAGGATAAGCCCCGACGTTGTAGCATCGCTCTGCATCTCATTGTAGACAACGTCGAGAAACTGTGGAGATACGCCCTGGTCTGCTGCTTCCTTTGATTTGGCTTTCATGGCATCAGTTACTGAAGCTTTGTACCCGTCTTCGCTTGTTCCCATAAAGAACATGATAACAAAGACGCCGAGCGATGCTGCGCCAACGATAAGCCCCTTGCGTTTTGTCTCTTTCGAAACATCCTTTGACCAGGAGAACACCGACGCTATGCCATATCCTGCAAGAACTGGCACGGCAAACTGCAGAAGGCAGAGCGCCATGGAAGGGGCTCTAAACTTGTTGAAGGCTGGTACGAAGTCGTAAAAGATTTTGTACAGTGCCGGCATGTTTTTGCCAAACGACAAAAACAAAGAGAACGCACTCAATGCAATGAGGAAGATTACGAATGGATCCTTTCTGAAATTCCAAGCGCCAATGATTGCGAGTAACAATACGCCAATGCCCATGTAGTTGGCAGCATCAGTAAATGGCATTTGACCCCAGTAGAGGTTTGTACGCTGTTCCTTTGCTTGGCCAGGCACCTTGATTGACGTGTTACCGAAGCCGTAATAACTGGGAATGAGGAATGTGATTGTTTCGCCTGGAGAGAAGGACCAGTTGGTGGCGTACTCGTAGTCGTTGCCACCAGTTTGATCGATCTGATTTTTATCGGATTGTACAAGCGGCGCCGACCCTCGTGTAGACTGCGGGGTATACTCTCTTGTGGCCATGAACATATCGGCATGTGTGCCAAGAGCTATTGCCCCGGCAATAGCCAACCCGCCCCCTGCCTTTAGTACATTCATCCATCCGTTCTTTGTGATAGTGCGAGTGACGAGCTCCACTAACAAGTACAGCGCTGTACCACATCCGATGTAGAACATCATCTGAGGGTGTGTGGCTGTTACCAGTACGATAAGCGGTAGAATGAGGAGAAAAAGGTTTGCCAATGTGAACCGTTCGCGCAGACGTTCAAGAGCGAGTAATATCCATGGAAGCGTTGCAAGTGAAACGGGCTTTGTGCTATGTCCTATCATGATCCAGACGATAACGAACGTGCTAAAGATTGCGCCCAGTGCAGAGAATACGCTAACCGTGCGGAGGTGCCCCTTCACACGCATCAGCGTATAGACTCCCCAACCGTACATGGTGTACCACATAGCGAGGCGGGCAGTGTCATTTCCAAAGAGATCTCCAAGTGCGCGTGGAAGCGAAAAGATCAATCCTCCGAGGAAGTCCCACGTTCTGTCTCCGGCGGCAAGAAAGGACGCCAGCGAGGGCATACCTGAGAAGATATAGGGCATCCATAGAGGAAATTCACCGCTTTGTTTTGCTGCATTCAAGTAGGGCACAAATGAATAGAAGGCCACATTGTCGCCATCACTCAGAAAATTCTTGCCTCCAAAGAGTGCGTCAGCAAAGAAGACAATAACTGAAAGAAGGATCGCTCCATATGCAGCGATGTTCATGTATCTATCAGTAGTGAACGCCGATGATTTCTTAGCGGCAGTTTTTGACATGAAGGAGCCCCGTAAAAAGGTTAATCTGATCGCAAAAGTACGTATGTTCAGGCTACTCAAGCCAGCAGATAACAGACCTTCTCATACTCGCAACAGACTAGGTATGATCAACCTTGCACAGCGCGCCACTCCGCTTACGTTTGAAGATGCCGTGCATCTATTGCGGAGAACAACTTTTCATCCTACCTGGGCTGCGGCATCCGCGCTTGTGGGTAAGACTCCAGCTGAGGCTGTACAGGCGTTGTTAAATGTTGTTGAGTCTCCGCCAGAGCCACCCTCATGGGCTAATACTCAGCCCGAATTCACAGATTTCGCTGCTGCAGCGCGCCTGTGGCCCGAACTCCAGCAGTGGTGGATAGAGCGTGCCATCACGCTGCCGTCGCTACGAGAGCGCCTTGTGCTGTTGTGGCACAACACCTTCAGCACAGACTACATGACTGTGTATGCCGGACAATGGATGGTAAAGCAGAGCCAATTGATTCGTGCCCAGGCGTTTGACTTCAAGACTCTAGCAAGCACAATGGTTTCTAACCCAGCAATACTGCAGTACCTCAATGGAAACCAAAGTATTAAGGGCAATCCCAACGAGAACTTCGCACGAGAATGGTTTGAGTTGTTCACCCTAGGTGTTGGCAATTATTCAGAAGCTGATGTTGTTGAGGCAGCCAGGGCATTTACCGGATGGCGTATTTCTGGGAACGACGGAGTATATAACCGAGGTTTTGCAGATCTAGGTCAAAAGACAATCCTTGGACAAACAGGCGCCTGGGAATGGGGCGATGTGGTCCGTATCACATTTGAGCAAGATGCCTGCGCTCGGTGGGTTGCACGCAAACTCTTTATGGCGTTTGTTGAGTTCTATCCAAATGCAGAAGCAATTCAACAGATAGGTGATATCGTAAAACAGAATGCGTTTGATATGAAAGCTGTCTTGCGCATCCTGCTCACATCTGAACATTTTTATGATGCATCAATTCGTGGTGCATTGATCAAGAGTCCAGCCGAACTCATCATTGGACTTTCATCCACGCTTCAGGCAACACACGTAAACCGTACCTATGTAATTGCATCGATGATGCGCCTCACGCAAGAACCTTTCTACCCGCCAACAGTTGAAGGTTGGAAGGGGCACCATGCATGGATTACGAGTTCAACATTCCCGCAACGTCAGCGATATGCAGAAAGCTTTGTGGATGGACGTCAAACAGGAAGCTCATCAAAGTTGATGGATAAGACGGGGAAAATATTTGCTCCAGACGTAGTTGCATTCATTCGTCAGCTTCCAAATAACAATGATGCAAAAAAAGTGGTAGAGAATGTTGCAAAGCTCATGCTGCCAGTACCAACAACTCAAGCACAACGCGATGTGCTGTTGGAGATCATGCTTGCAGGTGCACAGGTCTATGAATGGGACATCGATTTGCCGTCAGCAGTGCAGCGCGTAAAATTTCTCCTACAGGCCATCGTACGGATGCCTGAATACCAGTTGATGTAAGGAGCTATCATGAACCGCAGAAAATTTCTTCGCTCGGCGGGCGCAACCGGACTCGCCGTAGCAACACTTCCAACGATCATCGATTCGTTTACCGTTAAGGCTTTTGCAGGGGGCGATCCTAGACTTCAGCAGTTGCTTGAGTCACAGGATCGAGTCCTCGTGCTCATTCAAATGCCAGGTGGTAATGATGGTCTCAATACGATCATCCCATATACTGATCCAGTGTACTACAACAGTCGGCCTACCATTGGCATCCCTAAGAGCAGAGCCCTGCGTCTTAATGATACACTTGGATGGCACCCAGCTCTAGCAGGTATGCGAAATCTGTTTGAAGAGGGCTCGCTAGCTGTTGTACAGGGAGTTACGTATCCTAATCCCGATCGCTCACACTTTCGTGGTTCTGACATTTGGCTTACTGCCACAGACGCAGATGTGTTTGGATCAACAGGCTGGGTAGGAAGATATCTGCAAACTCTTGCGCCCAATTATCCAACTGTACTTCCTGAGCATCCATTGGCTGTACAGATAGGTACCTCTACATCACTAGGTCTTCTCGGTAGTTCTGGACCAATGGGCATCAGCTTCCGTGATCCCGATGAATTCTACCGGCTTGTTAATGCTGGTGGCGGCATCGAAGAAGTACCAAGCGGTACGCAGACAGACACGCCGGCTGGACGCGAAGCAGCGTTTATGCGCAACATCGCTCGAAGCGCTGATGTCTACGCTACTATCGTAAAGCAAGCAAATGATAGTGCCGGTTCGCCATCGGTAACATACCCAACTACAGACATTGGAGCGAAGCTCCGAGTTGTGTCGCAGCTCGTTGCTGGTGGACTTACATCGCGCATCTTTCTTATTTCCTGGACAGGAAACAATTTTGACACGCACGCTGATCAGACCTCGTCATCTGATCCAACTCTTGGCGCACACGCAGCACTTCTTGGCGAATTGAGTGGAGCAGTGTCGGCCTTCATGGAAGACATGAAGAACAAGGGCCTCGCAGAAAAAATTTCGGGTATGACGTTCTCTGAATTTGGACGTAGAGTTGCAGAAAATGGAAGCGTTGGAACTGATCACGGAACTGCCGCGCCTCTCTTTGTATTTGGCAAGAACGTAAATGGTGGTTTGTACGGTAAGAATCCAAATCTGACAGACCTGGATGATCGTGGTGATCTCTTGATGGAGAATGATTACCGAGACATATACGCCAGTGTCCTTCTGCAGTGGTTTGGAGCGTCAACTACCAAGGCGCAGGACGTGCTCTTCACAGATCATAGCGCAAATGCGTTGCCACTGTTCAAAACTGAAGCAGTGTCCGTAAAGGACTACAATTCTTCTGCCGCAACAATTGTAAGTGTTGGCCCAAATCCGGCAACAGATCATGTTGTGGTGCGCACACGAATTGATGTCAATGCAACTGCTTCAGTCACCCTAAGCGATTTGCGCGGTCGCGAATTGCGCTCCCTTGCACTCGATAGTTGGTCAGGTGTTGGAACCATTGACGTGCAAACTCTACCTTCCGGAACATACCTCTTGACTCTCAAGGCGGATAGGGCAACCACACACACATTTGTGAATATCTCTCGGTAATTCAATGACTCGTTTTCTTGCTATCGCATTCCTCGCCTTGATGATCTTGACCGGTGCAGGTGCTCAGCCCCTTGTCTCACCATTCGCATTCTCAATCGATGAAAATGTAAAGCTCGATAACTCGCTTGTGGCTGTTCCGTTTGAAAAAGCTGGTGTTAGGGGGCGAGTGAAGCTCACGACTGACGGACACCTTGGGTTCGCAGACGGTTCGCGATTGCGCATCGTAGGAACAAACCTCCAGTGGAGTGGGCAATGGCCTGATAGTACGAACGCAGTTTCAATGGCTCAGAGATTCCGAGCACTAGGAATCAACTGTGTTCGGTTCAACACGTTCGACGTTTCAGGGTGGGCAGGAGGAAGCATCTTCGCAGATGGACCTACAACTACTGGGGGCGGACTTAGCATTGACCAGATGAAAAAGTTTGACTGGTTTACGCACCAACTTCGCGAAAACGGCGTTTATTATGTGTTTACGTTTCACTCTGTATGGCTGCCAAGAGTTGGCGATGGTGTTCGTCAGCCAGATTCTCTTGGATGGGGCGCACGTGTGCCGCTGCTCTTTGATGCAGCGGTTCAAAAAGTTCATAGATCCATCATTCGATTATTGCTAGAGCACATAAATCCACACACGGGATTCGCATACAAAGACGACCCGGCGCTTGCGTACATCGTTGCTGTAGAAGACGCAACGCTCATCGCCAATTGGATCTATAATGGTGATGTTGTTCGCCCAAACCCTGGTTATGCAAATAATACAGGCGTGCAGCATGTTGCACTTATCGATTCGCTGTGGACGTCGTGGCTCCGAGCAAAAGGATACACCACAGATGCGTTGCTCAACAATGCATGGACAATGAACGCATCAAGCTCGGACAACCTTTTGCGTAACGCTGGATTTGAAGACCCATTCAATGCAGCATGGCAATTTGCCGTGGCCACGAATATTGGAGCGCAAGCACTATTCCAGTATAGCGACGCAGAGAAAAAGGAAGGGGCTTCCTCGGCACGTGTACGAATTAATGCAATTGATGGCCAACGGCTCTCTTACGCCATTTACCTCTATCAACGCCTCGCGGAAATGAAACGTCTGGCTCGATATCAGATTTCTTTTTGGGCCAAGACTACAATGCAGCGTGGAAGTAGAACAATGCTTGCATACGCAAGCAACGGCATGTATCCGTATGACAACTACGGTCTGAACCAGGAAGTTGTGTTAACGTCGGCATGGAAACAATTCACATTCACGTTTGTGAGCAAGGCGACTGACGAGGCGAACGCCAATATTGCTTTCTACCTGGGAGCAGATAGCGGCGACGTGTATCTCGATGATGTGCAGCTACGCGAAGTGTCAACACCCGGGCTGAGCGCCGGGGAAAGCATCACCACGAACAAGGTGCCGCGCAATCTCTTCCTCGATGAGTCTGTATCCTCCAAGAGATATAAGGATAACGCAACATTTTACTATGATTCATTCAGGTCACTTTTTGTGAAGATTAGACAGCTCGTTCGCGATACGTTGAAGAGCGAAGTTTTGTTGTGCCCATCATCACGGCTTGTATCATTTTTTGAGCTGAATGCTGTTCGCGAATATGATGTGTTTTCATCAACGGAATGGCGTAACGGTGAACAGTCAATGCTGAGCGAAGCTTATGGGGGCTCAGTGTACGCTGCTTCCCAGAATCGGCTGAAGGGTAAGGCCTTTGTGCTCTCACATGCTGCAATTGCCTACCCGCGGTCATATCAAGCAGAAATGATGACTGTACTTCCTGCATATTCTGGTCTTCAGGACTGGGATGGGATCTTCTTCGGCATCTTCACTGATAATCCGCAGGCGGGTAAGTCAAAGACAGACTCTAATTCGCACTGGAATATTTACGACAAGCCCAATGTGCTGAGCTTACTCCCGCTGACGTCAGCTATGATGCGTAGCGGTGATGTTTCTCCGTCGGCAAAAGAAATTGTGATCGACAATACGCAAGAAGCAATCGATCAACCTAGAATGCACGCTTTAAACACATTCTCACTTCGGATATCGCCTGATTCGCGCATGCCGCTGTTCCGAAGAGTGTCAATGAATCCGACTATTGCCGAAACTGAGTCCTTCATACCACATCTTGAAATATCGGCATTGAGTAATGAAGTTGACGTGGCGGCTCTCGACGCAGAAAACGAGCAGATTTTCTGGGATGCAACAAAGGCATCGTTTAGAGTGGCTACTCCACGCTATGTAAGTGTATCTGGCGGCGGGCCCGGTCAGATCCTAACCCTCCCATCAATGATCATCGAACAAACATCAAATGCTATTCCACCAACTATTGCCATTGCATCACTCACCCAGAAGCCGATACTTGAGTCTGAGCGCAGTATCCTTGCTATTGCCTCGCGCGCTCAAAATGAGGGAACAGTGTTCAATCAGGCAACCGGCGTTTTTACAACGTGGGGCACAGGTCAAATGTTGATGGAAGGTGTTTCCATGCGCATAACACTTACGGCGCCATTGTTCGATTCACTTGTGGTTCAGCCGCTTGGTAATAATGGTAAACCAAAAGGTGCATCAATCTCGGTTGAACGGAAAACGGGCGGCAGGTTTACACTCAATGTACATACACAGCAGTATGCAACACCGTGGTACCGTCTAGAATTTTCGCGCCAAGCCACACGTGTTGATGATTATAGTGGGCCCTCTGCTGTACGTATCTTTCCAAATCCAATAGTAGATGGAAAACTCGCGATTGTATATCCCGATGGGGCTACACATGTGCGGCTCTCCGATGTTAGAGGAGTAGAGGTTTTACACGTGAATGTGAGTGGAACAATTTCGACTGTTGATTTGTCTAGGCTGGCAACCGGCGCGTATTTGGTTGCAGTATATAGTGGCCACAACGTTATTGGCACAAATACCGTCATCGTGCGTTAGTGGTTTGGGCCACATTGTTTTTTTAAAGGAGTTGTATATGCGTATGCTAGCTGTAATATCGGTGGCCATTTCACTTATTGCAATTTCATGTAACAGTTCGGATCCGTCTACTACAGATGGCAATGTTACAGTTGAGTCTGGTATCAACGGCTCAACCGTGAGTTCGTTCAAAAAGTCAGGCGATCGTCCTCAAGGTGGAGCGCTCGTTAGTTCACTCCGTGTTTCGCGCGTAAGAGTGCTTGTTTCGCGAATGAAGCTTCATCTTGACGGAAAGCCAGACTCCACTGACGACAAGACTTTCAAGCTCGAGCCGTTTGTATATGTAGCTGACAGCGTGGGGTCGCGAGTTGTTGCTACAATTCCAATGCCTAATGGTAGCTACGACAAGATCAAGTGGGAAATTCATCGCTTCTCTTCGAGTGAAGTGCCAAACTATCTTACTGATAGTCTCTTCCGAGACTTTGTAACGGGTGACCGTTTTACCGTTCTCATCGAAGGCAGCGTAGTTCGTGATGGAGTTACATGGCCTTTTATCTATCGTAGTGATGCCACGAGTAATATCACGATCAAGTTTAATCCTTCTGTAACGGTGAGCAATGACGCACCCTTGTTCCTCTCTCTGAAGTTTGACGCGCCAGGTGTCTTCAAGGATGGTGCTAACATTCTTGATCCAGAAGACTCTTCAAATAGATCAGAGATTGACAACAGAATCAAGGCTGCTTTTCGCGCTAACAAGAAATAATTCTTCACTCAGTCCATAAACAAATATGGGCGCCATGTTTCTTCTACCTTCCCGAGGTAGTGCTTTAGAAACAGAACGTGATGAGGTTTCTTTGGAACTCCTGTTAACCGCATACTGGCTTCGTCCGGTGTGCGGTTTCCTTTTTTGTTGTTACACTTCACGCACGCACAGGTCAGGTTCTCCCACGTGTCATTGCCTCCGCGAGAGCGCGGAATGATGTGATCAACTGTCAGCGGTGACTGGTTAGCGCCGCAGTATTGACAACGGAAACCATCGCGACGAAGAATATTCTTCCGAGAAAGTTCAATCTTTCGAAACGGGACACGCAAATAGGCAGATAGCCGAATGACGGATGGAAATGGATAACATTCGCGCACGGTTCGCACTACACTTGCGCCTCTGCCCTCAACAATTTCTGCCTTCGTAAGAAACAATAGTAGTAGTGCTTTCTTGGTAGAACAAACACTAATGGGTTCGTACGATTGGTTGAGAATGAGCACCTTAGAATTGAGCGACAGATATACGGCGGTCTCTTGCCGACCGGCCGAATCGTGTCGAATCTGTGCGAGTGTTGTACTGAAGGCAATTCTCCTAGACGGAAAATAGGATACAAAAGGTATTTTTGAATGCATTTTTCGCACTGATAATCTTAGGAGCTCCATGGCACGGTTGGCAGCAGTACTCGCCCTCGAGAACGGAATGACTATTGAAGGGGAGGCGATTGGGGCAATTGGGGCAGAATGCATGGGCGAACTTGTGTTCAATACGGCCATGTCTGGCTATCAAGAAGTGCTGACTGACCCTTCCTACAAGGGGCAAGTGGTAACGTTTACCTATCCACATATCGGCAACTACGGTGTAAATGATGATGATGTGGAGTCGGATGGCATCAAGGCCTCAGGCCTCGTTGTGCATGAACTCTCCCCAACAGTCTCAAATTTCAGAGCAAGCAGGTCGCTTCAGAGTTACCTAGAAGAGAATGGTGTTGCTGGAATAGAGGGCGTAGACACTCGGATGATCGTCCGTATCCTTCGCTCTCAGGGGGCCTTGCGCTGCGTGATAGCACACGGTGCAAATCTTGACCATCAAGAGCTTGTTGCGCGTGCCCAGGCTGTGCCTTCAATGAGTGGACAAGACCTTACCCCGCTTGTGACCACAGGAGCCCCCTATCAATGGGAGAACTCCGAGGCCCAACGATGGGACTACCGTCCAGAACAACGGGGCGATGGTGCGCGCAAGAGAGTAGTTGCGATTGATTATGGCATTAAGCGGAACATATTAAGACGCCTCAGTCATTATGGATGTGATGTGACGGTGGTTCCGGCTACAGCAACCGCGTCTGAGATTCTTGCGTATGATCCACAAGGCGTGTTCTTGAGCAACGGCCCAGGAGACCCTGCAGCCGTAACCGTGGCGATTCACACAGTACGAGATCTTATAGGGAAACGGCCAATCTTTGGCATCTGCCTAGGACACCAGATACTTTCGCTGGCAGTTGGCGCAACAACGTACAAGCTCAAGTTTGGACACCGCGGTGCAAATCATCCAGTAAAAAATTTGCTCACTGGAGCAATCGAGATCACATCGCAGAATCATGGTTTTGCTGTAGACCCTGCAACACTTCCAGCAAATGCTGTGATGACACATGTGAATCTCAACGACAACACTTGTGCGGGAATTGCGCTCAATAATGCGCCAGCATTCGCAGTTCAATACCATCCAGAAGCTAGCCCTGGCCCACACGACTCAGACTATTTGTTTCGTGACTTTATGAAGATGATGTAGCGGCTGCTATTTGAGGTATCTCTTCCGTAGCCACTTCGACACTGGCTTCTCAAACGCAAGAAAGATTGTGATTGCTATAGCGTTGAGCGCAAGAAAGTTCATGGCCCATGCAGCAACGGGGTGAAGACCGGCATTCTCAAACAACGCTTGAATGCCAATGCTCAACTGTTGCATCCCAGGGATGGGCATGAAGTGAATCAGATACAGTGCAAATGATGCATTGCCGAGGAGCACCATCCAACGCCGTGATAGCAGCCACCGTGCGGGGTTGCGTCCCTGCACACCAATGATGATGAGGGCACTGGCAAGCCCAATCGTGTGTCCGGCTACTATGCCAAGCTTGTGCTGCGCCATAAGAACTGGACCACCCATGTATTGAATCCACAGGATCGTACCATACATCAAGAGCAGTCCGGTAATAAGCGAGATTGTTGTTGTTGCTTGTTTAACGCGCTTGGTATGTCGCATGGCTACTGCTGCGAGCATGCCAGCTGTGAAATCGCTGAGTCTACCCAGGAACGTAAACGTATATGCGCCGTCGTCCCACGTTCCAAAAAAATGAAGTCGCGTTTCCAAGTAGTGCAATACTATTCCGCGAGAGAGTGCAAACGATAATGCCCACAAGCAAAGGAGTAACAAGGCAAGCTGTATGTATTCAGTTCTTCGTTGCTTTTGAATAACGTGTTTGCTCCACACGCGAGACAGCCCAGCGCAGATGAAAATTCCTATTGGAGCTGTAATGTAAAATGTTTCTTCAACAGAAAGCGTCCACATCGGGGCGTTGATCGTTGATCGGAACTGTGGGAACCAACCATGTATGAGTGTGATGTGTGCACATGCATCAACCCAATACACCGTGCCTAGTCCAATGAATGATGCAATGAGAACAAGAGTGGTAACAGGGTAGATGCGGATAACGCGCTTTACCATGTACGTGCGAAAAGAGAACGTGCCTTGCTCAATCGAATCGAGGTACAAACGAGTAAAAAGAAAGCCAGAGAGCGCAAAAAAGATGTTGACGCCAACCCATCCATACTGAACAAAGAGTGGTGTCCAGGCAGCATGGGGCTCTAAAACGTGGCAAATGAACACCAAGCCCGCAGCAATAGTGCGAATCCCGGTCAGTTCAGGTGAATATTCAGACTTTTGAGCAGTGTTGGGCATTGGAAGCGGTGTTGTAGAGGGCAATGATACGGGAAAGCCCCCTAAGTCGTTGTTTTACAAGCTTCTAGACAGAAATGTGGCTGATAAAGGGCTTTCCCAAACATCTATTACAGGATTTTTTGGAAACACGGTGCCTGTCCCCTAACTTTGTCGGCTCTAACAATTATGGGCAGGTACTCAAGTGGCCAACGAGGGCAGACTGTAAATCTGCTGGTGTACACCTTCGGAGGTTCGAATCCCCCCCTGCCCACTTGATAAGACTGACGTGAGAGAAAAATTTTTCGAGATGGTACCTGCGGGAGTAACTCAGTTGGTAGAGTCACAGCCTTCCAAGCTGTTGGTCGCGAGTTCGAGTCTCGTCTCCCGCTCATAATCGCTGATGTAGCTCAGTTGGTAGAGCACCACCTTGGTAAGGTGGAGGTCACCGGTTCAATCCCGGTCATCAGCTCGAACAAGTTGACGTGACATTGATTGACAATTTCGTACGGGTGTAGCTCAGTTGGTAGAGCGGCGGTCTCCAAAACCGTAGGCCGCGGGTTCGAATCCTGCCGCCCGTGCACATTTCACGCATCGGAGATGCATATGATTGACAGTATACGGCAGTTCTTTACAGACGTAAGCAAGGAGATGAAAAAAGTCTCTTGGCCTAGTCGTGAGCAGCTGCAAGAAAGCACAATAGTGGTTGTGGTGACGTGTATGATCATCGCAATGATTGTGTTTGTGATTGATCAAGGGATGACGTTCGTAATGAAGTCGATATACTGAACTAGGATCCCGCAATGCTTGACGCAACGCAGACGCAGACGATTGAACCGAAGTGGTATGCGCTTCGAACCTTCACCGGTCACGAGACAAAGGTGAAAACGGCTATTGAACTTGAGATGCAACGTCTTGGGTTGGAGAACCGTGTTTGCAGTATTGTGATTCCGATGGAGACTGTGTACGAAGTCCGCAATGGAAAGCGCCGCACAAAAGTGAAAAACTTTCTACCAGGATATATCCTTATAGAACTTTCACTCGATAAGAGACTAAAAGAAATCATCCTGTCGCTTCCGTCAATTGTAAGTTTTGTAGGGACCAAGTCAGAACCGCAAGCACTACAAAAAGACGAAGTAGATCGCATTCTTGGAAGAGTTGAAGAGCGTAAGGACATCACAACAGTTGAGACTGCTTTCCGTGAAGGCGATCCTGTGCGAGTGATTGATGGACCTTTTGCCAACTTCAACGGTACGGTCAAAGAGATCAACATCGGAAAACAAAAACTCAAAGTCGAAGTCGGCATTCTAGGTCGCAAGACACCAATCGAGCTTGATTTCAATCAAGTGGAATTGGAAAATCACTAAAGGAAAAGAAACATGGCAAAGAAGGTCATGGGTACGTTCAAGCTTCAGCTTAAAGCAGGTGAAGCTACAATGGCACCTCCCGTAGGACCGGCGTTCGGTCAGCGCGGACTCCCAGGTATGGAATTCGTTAAGCAGTTTAATGCGAAGTCGGCAAAGCAGCCAGGCATGATCTTGCCTGTTCTTGTTACGTTCTTCAGTGATAAGAGCTTTACGTTTGAGATCAAATCTCCTCCTGCTTCCATTCTGCTTATCAAGGCTACTGGTGTTGCAAAGGGCTCTGCTCAATCAAACCGCGACAAGGTGGGCAAGGTAACACGCGCTCAACTAGCTGAAATCGCCAAGATCAAGATGCAGGATCTTAACTGTCATACCGAAGAAAGTGCTGTTAAGATGATCGCTGGTACCGCGCGCTCGATGGGTATCACGGTGGACGGGTAAGCCCCTTCCTTACAAATAACGAATCACAATAACTCGTTGGAGGCTGCTTTAGGGTAGCCGCTCGCACAACACCAAAGGATTTTTCGATGGCACAAGGGAAACGATACAAGAAGGCAGCGGCCGCGGTTGACCGCAAGCTGACCTACGAGTTCCAGAAGGCAGTTGAACTCGTTAAGCTTAACGCTACGGCAAAGTTTGATGAGTCATTTGAAGTTGCAATGAACCTCGGCGTTGATCCGCGTAAAGCAGATCAGCTGGTGCGTGGTACAGTTGCTCTTCCACACGGCACTGGCAAAAGCGTCCGCGTACTTGTTGTGGCAAAAGGCCCAAAGGACAAAGAAGCACTTGATGCAGGCGCAGACTTTGCAGGTTTCTCCGAGTATATCGAGAAGCTGCAAGGGGGCTGGGCAGACATCGACATCATCATTGCCACACCAGACGTGATGGGTGAGCTTGGTAAACTTGGACGCATTCTTGGACCACGCGGTTTGATGCCGAACCCTAAGAGCGGCACGGTAACGTTCGACGTTGCAAAGGCCGTTGCCGAAGTCAAGGCTGGTAAGATTGAGTTCCGCGTGGACAAAGCGGGCAATGTGCACGCTGCTGTTGGCAAGTGCTCATTCTCTGCCGACAAACTTTTTGACAACGTTCAGCTTTTTGTTGGAACCGTGCTTCGTGCACGTCCATCTTCGGCAAAGGGCAAATACGTTAAGAGCATCTCGTTCAGTTCAACGATGGGACCAAGCGTTCGCGTAGACGAGAACTCGATGGGTGCTGACCAATAATTCACAGACTATTACGCATTGTTGGCGGTTCAAGTTTCTAACATGTCTTCGGATGTGTTGAACCGTTGACGACACTTATTTATCAGCAGGTTTATGATCACGAAAGAGCAAAAAAAGGTTGTCGTTGCTGAACTCACGGAAAAACTCCGTGCTGCTACGAGCCTCTATTTTGTAGACTTCACCGGCATGACCGTTGCAACGGACAGAGCATTCCGCAACGAGCTTCGAGCAAAGGGCGTCTCAATGAGAGTGGCTAAAAACACTCTTATTATTCGCGCACTTGCAGACATCGGTGGCTATGAAATAAAGGACGAGACGTTAGCGGGGCAAACAGCTGTGATTTTCGGAGATGCGGATCCCATCGCACCTGCCAAGATCATCCGTCAATATTTTGAGAAGGGGCAAAAGCCACGTCTCAAGGTAGCGGTGATCGAAGGTCAAATGTTTGACGGATCGCAACTCAAGCAAGTCTCCGAACTCCCAACACGCGAAGAACTCATCTCAAGCATGATCGGCAGCATCCACGCACCTATATCAGGTATCGTTGGAAGCATCAATGCTGTTCTGAGAGATGTTGCTTCGTTAGTTGAAGAGGTTGCAAAGAAGAAAGCTGCATAAGCTATCTGAGCGTGACGTTGCAAAAACAACGTTGCCATCATTGAATTAAAAAAAGAACAACAATCATCCAAACGTGGAGACAAACATGTCAGCAATCGTAGAAGAACTCGTAGAGAAAATCGGAAACCTCACACTTATCGAAGCTTCGGACCTTAAGAAGGCACTCGAAGACAAGTTTGGTGTAACGGCATCTGCTCCAATGATGATGGCAGCAGCTCCAAGTGCAGCCGCAGCAGTTGAAGAGAAAACAGAGTTTGATGTTGAGCTCACAGACGCAGGTGCACAAAAGCTTAACGTTATCAAGGCTGTTCGCGAAATCACAGGTCTTGGTCTTAAGGAAGCAAAAGATCTTGTTGAAGGCGCTCCAAAGATCGTTAAGGAAGCAGCATCAAAGGCAGACGCTGAAGGCCTCAAGAAGAAGCTCGAAGAAGCTGGTGCGAAGGTTACACTTAAGTAATCGATAGAATCTAAAAACAACCCCGGGATGGTCATTTGCACCATCCCGGGCGTTGTTGTCTGTGGACATTCCATGTTACAAGAGCCTAACGATAGGTTCTAATTTTCTAAGCATTCGGGAGTCAACTCCATGAATGGATCAACCCTGGACACTTCTCTGTACCAGCTTCCGCTTCCCCGTCTTCGCGAGCGTATTTCGTTCGGGAAGATCGAATCGGAATCAACGTACCCTGACCTCCTTGGCATTCAGATCGATTCTTTTCACGACTTCCACCAGGAAGACGTTTCTGCAGCCGACCGTCGATATATCGGACTGCAGCGCGCATTCGTGAGCAATTTCCCGATTGAGGATAACGCTGGCGTCTACGAACTCAGCTTCCTCGAGTATTTGGTTGAAAAGCCGAAATATTCTGAAGAAGAATGTCGTGAGCGCGAGCTCACGCACGCTAAGACACTCAAGGCGAAACTTCGCCTGTCGTCAAAGGCTGACCCGAGCTCCGAAGACTACATCGAAGCGATCGATCAAGAGGTCTACCTCGGTCAGATCCCAGCGATGACGCCTCGCGGCACCTTCATCATTAATGGCGCAGAACGCGTAGTGGTTGCACAGTTGCATCGCTCGCCGGGCTGTTTCTTTGATGAAGCTGTGCACCCCAACGGCACAAAAATATTCTCGGCTCGCATCATCCCATTCAAGGGATCGTGGGTTGAATTCACAACGGACATCCACGACGTGATGTATGCGTACATCGATCGGAAAAAGAAGTTCCCGGTTACTACGCTCTTGCGCGCTCTGGGATATTCGAGCGATGAAGACTTGCTCAACCTCTTTGACCTTACGATGGACGTTCCATCGAAGAAGCTTTCAGAGGATTATTTGGGCCGTCGTATCGCAGCGGATGCCGTTGATGTGTCAACTGGAGAAATCGTTGCACAGCGAGATCTTATTGTTGACGAAGACCTCATCAAACTTCTTAGCACGGCAGATGTGGAGACAATCCGCATCTACAAGTATGAGAACACAAACGATGAGCCAATCATTGCAAAGACACTTGCCAAGGACACATCGCGTACGCGCGAAGATGCCTTGGAAACAATCTATCGTCAGTTGCGCTCAAGTGATCCGCCCGATCTAGATACTGCATGGGGCTTGCTTGAGAAACTCTTCTTTAATCCAAAGCGCTATGACTTGGGTGTTGTAGGTCGCTATCGGATTAATGAGAAGCTTGGCATGGCTGTACCACTTGATGTGACCACGCTAACGGTAGATGACATCGTCTCTATCGTGAAGTATCTCATCGAAGTACGCGATGCAAAGGTGCCAGTAGATGACATCGATCACCTTTCCAATCGTCGTGTACGCACGGTTGGTGAGCAGCTCGAAGCAACATTCAACCTTGGACTTACGCGTATGGCGCGTACGATCAAGGAGCGCTTGAGTGTTCGCGATAGTGAGAACATCACGCCAAGCGAACTCGTAAACGCAAGGACAATCACAAGTGTGATTAATCAGTTCTTCGGTACGAATCAGCTTTCGCAGTTCATGGATCAGACCAATCCACTATCCGAGATTACGCACAAGCGTCGTACCTCGGCTCTTGGACCTGGTGGTCTTACACGTGAGCGTGCTGGCTTTGAGGTTCGTGACGTTCACTATACGCACTATGGCCGCCTGTGTCCGATTGAGACCCCGGAAGGTCCGAACATCGGTCTCATCTCGTCTCTTGCCATTCACGCTCGCGTGAACAAATTTGGTTTCATCGAAACACCGTATCGTAAGGTTGTCAACGGTGTGAACACTGAGGAAATCGAATTCTTGCCGGCTGATAAAGAAGAGGGGTTGATCATCATTCCTGCTTCTACAGAGACCGACAAGAAGGGCAAAATCGTTGGTGAAACTGTTAAAGCACGTGTCAGTGGTGACTACCGAGTAGTGCACCCAACTGAAGTGAATTACATGGAAGTAAGCACAGACCAGATAACATCTCCGGCTGCTTCGCTCATTCCATTCCTTGAACATGATGATGCCAACCGCGCGTTGATGGGCTCCAACATGCAACGCCAAGGCGTGCCGCTGTTGCGTCCAGAAGCTCCAGTTGTTGGTACTGGTATGGAAGCTCGCGTTGCTCGCGACTCGCGTGCAATGGTACTGGCAGAAGATGATGGCGTGGTAGAATACGTGTGCTCAGACTTTGTGCGTGTAAAGTATGACGATAAGAGAACGGGTGATGAGAAACTCATCTCGTTCGACAACGATCGTACGATCACATACAACCTGCACAAGTTCTATCGGACCAATCAGGATACGTGCATCAATCAACACCCGATTGTTGAAGTAGGTCAGCGTATGAAAAAGGGGCAGCCCCTTATCGACGGTGCATCTACAGACATGGGGGAACTTGCTCTTGGCCGCAACGTAATGGTTGCCTTTATGCCATGGCGTGGTTATAACTTTGAAGATGCTATTGTTATTAGTGAGCGAATGGTATCGGAGGACGTTTTTACGTCGATTCACATTGAAGAGTACACACTTCAAGTTCGCGATACAAAGCGCGGCGAAGAAGAGTTCACTCGTGAAATTCCGAATGTAAGCGAAGAAGCAACGAAGGACCTCGATGATCGCGGTATCGTTCGCATTGGAGCTAAGATTCGCGAAGGCGACATTCTCATTGGTAAGATCACGCCGAAGGGCGAAACGGATCCAACTCCTGAAGAAAAACTTTTGCGCGCCATCTTTGGCGACAAGGCCGGAGACGTTAAGGATGTGTCGCTCAAGGCACCTCCTGGACTCAAGGGCACAGTCATCAACACGAGATTATTTGCTCGTCGCGTTCTTACAAGTGACAGCGAATTCCGTCTCGAAGAAAAGAAGCGTCAAGATCTTATTACCAAGCGAGAGCAACAAGCACTGCGTGCACTAGACATTGATTGTGTAGAGCGTATCGCGCAATTGCTTGATGGTGAGGCGAGTCTTGGAATTCGTTCTTCTAACGATACGGTCATTTTCCGCAGCGGTATTAAGCTTGCTGCCAAGGAAATCACAGCAAAGTTTGAGGCAGGCTCTTTTATTCCTTCAGCAGTAAATGTTGAACAAGATTGGGTAGCTGAAAAGAAGACCATGAAGTTGCTTCGTAAGCTCATTGAGAATTACGAAGTACGCCGTACAGACATCATGATGGACGGACGTATTGAGCGCAACAAGATCGCCGCTGGTGATGAGTTGCAACCAGGTATCCTACAGATGGCTAAGGTCTATGTTGCCAAGAAGCGCAAGCTTCAAGTTGGTGATAAGATGGCTGGACGCCACGGTAACAAGGGTATCGTGTCAAAGATCGTTCCTCTCGAGGATATGCCGTTCTTGCCTGATGGCTCGCCGGTAGATCTTGTGCTCAACCCGCTTGGCGTGCCTTCGCGTATGAACCTTGGTCAACTCTATGAGACAGCTCTTGGATGGGCCGGCAAGAAACTGGGCGTACACTTTGCAACGCCAATTTTTGACGGCGCTACATGGGATCAAGTAGGAGATTATCTAGAGCAAGCCAATTTGCCTCGCACGGGCAAGACGATCCTTTATGATGGTCGTTCCGGCGAAGCTTTCCAAAACGAGGTTACGGTAGGCATCATCTACATGTTGAAGCTTTCCCACCTTGTTGAGGATAAGATACACGCTCGCTCTATTGGACCATACTCGCTCATCACTCAACAACCTCTTGGCGGTAAGGCACAATTTGGTGGCCAGCGTCTTGGGGAAATGGAAGTGTGGGCACTCGAAGCCTATGGTGCAGCACATACTCTTCAAGAGATGTTGACGCTGAAGTCTGACGATGTGCAAGGTCGTGCAAAGATGTACGAGTCGCTTGTTAAGGGCGAAAACTTGCCAGCGCCGGGTATCCCAGAGTCATTCAACGTGCTCGTACGCGAGCTGCAGGGTCTATGTCTGGACATCAAGCTCGAGTAATATCGATCACGCTTGATGCCCACGTCCCACTGAACCGGAAATTAATGTCGGAGTCATAATGCAGTTCCATAACATCCCGAAGCGCGGTTATCAGCAGATAACAATCCGCATTTCCTCGCCGGATGACATTCTCAATCGCTCTCATGGTGAGGTTACCAAGCCTGAGACGATCAACTATCGTTCCTTCCGTCCTGAAAAGGATGGTTTGTTCTGCGAAAAGATCTTCGGACCTATTCGCGACTGGGAATGTGCTTGTGGTAAATACAAGCGCATTCGCTACAAGGGGATTGTATGTGACCGTTGCGGCGTGGAAGTGACGCAGAAAAGCGTCCGCCGCGAACGTATGGGTCACATCATGCTTGCCGTACCGGTAGTTCACATCTGGTTCTTACGTTCACTTCCGAGCAAAATCTCGGGTGTGATCGGAATGCCTACAAAGGATGTAGAACGTATCGTGTATTACGAGTCGTATGCTGTTATTCAACCAGGCTCAACTGGTTTGAATCCAAAGGATCTTCTCACAGAAGAGCAATACCTGGATGTGTTGGCGAACCTCAAGCCAGAGGAACGCAACATGGACGATGATGATCCTCGTAAGTTTATCGCTCTCATCGGTGGTGAAGCAGTGAAAGAATTGCTAAGCCGGGTTGATGCAGACGAAGAATATTACAAGCTTCGCCTCATCGCTCGCGAAGACATGTCTCAGGCAAAGAAGGCTGATGTACTTAAGCGCCTTCGGATCCTTGATGCGTTTCGTTCTAGCGAGACGAAGGAGCCAAACCGTCCTGAGTGGATGGTGTTGGACATCATTCCTGTGATCCCTCCGGATCTACGTCCGCTGGTGCCACTCGAAGGTGGTCGCTTTGCAACGTCCGATCTTAATGACCTCTACCGTCGTGTAATCATTCGTAATAATCGTCTCAAGCGTTTGATTGATATCAAAGCACCTGAGGTTATTCTCCGCAATGAGAAGCGCATGCTGCAAGAGGCCGTGGATGCGTTGTTCGACAACTCACGTCGTGCCGTTCGTAGCGAATCTCAGCGTGCTCTAAAGTCGCTTGCAGATACGTTGAAGGGTAAGACAGGTCGCTTCCGTCAGAATCTTCTTGGTAAGCGCGTTGACTACTCTGGCCGTTCCGTTATCGTGGTTGGACCAGAGCTGAAGCTCTACGAATGTGGTCTGCCTAAGGATATGGCCGTTGAGCTGTTTAAGCCCCTTATCATCAGAAAGTTGATTGAACGCGGACACTGCAAGACAGTGAAGAGTGCCAAGAAGCAAGTAGAGAAGAAGACAACAGAAGTGTGGGATATCCTTGATACGGTGATTGATGGTCATCCGGTTCTTCTGAACCGTGCCCCAACGCTTCACCGTCTTGGTATCCAAGCATTCCAGCCGAAGCTTATCGAGGGTAAGGCCATTCAGCTTCACCCACTCGTAACTACGGCTTTCAATGCTGACTTCGACGGTGACCAGATGGCCGTTCACGTGCCGCTGAGCCACGAAGCACAACTAGAGTCTCTCCTTCTCATTCTTTCTGCACACAACATCATGCACACGCAGAATGGCGAGCCTATCGCTGTTCCGTCGCAAGACATGGTTCTTGGGGTGTATTACCTCACAAAGGCACGTAACGGACTAAAGGGTCACGGCAAAATCTTCTCGAACGTAGAAGAGGTTGTTGTTGCTTACAACTCCGGTCGTGTAGAGATGCATGCCAAGATTAAGGTTCGTATTAACAGCGAACTTATCGACACAACGGCTGGTCGCGTGATCTTCAACCTCATCGTACCTGAAGAACTCGGGTACATGAACGAAATGCTTGGCAAGAAGAGACTCCGTCAGGTTATCTCAGATTGCTTCCGCAAAGCTGGTCTAGCGAAGACAGTAGAATTCCTCGATAAGCTCAAGGAAGCTGGCTTCCAAACCGCTACACGTGGTGGACTTTCCGTGTCAATTGCAGACGTTGTTGTTCCTGCTGAAAAAGTAGTGATCATTGACAAAGCACAAAAAGAAGTTGACAAGATCGAAGATTACTACCACTCTGGTGTTATCACTGAAGGTGAGCGTTACAACAAGATTATTGATACGTGGTCTACAGCCACAAACCGTGTTGCTGACAAACTCTACAACGAGCTTGCATCCAACCTTGACGGTTTCAATACATTCTTTATGATGCTCGACTCGCAAGCCCGAGGTTCGAAAGAACAAATCCGTCAGCTTGCTGGTATGCGTGGTCTGATGGCGAAGCCGCAAAAAACGGCTGCTGCATCTTCGGCTGAATTGATCGAAACACCGATCATTTCGAACTTCAAAGAAGGCCTCACGATCCTTGAGTATTTCATCTCTACACACGGTGCTCGTAAGGGTCTTGCTGATACAGCTCTTAAGACTGCTGATGCAGGTTACCTCACACGACGTCTTCACGACGTAGCGCAGGACATGGTTATCTCTGATGATGACTGTGGTACAATCCGTGGTGGTGAAATGCGTGCATTGAAGGACGGCGAAGAAGTGAAGGAGCCGTTGAAGGAGCGCATACTTGGCCGTACGTCTCTTGTTGATGTGGTTGATCCACTCACCGGCGAGACGTATTGCACTAAGGGTTCTGTCATCGATGAAGAGATTGCAGAAAAGATCGAGCATAGCCCGATTGAAGCAGTACTCATCCGCTCAGTACTTACGTGTGAATCACGTCGCGGTGTATGCGCACGTTGTTATGGTCGTAACATGGCTACCGGTCAAATGGTAGACACAGGTGAAGCCGTAGGAACAATTGCGTCACAATCGATTGGTGAGCCAGGTACACAGCTTACACTTCGTACGTTCCACACGGGTGGTACCGCATCTCTCTCTATGTCACAAAGTATGGTGGTGGCAAAATTTGATGGTGCAGTGCAGTTTGACGGTATTCGCCTTGTGACATTCCCTGGTGATGCCGAAGACACGCACGTTGTAGTCTCTCGCGCAGGCGTTATCAACATCGTTGAGCCGGGCTCAAATCGTGTTGTTACGAAGTACGATGTAGTCTACGGTGCCGAACTAAAAGTGCAAGACGGACAGCCAGTTGCTAAAGGCGACATCCTCTACGACTGGGATCCGTACAACTCCGTTATCATCACGGAGAAGGCTGGTAGAGTTCGCTACCGCGATCTCGTTCCGAACCTCACATTCAAAGAAGCCATTGATGAGCAGACTGGTCACACAACGAAGATCGTTATTGACTCTCGTGACCGGACAAAGAGCCCGGCAATCGAGATCGTAGACGAGGACGGCGTGTCGATTCAGTCATACATCATTCCATCGCGTGCTCAGATCGTTGTTGACGACACAGATGTTGTTACTGTTGGTACGAAGCTTGTGAAGATGCCGCGTGATCTTGGTCGTCTTCGCGACATCACGGGCGGTCTGCCTCGTGTGACTGAGCTTTTCGAAGCACGTTCACCGCAGGCGCCTGCTGCAGTTACTGAGATTGACGGTATCATCGCAATCGACAAGCCAAAGCGCGGTTCGCGTGTGATCTCTACAACGTCTCTTGACGGTGAACTTCGTCGCGAATATTCGGTGCCTATTGGCCGCCACGTTCTTGTGCAAGAGGGAGACCTCGTTCGCGCTGGTGATCGTTTGACAGAAGGGGCGATCAACCCACATGATATCCTTCACATCAAGGGTATCAATGAAGTTCAAGCCTACTTGGTGAACGAAATCCAAGAAGTGTACCGTATGCAGGGTGTGAAGATCAATGACAAGCACATCGAAGTAATCGTGCGTCAGATGCTTCAAAAGGTCCGCGTTACCGACTCAGGTGATGCACAATTCCTTGAAGGCGATCAGATTGACCGTATCCGCTTCAATGATGAAAACGAACGCCTACGTAATTGCGTGATTGTAACTGATAAGGGCGACTCTAAGCTCAAGATTGGTCAGATCATCGATAAGAAGGTCATTCGCGAAATCAATGTTGAGCTCAAGAAGAAGGAAAAGGAACAGGCTAAGAGTCGTACCGCCGAGCCATCTATCGGTGAGCCCCTTCTCCTTGGTATTACACAGGCATCTCTCACAACGGAATCATGGCTGTCCGCAGCATCATTCCAAGAGACAACCCGTGTTCTTGCCGATGCTTCTGCAGCAGCGAAGGTTGACCGTCTCCTTGGTCTCAAGGAGAACATCATCCTTGGTCAGCTCATTCCTGCCGGCACGGGTCTACGTGCCTACCAGGACATCGTCGTGAGCTCAGACGTTGGAAACATCTTTGGACCAGAGGCTATTATTCCTAAGGTCGAAGAAGAAGAAGCTCCAAAACGTCCAGCTCGTAAAACGGCTCGCGCCACGGCGTAACCTTTTCTCCTGTTGATTGTTATCAAGGGGCTGTCCGGAAACGGACGGCCCCTTTCTTTTGCTCCGTATTTTCAGGGTCTATGAAGCCCCTTACCATCTGTGTACTCCGAAGTTTGGTCTTAGCCATTGTCACACTCTCGAGTGCATTCGTTGCGCGCGCGCAAGCACCAGCAAGACTTCCGGTTGTAACGGGCATATCGGGATACCAAACGTATTTCCATGCGGGCACTACCATCTGGATGGCCGATGGCAGTGTGGTATACAAGAATACTCCTGTATTGAAGACTACATGGTCAGCATTGCCACAACTGTATCGCTGTGCATCGGCGTTCATCGTAAAGGCCACCGACAAATCTGTTACTGTAGTTGCAAAACGATTGACACATGCAGACACATCGTGGTGGTGCTTTACATCAGATGACAACGGTGAGTTTTGGAAGGACAGTCTTCCTTTTGATGCAGAGGGAGTCATTGTTAGTGCAACGCCTCAGTATCTCCTCTTTAGCAATTCGAGAATGGACACTACGATGTCAGTCTCTGTATGGCGCTATGATGGCTCATTTGCAACAACCGTTTTTCTGCCGAATGTCCGCAACACTCCATATACAACGGCACGGCTCTGTGGTGATTCAATTATTGTTTCTGATCCAGTTCGAAGCGCTGCTGCGTATGACGTCATTCGAAATGTTGATCAGGAGCCTGCAACGTGGACTACACGCGAACTCAACGATGTGACGTATGGCTTTGTTGGACTTGGGGATGCGTTCGTATTTCAAACAAGCGAAGGTGAGTTTGTAGATCATGCAGGTGTGGTTCGGCGGCTTGGTGCATTTCAAGGTAGACTACAAGATCTGTTTGTGGATAGACTCCGCGGAGCACGAATCAGTAATGGGGCTTTGGAAATCACACCAGATATCACGGGCGATTCTGTTCAACGGATCAGTTTTGGCGTAACGCTGATTGCAGGTCTGGATAAGGTGTTCACGATACGAAGATCCTACGCAGGCGTTGAACGTGGAACGAAAAGTATGCTTGAGTTGGGCACCTTCCTCGTAGACGCAAATAGTGGATCCGATAGATTGATTTCATTCATCAATGGAACCGTTACTCGAGGAACATCAGTGATGATCTCGGGTGACCGCGTTATTGTTGCGAACAATTTTAGCTTGCCAAGCTCTTTACAGATAGAATCTGTGATTTCAGATTTCATCCCAGCAGCTGATGGCAAATCACTCGCTGTATCTTCACAGATTACATCTGCGCATGGCAACACCATCCTGAAGATTGTTGACGATGAAGTGTGGGCTGGAACATCTGATGGTACGTTTACATTCCCCGAAAACGCTCGTGTAAGCAATCGCACGAGTTACGACGCTGTTGGCAATAGTGAGCGAGACTTTATCCTAACAACACGTGGCATTGAAGTCCGCGAAGGCTCTGATTCTACGTTTCGTGTATTTGTTGATGAACAAGCTCCTGCAGGTTTTGCAATTGCAGGCGATACTCTCGTAGTAATTCGAATCGTAGACATCACGGATGATATACCTGAAGCGCGGTGGGTAGTAGATGCCTATGACCGACAAGGCATCGTGATGTATTACGGTGCACTCCTTGCTGACTCTGTTGTGAAAAAGGGGCTCCGCTTTCGCTCACTTTCTACAACACCTTTTGGGCTGCTTGTTAATGGACAAGAACTCTTGTTTCGGAGTATAGACGGTGGCGCATCGTGGGCGGTTGTTATCCCTAACGTTGAACTTACAACGTCATTGTCAGTTGCAGACAACCGTGTATGCGCATGGGGTATCCACCCCGACGGATCGGAAGGACCTTGCCTCATGATTACACCAGAGCGGTGGGTGCTGCAAGCAACACTCATGCGCACACCGCTACCAGTGATTGCTTGCGCATCGATGCCTGGATGGTTTGTGTTTGGCACAGGAGATGGAATGTGGTCAGCAAAGCAAACGATCTCATCTGTATGGGAAAGCCCCTTGCGAGAAAATTCAGAGGTTGCCCCAGGCGCAGAACCTGATGAAGTAACTGTCTGTGATCTTATGGGTAGAATCGTTCCTTCAACTGAAGATTTGTTAACGGGATGCTATGTTGTTGTGCAGCGTTATGGGCAAACAGTCCACTCGCATTTTAGATTAATTGTCAGGTGAAATCATGAAGTCAATCCTAGCACTCATTTGCTTTTTCTGTGCTGTATCCGTTTCATTTTCCGACACGCTCTACGTAGCCCCAGCATCTGCGGCGGGTGGCGATGGGCAGAGCTGGAATACAGCCTATCGCACTCTCAATTTTGCACTGGGTGAGTGGAAAACCGGTGATGAGATCTGGTTGGCCAGTGGAACGCATACCATGCCGACCACCGGCTACAGCTTAAAAAGCGGAATGCGCATATATGGTGGATTTGCTGGCAACGAAACAATGCGAGAGAAACGCGACTGGTTCCGTCAACGCACCGTACTACATTCGGAAGGAGGGGACTATATCCTTAGGGCAATCGACTGTGATTCGTCCACACGATTAGATGGACTCACATTTGAAGGCACAGTGAAGACAGCCCTTGCCATTACAAGTGGCGCTCCTCGGATCTTTAATTGCCACTTCAGAAATTGCACTGCACTCGATGAAGCTTCAAACGGTGCAGCGATTTGGGCTACTGGTACTAGTAGACTTCGTATAGAATATTCTGTCTTTGAAAACAACAGGGCTAGAACGTCTGGTGCAGCGCTCTACATTGCAGGGTCAATTGCTGACGCTAAGGGCTTTGGACCATTCATCGGCCAGTGCTTTTTTGTGAACAACAGCGCACAGCAGGGTGGAGCAATCTACATCAGTGAAGCTGTGGGCACTCTGCAAATTGCTTCATGTGTATTCTACAACAATGTTGCGGATGATGCTGGCGGTGCAATTGCGAGCATAGGCTCATACCCATACATTACGAATAGCACCTTTAGCAAGAACACGCTTAATGCAAACCCAGCCATGACAGGAAAAAGCATTGCAATCAACGGAGGGACTATTCAGAATAGCCTGTTCTGGAATGGAGACGAAGACACAACGCGCCACATCCTAGAGATTGATGTTCCTGCCGATACCGCCAAGCTTGTCTCTCTATCAAACAGTGTTGAGCACGATTTTGATCTGGGCTTCTGGCAGAGTGATCCGAGTTTTTCGAATATTGAAGATCCTGACGGTGCCGATAATTTCTATGGTACAGATGATGATGGACTTGTCTTGTCATCTATGTCATCCTTGAGGAACTCTGGTGTTATCGACAGGTTTGTAAACCACCGTCAAAATGATGTTATCGGAAACTCCCGCCTTGTTGGACGTAAAATTGACTTAGGTGCATATGAATCACAAAGAGATGGCCGATTAGCTCCTCGTGAGGTAATGGCAGAAATGCGAACGGGAAAGCTCGTGTTCTTTTTCCGTCATGGTAAGACAGATTGGGATCAAAAAGATCCAGGTCCTTCTCCAGAATGTTTTCCGGGTCGTAATCTCATAGCTGAAGGCAGAGAACAATTTGCAGGTGTGGGAGCGCAACAGCGAATGCTAGGTGTGCCCATTGGTGATGCAAACTCAAGTCCGGTGTGTAGATGCTGGCAAACGCTCGAGATTATGGTTGGACATTATGTGAAGAAGGACTATTGGGCAAGTGGTGGAACGGGTGCAACAGTAACATCGCGCCTGCTAGAACTTGAAACGATCCCTACAAATGGCAACCGTGCAATTTCGACACACGATGCTGTAGCGAATCAGGTATTCAATCCTGCGGGTGATGGTGAGATAATGTCTACCGCAGAACTCATGGAAGGTGACGCACTTATTGTACGCCCCATGGGCGATACAATGCAAGTAATTGCGCAGTGGTGCTCTGACACATGGGAAAGATATCATGTGCGTTTCCCAGAAGGCATTGCATCTGTCAATAATGAGCAAGCTGTTATTTACTCAAACATCACCGTTGCTCCAACACCGGCAACAGAGCATGTAATAATCAGTTCAGACAGTCCGTGCACTGTTCGTGTTGTTGACATACTTGGTAGAGAGATGTCATCGTTAACACTTGCCGGTAGCGGTCAAGGCATCGATCTTAACGTGTCCACATGGACGCAAGGTGTGTATTCAATCATCGGCGCAAATGCATCTGGCCGAATCATCGTTACGCGTTAGGCTAGCCCCTTGCCATAGGCCTTGGCCTTTACTTCGTCGAACACGCCTTCCCAGCGTGCAACAACAACACTCGCAAGGCAATTGCCGAGCAGGTTTACACTTGTGCGTGCCATGTCCATGAATTCATCAACACCAAAGATCATTGCAACTGCAATTGGTCCATAGTGCTGTAGATCAGGGGGCAGAAATGATGAAAGCGTTGCGAGCAAGATGACGAGTGATGCGCGAGGGACAGCTGCTACGCCTTTGGATGTAATCATCAATGCAAACATCATCGTGATTTGCTGACCAATATCGAACGAGAACCCAGCAGATGTTGTTGCAACTGCCTGCATCACAAAAACGCTCGCCATGGAAAGGTAGAGCGTAGTGCCGTCGAGATTGAAGGTGTAACCAGCCGGCATCACAAAGCCAACGATGTGTTTGGGCACACCAAACATCTCCATCCGCTCCATTGCCATCGGTAATGCACTTTCACTGGAAGTTGTGACAAACGCAAGAGTAAACGGTTCGCGCACCGCTTTGAGAAAGGGACGAAGGGGTACACGTGCAATCAATACCACCGCTCCAAAAACGAGCACCACAAATATCACAAGTGCTACATACAGTGAGCCAATAAGCATACCGAGCGATGTAAGAATGCCGAGACCCTGATGTCCAATCGTCGCAGCCATCGCAGCTCCAATTCCAATGGGGGCATAGAGCATGATAATGTTTGTGAACTTGAACATCGTTTGTGCTAGCGAATCGCACCACTCGATGATGGGACGAGCCTTCTCGCCAATGGCAGAAAGAGCGAGAGCAAATATCACAGAGAAGGTAACGATCTGAAGCACGTCGCCGCGAACCATCGCATCGATAATACTTGTCGGGAAAATGTGGACGATTGTTTCAATGATCGTCTTTGGATGGTTCTGTGCTATAGCGCCGAGTGTACCTGGATCTCCAACGAGAGTAATTCCTGTACCTGGTTGCACTACATTCACAACAAAGAGGCCAATGACTAATGCGAGTGTCGTGACGATTTCAAAGTAGATGATCGATTTCAAGCCCATGCGACCAAGTTTTCCCGCATGACCGCCGCCGGCTATTCCCACAACAACTGTCGCAAAAACAAGTGGCGCAATAATCGATTTGATCAGATGCAGAAAAATATCACGGAGCCACCCAATCTGCGTACCGAACTCCGGCGCAAAATGTCCAATGGCAATGCCAATGACAACACCAAGGAGGATCTGTTTTGTGAGGGACAATTTCATTGATTACAAGGGTTGTGGGGTTACAGAGTTTTCAGACTAAAAGCGACCCAGTATGCGCGCCTATCCGTCCAAACATACAAACCGGGAGGTGCGCTGCTGATGCTTATGCGAAGTGTGGAATTGTTTATGACTGACGTAGCGAGTTTCATGCGATGGCCAATGAGCGATACAATTTCAACGTTTGCTGGCAGCGACTATCATAACCCGTGGCTTGAGAATGAATAGCTGTGTGGTCAATAACGTTTACAAGTGCATTCGCGCTGTGGAGGCTTACACCGAGGGTGAGTAAGGACTGCACCTTTGTTGTACCACAAGACGCAATAACTACCAGAACGAGGATGATGGATTCCATGGCGTAATATATCGCAATCTCTGACGCATCAGTTGGGGGGGGGGGGGGGGG
>CANMBE010000021.1 GCA_947495975.1 Ignavibacteria bacterium | reverse complement strand
CAAGATAGCGGTCCCTTCCGTGCGTTCGCCTGATAGTCCACTGCGAAGGTATCTTGATCTGTACGCCTAGCACGATAGATGCGATACCCCATGAAGTCGAGGCCACGCTCCAAAGTATCAATAGACAATTCAGAAGTGGAATCCCACTGAATAGCAATTGAATTGTTTAGCGATAGAAATCCCTCAAGCGGAATTGTGAGGAAGGTGTTGTAGCCATTTGCCGAGCCTTTAGGTGCGCCCTTGATTATTGATGTCTCAGGCGGCTTAGGAGCTCTAAACTGATTGTCATAAACAAACTGGGCAAACTTTACTTTTCGGATGAGCTCAGCCAAGTCCTCAGTTGTACCGGTGGCATCACCTCCAGATACTGTTCCCGCAAGAATAATCCCAACAACAATGCGAGCTGAGTCGCCCGGGCGCATATTAAATGGACCTGTTGCCATCATCAATCGCCTGTCGCCTGGGCCATTATCTTCGTCCTTATTTCCCCTTGAGATAAAATTATATCGGTCTTCATTCTCGATTGGATCTTCCGTAATCGGCCAGTTTCGCATTGTTTGCAGACCAAGCTGTTCATTTAACGCGAACTGTTTCTTGTCCTTGCGCAGATATTTTTCTGCGTCAATTGCTGGAGACTCGAGGAAGTTGAAACCAAGGTAGCCGAATCCTTGACCCGCTTCACCACGATCAGGGTTTGTCCACTGCACAGCAAGATTGAGCGCTGGGTCTTCCGCGTAGTACCTTGCGCGGTCATTCTGTGCACCTGCCGAAGAATTGGTCTGAAGAGCAATATCAACATCTTGAACTGCGGCCATCCAACAGTCAAAAAGAGTGTCGCCGTACTTCTTAGGGTGAATAAACAGATACTTCAAGAACATGAAGTCTGCATAGTCTCCAAAACCCCAAGAATAGATAATCTGTTCAATCTGCATACCAAGCGGGAATCCCTCGGCTTTGCGCTTCGCGATGCCGCCTTCATAGTAGTCTAGATCTGTGTCTTTATAGGTGCAGAAAATATCTTCTTCAGAGATAAAGGCTGGCCCCTTGTTGTAGTTTGCTTTAAACCTCGCAGCAGGGTCACTAACATAGTCGCCGTAATAATTATTATAGCGAATAGTATCCGTTGGGGATGTATCCCACAATGGCCAGCGGGGAAAAGTTGGGTTCTGAAAATCTACGCCCTCGTTTGAGCTAAAATCCGTTGAGAAATACGTGCGATACTTGTTGATTCCTAGCGCAGAAGTAGTATTCACTGCTTCACCGTCTTCAATAGTACCTGGTACCATCCACGATGTGCCCGAGTTTGGGTTATAGGTGATCATTACTCGCTTACGAAGAGAGTCAGATCCAGGTGGACGTTTACGCGTGCCAAACCACGCACCGCCGGCAAAAATGTATTGATTACGGCGTCCGCGAGGCCAGAATGTGCCCCCAACATTGTTGAGCACGTCAAAGCCAACAATGCCATAGTTCGTTGTTTGAAGGTCAATGTTTGATACAACATTGCGCTGCAGATCAAATACTCCTCTCGGCGCACGTTGTACACTTTCACCACTTTTGTCTGCACGTTTTACTGTTGGCTTTGAGGCGGTACCCTTGGTCCCAGCACTAATGGCTAGGTTTCCAATGATAAGCAAGGCTGCAACAGTCGTACCCAGTATCCATCGTTGAGTCATGACATCTCCATTGTTCTAATTCGTTTTTATTGATTGTTGGCCGCGGATCAGAATCGGAATGCAACAGCGAAATACGCTGTGCGCGGATATTGATAGTTGCCACGGCGAGCAATCACGTCGTCCTTGTATTGCAGATAACCCATGTACGTCTCTTCAGAAGTAACGCGTCCGTCACAGTTGAAATCGACAAGCGGCTGATACAGACGCTTACCAACACGATCGTATTGATTAGTAGAAATGGTTGCCTTATTCCCCGGATCGGCGTCTTTATAATAGGTCACAGCAGGAAAATCAGAAGGCTGGCGTGCAAGTGCATTTCCATCTAGATCTGGGCTACCTGTTGTTGGATAGAATCCAATTGCCCCAGTGAAGTTGAAAAGGTTTGTTACGTCCAGGGAAATGTCAACTGCTGTATTACCACCCAAAATATCGGCTAACGGAATCGTACGAGTAATGCGCATTTCCGAATTCCAGGTGGAAGGGAATCTTGCCGAATTGATTTCGCCTGCAGATTGCCCCCTGAGATTGACTGGCGTATATGGCAATCCTGATTGCCAAGACCCAGAGACATTGATTGTGAAATACTCAAGAAACGCTATTCCACCAATAGACGGGCCTTCATCATTACCCCAATTAAAACCGACTTGCGCGTTCACTCGATTGCGGATATCAAAATCAAGTGGAAAGTCTGTAATTGGATACGCTGGGTCGTTTGTATATGGGTCTAGCGCTACAGCCGTTGAGTTCGAGTTAGCGGTTCCTCGTGCTGAGCTCAATGTGTAGTTGATATTGAATTGCCAATTATCCGTTAGTCGTCTTTGAAATGTTAGCTCAAGACCACGCGAACTTCCATAATCTGCGAGGACTCTTTGGAAGAATGGAATTGGAACTACGCGCACGTAGGCAAGCCCAGATTGATTGTAAATGTCCTTGTAGTAGCCAGTAACCGTCAAGGCAAGTTCATCATTGAGTTGATGGTTATATGCAACTTGGTATTGATTCGTTCTCTGCATTTCCATATTGGGGTTGCCAAGAACTTGGCTTCCGCGGAGCTGGAATGCGTTGAAAGAGTCGTAGAAGTCAGACCATGGCGGAGCTTGATAATAGATGCCATATGAAAGCTGAAAGTTCTGGCGATCTGACATCGGGAAGGTGATAGAAATGCGTGGACTTATGTAGAGTTTTGCATCAACCTTGGCAAATCCAGTTGCATCGCCAAAGGGGCGAAAGGCATCGTAACTCGTGCGATACAGTGCGTCTGCATTAATGTAGTCTACTCGAACTCCAGGCGTAAAAACTAGCCCCTTAAAAATAATCTGATCTTGGACGAACAAAGCACCAGTCGTAGGAGTGTATGGCTTTTCAGATTCCGCCTTAGCGGCAAGCGCTGCCGGATCGCTACTCTGTGTATCGAAATAGAGATTACCACCATAGAGATCACCATACACGTCGTAGAATGGCGATCCGTCCCACGGCGAGCCATTAGAGTGGCGCGCTAGTTTCAATGACCGGAATTCAAACCCTGCTTTGAAGACGTGACGTGTTTCGCCAAACTCAGTTGTGCTTGTGATGTTACCATCCAACTGGAAGAATGTTGCATTCCGGAATTCAACCCCACCTTCATTGCCATGCGAAGCAAAGAAGCTGTACAAGCCGTATGGATTATTTGTTGACTGAAAGTCTGGTGGGCCTTCTACATATCCAGTTAATGGATTACGCTTTGTGGTCTCAATTTTTACGTATCCATCCTCTGTGTAGGCAGTCTGACGGAGATAGTCGTATTGATCAAGAATTTTGTTTGACTCACCATTGATGTAGGAAGAGTCATTGAACGACATTCTATCTTCAGGGTAATAGATGTCAAATCCATTGATGATGTTAGGAGCGAGGCTTGCCCCAACAACCTTGCCGTCTACAGTGTCAAATGTCTTGCGTTTTCCTGTCTCTGTTGTTTTACCGTTGTATGAACCGCGTATCTCGTAGACGGTATTTGAGCCAAGGGTATGGTTGATTTGAGCGAACGCATTCGTACTGAACTCCTGAACGACAATTTGTTTGGCGTTACGCTCAGGAATACCATTTGATTGAGCACCCGGCAGAGGATTACCAGATTGATCTGTCATAATTCCCTGATCGTTTGCATACAACCAGCCCCAACCGTTACGTTCACCATTTACAAGCCCATACATACCACCAACAAGAAGAGCAATGTCATCATCAAGTTGGAACCTCAGGCGGCCTGTGATATTCCGAGACCACGTACGGTTGTTCGGTTGCATACCAAGGTTGTTACCAACTGGGTCTAGTACTTGCAATCCAAAATTCCGGTGTGTTTGATAGGTATTGCGAACAGCAATGAAGAACGTTGACTTGTTAAAACCCAATGGCCCACCCAAGGTAACGTCTACCACATCCTCTAGAGGATAACCGGCGTCCACACCATTTCCTGCTGTACCAAACATGAATGGCACGTCTTTCCGCCAGCGAACGAGGCCGTCAAATCTGTCTGTCTTTCCTGTCTTCACAACGGTGTTTACGATACCACCGATGGCGTTCCCATATTCAGCACCAAATCCACCAGTTTGTGCTTGCACTTCTTGCGTAGCGTAAGGGCTAGGCATTGCCGCTGAAACAGTAGAGCCAGAGTTACCCAGACCACCTGTGAATTGATCTGTTACCGTGAGTCCATCAACAAGTACTTGCGTTTCAGTAGTGCGAGATCCACGAACAACAAAGTTGTTACCGGACGGTCGAATACTTGCCGTTAGACCGAGCACAGATGCTAGGTTATCACGCGCAACCTTCGTTGCGTCATCGCCACTGATCACGCGCGATGTTCCAACGTCTGTTTTTCTAATCATTTCTCTGTCTGCATTAACGATCACAGCCCTCTTTAGGACTCCACCCTGAGCGAGTGTAAAGTTCATGGTCAATGTTTGGTCAGAAATGATTGACACGCGCTGGAGAACAGTATCAAAGCCAACTGAAGTAACGCGAACATCATAGGACCCTGCCGTGATGTTCACAATCGTATACTTTCCATCCAACTTTGTGATCCCACCGCGAGTGGTCTCCATTACCTTTACGGTGGCACCCGGAACTGGCTTGCCATCTTTATCTGTGACTTTCCCGGCAAGAATACCGGTGATCCCAGCCCACGATGACGTGAAGGTGGCTGTTAGTAGGATCGCAACAAGGAGGTACTGACGTACCATGAATCTACTCCTGAAGGACTCGATGGACAGTTACTTTATTTAGGGAGGATCAACGAACAACTACAAGGGGCACTACAGTTCGTGCACCATGTTGCTCAACAATACAGTGATACGTTCCGGCACTCAAATTTTGAGTAGCAACAACGAGGTCAAAGGTGCCAGATTGATCAGGGCTTTGCGATGTCATTACGGTCTCTCCTAGCGTTGAGTGAATGGACACGGTCACTCGGCCAGCAGTTACAGTTTTAATGCGAATAGTTGCAACGTCATGTGCAGGGTTTGGCATGATGCTGATAGCGGCATCTAGAGTTTGTGACTCGTTAACACTATTGACCACTGCAAGTTTTGAAACGTCGAATGCTAACATCATTACTTTTGCGGCATCGGCAGGCATTTCAACATTTGTAACACCATCTCCTGGATTAACGCTAGCGCTATATCCCAGGTACATGCGGCCGTTGATGACTTCATCGCACAATGTTCCGTATTGACAGTTAACGCCAACGGGCGTAACGTCAGTTGGGACAGACCAGATATTTACGCCTGCTGGTTTGTAGGTTGCCCAAACGTGACCATTCAACGCGTCTACTTGTGACAACGTGTCTGGTTCATTTTGTTGGTTGCCACCTGAAGTATCTGAGAAGATATTCTTGGTGTCGCCATTCTTCCACGATCCGTACACGCAGTAAATATCATTCGCTGCATTGATGCCAAGCTGCGGCCACCGGCTTGAGCCATCAAATCCACGAAGATTCATTGGGTATCCGTTTCCGTCCCATGCAGATCCACACGGCGGAGCCATGCGATACAGCAACGAATCGCCCTCGCTAGTGTAGAGCATTCCGAGGGTTCTCATATTCTGACGTGTGTTGAGAATGTAGATCAATCCTGAACGCGTTCCAAGAGTGTCCTTGCGAATAACGTACGATGGCACTACACCAACTACGTAATGCGAAACTCCATCTCCGTCTATGATCACATCAAGATGTGCGTTGGGTGTTAGAACAGTGTCAGAAAACACTTCGAATGTTCCAAATTCATTCCTTGATGAGTCGATATCGGAATAATTCGGAGAAAAGATTACACGCGCACCTGTAGAAGGCCACGTTGCGCCGCCATCTGTTGACGTCCGCGAAAGCATACGCACCGAGTTATCGGTATAAAGGATAACAACCTTATCCCCCCGAGCCGTAACAGCATAGGTATCTCCGCCAGCTCCATTTGGAAGAGCCCCTTCAGGAGCACTTGCTCCAGTAAAGATCGTTTCGCTGCCCCACGTAAAACCACCATCTGTTGACCTGCGATATGCAAGCTGATTTCCTTGCCCAGTAATTGTGCGGTTATAGATGAGGTGCGTGTTTCCCTGACCATCTACAGCAGCACGAGCCCACACAGCAGAGTCTGCAGGTGCCGTTACATTTTTGTAGAGAATTGGCTGATCGCCAACACCAGAGTTGCCATAGAAACTGACAGGTGTATGTGAAGGTGTACCGATCAGACCATCTTTGTATTGAACAATTGACGGCCATCCAGCGCGAAGGGTTTCCACCTTGGACCAGTCTTCGATTCCAAGCGCCGGCTGGTCAGGATTACCAACCTCTAGGAACGTGTAGTGTGTTCCACGTTTGTTCCCAGCAAATCCAGGGATACGCGTTGTGATATCACGGGTAGAATCTTTCGATACCATCCACACCATCTGCACGTATTTGTCAGGACCGTCTGCTGTATATACAAGACGATTAGACATAGCGGAGTTTGTTTGAAAGTCGTAATAGGTAAAGCCTACCTCAATACCTGGCAACTCAGCTTGCACCGCATCTACGAGCTTTGGCATTGTTGCGCGAAGAACGGGCGAGCTCATTGCTACGCGGAGTTCTGGCTCGCCGCCATTTGTTGAAACTTTACCAACTGACTGGCGTACGGGCGAATTCACGGATTCTGTGGCACGCGGAATGGTTAAACGTTGGGTCCCAAGTACAGTTTGGGCGGGCAATGCTACGCACGCTAGAACTAGCCCGAGCGCAACATTGAGCATATGGAATCGCGTCACAAAACGGTTCATTCGATGTTCCTCTTTTACAATTTCGTTACAGCACTGGTAGCGCAATATACAATGGTTTTGAAACCATTATAGAGTGATTTGAATGCCAGCAACGGTCCCAATTGACAGGGATATCCTCTTTTTAAGTCGAACTTGATCGGTGAGCCTGCCAAATCTCATTATTCCCAACCCGTTTTCACCATTTTTGCGGCCGCCTCGTCAGTGAGCATGCGCCTGCAAAACCGATAGACAGACCTTTTATACATATCGTATATGATGCGGAAGTATGATGCGGAAGGATTCGCCATCACCACGCCGAAGAGTGTTACACTTTTTGGAGTGACACTACCCAAGTCACTAACGTGAGGGCGCCAAATATCAATCGTGTCACTATCCAAACGATAAAACCAACCACGAGTCCAAACCGCTGATGCAGGCCGCCCCAGGTTGTGAGGGCTATGGCAATGGCCACATATTGCCACAATGAAAAGAGGCTGATACGCTGAAGCCATGTAAAGAGCATCGGTGATTCAATGGGGCTAATGAATGCCCCGGCATGGAGACCAGCTCTGGCTGTGTGAAAGATGATGTGTCCGGCGGATGACAAAGAAAGATCTAGACACTGCACCAACGCCGACGACGCTACCGCTACGATGGCCATACCGTACGTTATCGGCGCGTTGGTCATAAAGCGAGTAACAATGAGGAAGAACCCAGCTAGTGCTGCCGTAGAGACGATGGTAACAGTTAGCGCACCACCAAGAATTGCGGTGAACTGCCTTTGTGGGGATGACATATCAAGGTCTGTCGTATCTGCGGGCAATACGGCGGTAGTCTGGGTGAGGAGCTGAGATTCAACAGCAAGAGTTGCATCTCCATTCTCGATCATTGCAGACCATACGCTAACGACTACTACCAGCAAGACGGCTACAGCAAATGTTGCTGTAGCCGCTTGTGTTGTTGCTTCTTGTACTCGCTGTGGTAACACAGCGCCGTGCCAGATGGCTTTACCTGCTGCAATCAAACGCATATGCTGTGCAGTGCCCCTTACTTTGAAGGCGGCGTAAACAGCGCGTCGGAAACCGGTGGGTTTACCGTGTACGTTGAGTTCATCGTCAAAGAATAGATGCTGTTACTTATGCGAGTGGCTGATGGGAACTTGACGCCCCCAACAACAACATAGTCTTCATACTTTTCTGTTGTTGTTAAGAGTCCTTGCTGTGTTTGTTCGTCTTTTTCAAGGCGCACAAGGAGCATTGTCCTTTCATCGAGATAATACCGATCAAATCTGCCAAAGGGGCTAGTGGCTTCCACCACAATGAGGCCGCCGCGCAACCCCTGTACGTTCACTTTGTAACCGTCTGCAATGATGGATGCAAATGGGAAGATTCGCGCTTCAAGAGCAAGCTTGGCTGATTCTTCTTTGTCTTGCTCGCCTGCAGGTCCATTCGACATTGACACCCAGGCTGTAGAACCATTTACCCATTGTGTTTGCTTCATCACGCCAAGGTCAATCCTTGATACTTCTTGGTTTGGCGCTCCTATTACTCGCTCAAACGTACCAGCCAGATCTCTACCCTGCATGGTCATCGTTGCGGTGCCCGTAACCGAGACGCTCTTCACAGACTCTATTGCAACGCTGCCGCCGATGGCCTCCACGTATTTCGCAATCACTTGCTCTGCAGTCATACTCACAGGCTCAAATGCTGGCTCAACGGCGGGCTCAAGATCAAGGGTGAAGTCTCTGATTGGGCCGAATTTTTCAAGCTTTGCGCGTACTTCAGGATTGCCAACCACTACAAGTCGAGTTTTGAACATTTCGAGGTATTGCGCTGCAGCTTCTTGAATATCGCCAGATCCGAGCGACTCAATTCGAGAAGTATAGTTCACTACTTCGTGGATTGGTACATCATTGAGCCATGCATTCTGCAACACTCCGGCAACCGTGCTTGCACGTTCAAATGCAAGTTGATACTGACCAACTTCTGTTGCAATCCGGCGAGCAAGCATCTGATCTTCAGGGCCCTCACTTGCAAGCTTGCGTATCTCGCCGTAGATAACGGTGATAGCCGAGTCTGTCACTGCTGAGCGCACTTCTGCGCCTGCTGCAATGCGATTGTACCTACGTCCACGCGTTAGCAGCGAGAACGGTGAATAGGTGTATGAATACGTCTCACGTAGTGTGTTGAAAAGCAAACTGCCAAAGCCGCTTCCAACATAGCTGGTCATCACCTGCGTTGCAGCATAATCCTGTTCGCGCACTGCCGGGCCTGCCGCGCAAACAATAACCATACTCTGAACAGCACCTTTTCTTGGCACAAAATAAACGCCTGATGGCTCAGTTGCCATCGGAGGAATAACAGTTTCTGGACGTGTTCCCTTTTCCCATTGCAAGAAATATTTCTGGAGCAATTCTCTTGCTTCTCGTTCCGTGATATCACCAACAATTGCAATTGAGGAAGAGTTTGGCCTAATGTAGTTGCTGTGAAACGCAACAACATCTTCGCGTGTAACGGCGGCGATTGTCTTTTCTGATGTGCGACGAGCAAGTGGATGGTCCATACCATAGATCACCTTGCGAGAGAGCGCCTGGCCTATTTCAGCCGGCCTCGCACGTCTACTTGTAACACTCGATTGATACTGCGTCTTGAGCTTCGTGAGTTCCTCTTCATTAAATGAGGGCTCGCGAAGTTGATCACTAAGAATGCTCAGAACCGTATTTGTGTGTCGCTTGATGAATGACGCATTGATGTTCATCGACTCTCCAACAGAGGAGACGCTAATGCTTGCACCTACGCCATCCAATGCTTCTGCAATTTGAATTGCAGTGCGATTCTTTGTGCCCTTACCAAGCATATCGCCTGCAATAGCTGCTGTACCTTCTTTGCCAACGGGATCATATGCATCGCCACCTCGAATAGCCATGCTGAATGTCAACGTTGGTTGCTCGTGGTTTTCCAGAAGATAGACGTGTAAACCATTTGCAAGCGTAAACTCCTCGTACTTAGGGAATACAAAGGTGGTGCTCGGAAGAGCACCCGGCTTGGTGTTGAGATCTGGCCTTTCGGATTGACCAGGCACGGCCTCATCTTTAATTGTAATGGGGGCTTGTACCGATGTTGGCTTCTTTGACTTTTTTGATGTCTTCTTCTTTGCCGTTTGTGCATCTACATCAAATGTAAAAGCAACCAGCAAACAGATTGAGAGCAATGTTATGCGGTGCAGAAGCATATATGTGGTATTAGTGTTCATGGCTCACCCCTTCACAGGCAAATAGGTGAGAACAACGCGTTGATTGGTGCCAAAGATTCTCTTTGCCACGCGCTGTATATCAGCTTTCGTGACCTTCATATACTTCGTCATTTCGTCGTTAACAGCAGATGTTGCTTTATCAAATCGATATGCGTTCGATAGGGCAAGAGCTTTTTCATACACACCCATTCTACCTTCAATAAAACCTACTTCGGTTATGTTCTTTGCTTTGATGAGCTCTTCGTCTGAGATGCCATCTCGCATGATGAGTGCAAGCTCGCTGTCTATTCCTTTTTCTACATCTGCAAGCCCCTTACCAGGAGCTGCAATCCCAACGCAATACACCATGCCAACAAATTCGCGCGGAAACATTGAGATGCTTGCTTGCACTGCCACTTGCTGACTATCAACGAGTGAGTGGTAGAGACGAGAAGATTCTCCGTTGGACAAAATAGTTGTAAGCAGATCCGCAGCGTAGGCGTCCGGATCTGTCTGGTTCATTGCACGATATGAGATAAACAACGCTGGCAGTTGTGCCTTTGTATCGTTGATGGTCTCTCGGATTTCGCCGCTCAATGGTATGAGTTCGCCAACATTTGGCCGACGAGGTTCTGGTCCTTTTTGATACCCACCGAAATAGGCATTGATGGTTTCTCGAACTAGTGTCTCATCAAAATCACCACTCACAACGAGCACTGCATTATTCGGCTGATAGAATGCATCGTAGAATGCTTTGAATTCTGGAATCGATGCGCTATCGATGTGTTGCGCAGATCCGATGGGCGACCATTGATATGGCGTGCCTGCAAACAACACCGATTGAGATTTCTCAATCCATCCACCATATGGCGCATTGTCATATCGATTTTTGCGTTCTTCTTTTACAACACCGCGCTGCGTTTCTACGCCAATGGTATTCACGTGTAGTTTTCGCATGCGTTGTGCCTCAATCCACAATGCTAGGCGCACTTGATTAGAAGGCAACACAAAGTGATACACTGTCTGATCATTACTTGTAAATGCATTGAGCTGTCCGCCAGCTCCATTCACCATTTTATCGAGCGTACCGCGTTCAATCACATCTGTTGATTCAAACATCAGGTGTTCAAAGAAGTGTGCGAATCCTGTGCGAGCAGGATCTTCATCACGAGAGCCCACCATGTAGTGCACAACGGTTGCGATGACCGGTGCCGAGTGATCTTCATGGAGGATCACATGTAAACCATTTGGCAGGTCATACTCTGTAAAGGTAAGGGGCTTGTATTGCGCCGAAGCCTGCAATGCAAGAACCAGGATTGCAACAACAATGGCTGCGATCCGAGTGGTCGGTAGATTCATAGTACCTTATTCTCGATCGAAGTGAAACGAAAGGGTAGATTACGAAGGAAGAGTGGAAATCGTGCAGCAATGAGTGCCACGAGAGTGAAGATGAGTCCAAAGATGGGAATTGGGTCGCCAACTACGGAATAAACCGTACGCGTTAACACCCTTTGTACTCTATCGGTCGCAACTCCTTTTGTAAGAGGGGCAATCGCTGGATGAGGCAAATCTGTCCCATCTGGTTGGATAAAACCTGTGATACCGGAATTAGCACAACGTACTATTGATCTGCGCTGTTCGATTGCGCGCATCCGAGCAATGTCATAGTGTTGCTCCGGACCCCACGTTCTATTATACCAGGCGTCATTCGTGATGATGCACAATACATCCGCCCCGTTATTGACAAGATCCCTTGCTACTTCAGGATAGATGGACTCAATACAGATGATGGCTCCAACGGTAGCAATAGTATCGGCCCCTTTAACAACAGGAAGTGGGTTTCGGGTTTGCCCTTTTCCCCATGAAGAAATGCCAACGCCCCATTCAATCCACGACATAGCGAATGTTAGTTGATCAGCAAATGGAAGGCGTTCAGCAAACGGTGTGAGCATCGACTTGCGGTGTACACTCACATCGCTCTGATGCGGGTTGATCATCATTACTGCATTAAATATGTCAAAGCGAATTGATCTATCAACCTTGGACTGTCTCGATGATGGCGGTGCCTGACCAATTGGGTAGACCATCACGTCAGCATATCCCGTGATCAACGAAATCTCCGACGTGTCTGTCCACTTGCGAAGTTCTTCCCATTCAGGTTTAGACTGAGGCTCTCTGATGGTATAGGGTATAGCCGTTTCGCTCCAAACAACAAGATCTACGGCGTGGCCAGCCTTACGCGCCGAGTCAACCAATTCTTGATGTGCTGCCACCTGCTCATGTGCATCGCCCCATTTTTCCCATGGGTCTTCATTTGGCTGCACGAGCATGACATTGATCGTACCGCCGGAGCCCGTAGGCGTCAATTGTTTGTACAGACCCATCAATCCCCACATGAGGACGAGTGCGGCAACAATGAGAATTTGTCTGCGAGCTACATCTCCAGACCTCTTTTTCAGGAGCACGTAAACAATGATGGCATTAACAACACTAATCAAGAAGCTAAGCCCGTATACGCCAACCGTGTCAGCAATCTGTGCAAATGGGGTATGTACCAGCGTGTAGCCGGTTGTTAGCCATGGATACGAGGCATCAGTTTGACCATGAAGCCATTCGAAGCCTGATATAGCAAGGGGCGTGCACAAGAGCATCCAGGCAACGCCTAGTCTTTTGCGAATAGAGGCCAATGCCACGAAGGGCAGCATCAGAAAAAAAGGATGCCCAAACCACAAGGCAAAACCACTTGCAAAGAGATACGGATCTGTTTGCTCTTGCCATGAACAGACCCACCAATTGGTAAGTCCATGAAAGATCACGAATGTAATATAGAGTTGCCCTATGAGCCTCCAGCGAGTGTGCTTTGTCCCACTGTCAGCGATAACAAACAACAGCGGCACAAAGGCTACAAAGACGATCACACCTGCAATTCCTCCTAAAACCTGAGGGAATGCAAGTCCGAGAAGGACTCCACTGAGTATTGACCGAAAGAGTGGTGACGAATGGAGGACAGACATGTACGTCCAAAACTACGAACCGCTCCTGCGCCATAAGGCACAGGAGCGGTTCGGTGATTAACTGATAACGAGGGCGATTACTTCGCTATCGTCACATTCTTTGATACAACCATTCCGCTGCTACGAAGCACAAGTGTGTACGTGCCCGTTGCAAGAGAAGCTGCGTCTATAGATGCGCTGTGTGTACCCGCGGCATAAGAGCCAGTAAGTATTGAGAGCACTTCTTGACCAGCAACATTAACCAATACCATTTGTACTTCGCCTGCACTTGCAAGTGTAAACGAAACCTTTGCTGATTGGTTAACTGGGTTAGGTGTGACTTCCGCTAGGAAGAGACCATTACCTTCGCCATCGATAGTAACATCTACTTCACGTGAAGATGAACGTGCACCATCCATGTCGATAGCTGTCAAACGATATGTGTAGCTGCCAGGGGCAAGCTTATCATCCACAATTGCATAGTCGCGACGTGTTGTTGAATTGCCAGTTGCAGGCACCGTGCTAATTGTTGCAAAGTCAGACGATGAAGAAACATCACCAGCTTTGGCACTATGGACAGATGCACGATCAACTACGAAGTGGTCTGTGTTCTTCTCCGAGGCAGTTGCCCAGAAAACGTCCACATTGTTTCCACGTGCTTTTGCATCAAATGATACGAGAGACACAGGAACCAGTCCGCCACCGTTTGATTCGAAGAAGTCGAATATTCCACGAACAACACGTTCGATTCCGGACCGAACTTCTGTGCGAGCAAAGTGACGCCAGTCAACACCTAGGTAGACGGCATTCGTTGCGATAGCAGCTGTTGCAGTACCCATGATTGAATCTGCTGTGCTGCGATCACCCTTGCGATACGTATATGCTACGTTGGCAATACCCGCAGTTGTCGGGTTAGAATAGATCCGAACAAGCGCTGGCGTTGGTTCGCCATCATTAAGAAAACCAGTACGGCTTATCAACTCTGCTGTGTTACGTGCAAGAGCTTCACCACCTACGCGGCGACCACTGTAATTAGGAGAGAACGGTGATCCCGGCGCCTGGTTGATCGAACGCAATGCTGTTTGAACAAAGTTGATGTCACTAACAACAGTTGAACCAGCATGTTGTGCCGGGAGGCCTTGCCCAGAGATAGCAAGGTTCTTCTTTTTGCCTGGCATGCCTGCAGCGATGTAGTTACGAATGTCATCACGCTCAGTACGAGTAAGTGAAGATTGGTCATGCGACCAGAACATCGTTTGATATGCAGTGTAGTTCACTGACCGCGATGCCCACGCACTGCGTTCGAACACATCATAATCAAACCTGTTGTTCGATGGATCATTGTTATATCCAAGATCAGCCAAAGCCTTCTGAAGGCTATCTGCGTTTAGCCTACCTGCAATTTCATTCGGTGTAGGAGTACCAACCAAAACGTTCGTTGATGAGCCTCGGGCACTTACAACGATTCTATTTGTTGACTTGCGCAAGAAGAACCGCACAACCTTAGAAGTTGTATTGTTCGGATTAAACTCATCAGAAGACGTTGATACCTCAATGCGATAGCGCGGCGTTACGTTAATCTCCATTGATGCAAACCGAGCAGGAGCTACATAGCCAGGCATACCATAATAGGTTTGCGGTGTCCATGACGGGATATTGAAAACAATATCTTTCGACTGTCCCGATGCAAGCGGGGAATTAACAATGCGATCAACAACTGCAGTCCCATTCCATGTTGGAGTAACTGCATCGGTATTATTCGATGCTGCTGTCTCAAGAAACACTCTTACACGGATTGGCGAATTGGTAGTTGCGAGAGCACCATTATTCTGAATACGAGCTGTAACGTCTACTGGAGCCGTTGTCATAATGTATTCTGCGTCGCTTGCTGTACCAAGAGCATCACGATACGCTCCCGGCTTGAGAATGTCAATCGCCTCCAGGTCACTAACATAGAGTCGGCCATTGAATTCATCAGAACCAATATCATATCCAAGACCAGCTTGGCCGCGGATTTCACCATCTAGATCAACTGTTGTGCCCGCTAGCCGTGCACCACGATTATTGAGAATCGATCCGATCGGAGGAAGTGGAGTAACACGGACACGAAGCTTCTGATTAGGAGCAACACCCAGATAGTTATGCTCTGCAGAAATGTCACCAACAACGGAGTTGATGTCTTGTCCTGTCCAGTTACGCCATTGAGCAATTGTCGTGAATTCTGCTTGATTACCCGATGAAACGAGCTCGCTCGTGTGTGAGATTTCAACAAATCGCGCTATACCGGCATTTGGTGTCCAAAAAGCGTTACGATTTGAGATCAGTGCACCAGGTGCTGTGTTTGGCAGATACCATGTATTCACCTGACCGTTGCGGAACAATGTTCCTTCGTAGAAGATTGCGGAATGCGCAAGCGCAGCCGCACCTACATTGCCTTGCAGCGCAATAGCATTGTTCATGATAACTGGAGCGTTTGCATTAAGTGCAGTCACACCAATGATAGCGCCCGTTCCAGCAATATTGTCATTCGCAATAATGATTGTATTGTTTACAACCGAATCACCAACACTGAAATATGTTGTGATTGCCGGCGTAATCAATGCTGCAAGAGTCACTGCCGCAGTTGCACGACGTGTAGTCAAATGGATACCAACGATGTTCCCAGTTGTGTTGACACGTGTGAGTCCCCATACAGCATTGCTCGTAACGTAGGTATGTTCTGCCTTATTGGGGAAGCTTACTACGCCAGCCTGTGTGCGTGGGCCAAAACCCTTGTTTACGCCATTGATAGATTGGAAGTCATTTCTGGCTTGTTCAACAACAATACCACGGCTCCAAATTGTACCGCGCACACCACTGATTTCATTCTGTGCAATCTTGAGATTCATGTTGTTATAGCGAACCTCACCACCAGCAATGATACCCGCACAGTCAGTCTCAGTGCCGCCAGTTGACGAACCAACGTTGTAGATGCGGTTAGACATGACCTTCACACCATCTTCGTAGCCAAGAAAAATTCCTGCGCGGCGTACGTTAAAGATGGTGTTGTTGGTAATCTCCGTACCAGTGTTGTAGTAAGAACGGAAGTCGTTGATTCCGGCCTTGATAAGAGCACCAATACCCATCGAAACAATACCATAACCGAATCCACTGATCTCATTACCAACGAACTTATTGTTCGCATTGATGAGTGTGTCAATGTTACCAAGGTTGTCTGAGTTAATGGTGTCTCTCTGAGTAATACCCGCTGTATAGCTGATAGTGGTGCTGCGTGTATTTGCCTCAAAACGGAACTGATTAGATCCTGCATTGAATTGCACTTGTGGAAGCGATGTAGCGTAGCTAGGAGTTACACCATCTGCCATACCAATGATAAGGTTCTTGATCAACATATTCGAAGAACCAGACGAGAGGTAGAATACGGACACAAGAGGTGATGGAAATGCTGCAACAACTGTCTTCTTCATTGTAAACTTCAGCGACTTTTGTGCACCACCATCAAAGGTGATATAGCCAGCTGAGTTGGCATTCTGTGCGTTACCATAATACGTCTGCTTTTGGATTGCATTAATGTTTGATGGGTTCATGTTTTGACCCAACAAAACACCAATGCCTGACTCTGTTACCATATTAATGGTAACGGCAGCCTTATTGATTGAACGCTCAACCGTTGTTTTGAATGTAATAGTATTGGTTGAACTTGCACCAATAATTTTCGAAGAGAGATCAATTGCAGGAGTGTTGATACCCGTGGTTGTCTGGGTATAACTCTCATCAGTGAACTCAAATGTTATTGCACCGCTAAGACCCCTAAGGTAGAGATCAGCGAGTGCTAAATCAATAGAGAGGTAGTTCCGAGGTCCTGGCTTTGTTACTCCAATTGTGTACACGCCGGCCAGATTTGCCTGGATCGTGCGGACTACACAAATTTCATTATTTGTCAGAACTGGGTCGCCAGGATATTCAACACGGAAGCAGAAGCGATAATCGCCACCAACTGCTGGTGTGAATGAAGGGAATGTATAGATGGCCTTGTTGAATTGTCCGGCGGCAATGTCCGGAACAATTCCCGTCTGATTGTATACAACCAGGTTATCGCTGATCCGCGTGATAATCAACCGCACAGGAACATTTGAAAGATCCTGAATACCGTTGTTCTCAAACACGGCTTCTGGACGGAATGGGCGATTCGCGAACAACACCTGTGTTGCGCTAGGAACAGTTACAGAGCTAACAGCAGGCTCTTCGTTGTAGCCCACCTCAAAATAGTAGTCTGCTTGTCCTGGACGTGGAATACAATCGTTGAATGTGTTTTCATCTGGGGCTGGATCAATAAGATCTGTGCACACGGTTGTCTTATACAGACCAACTTGGTGGCCCGTACCAGTAGCTATGAAGCTATTAAACGCTTGCGTTAATCTAGCGCCCGGAATAATAGTCTCATTGAGGGTAACCGTATCTGTAAAAACGTTGTTACCATAGGGACCAGTAATACGAGCAATACCACGGAACGCTTTTACCGTATCCAGTCCTACGTTCTGGAAGATGGCTTCAACAGGGATTGGAGTTGTGTTTGGATACTTGTAACGCCGTGGTTGCACATTTGATTGAGGTCCCCGAATACCACGCGTAGACATATCTCGGTTCACAGCAATGGTAAATGCTTTTGACCAATCATTATTACAGCTAGAAACGCCGCCAAGCGACTGAACAAGAAGTGAATATTCGCCACCAATGAGGTTGCCAGTGACCAGAGAACCACCAGGGCCAGCACCAATTCCGGATGCTGAGCTTGGGGAAGAAACAAAGCTCTGAGGGAACGTTCCTGTTGATGGACCAGTTGCTGTCCAATCAGCCTTGTAAACGGTATCCGTTAGAGGCAGTGGTCCAAAGATGCGATACTTAATTGTGAAGTTCTGGCTTGCAGATCCAGCACGAAGCGCCATACTTGGCGCTGGACGTGTAGGAGTTGCACCATCATAGATGTTACCGCGTGGCAAAATTGCTGAGCTTTCAGGACTTTCATCCGGGAATGATCCAACAAAGTCACCAATAATGTCAAGGTTGTAGTCTTCACATTCACCCTGAACATAGCCCGGGAATACACACGGGTCCTGAGGGCACACACCAGCATTTGTCATGAAGAACACACGCATACGAGTAACACCCGTTCGAGCAGAACAGGGTATCGTAACCGTCGTATTATACAAGTATGGACCGAAGGCTGGGTCAACAACGCAAAGCACGCGTTCTTCCGATGTAAAAATTCCATCCTGATCAAAGTCAATCCAGATAGAATAGCCTTTTTGGCCAAAGGCATTTGTTTGGATTTTCGTAGTAATCGGGGTAGCCCGAGCAGCAGACAACGTTGTTGCTGTGTAATGACTGTATCCAGTCTGGTTGGCATAATCACCAGCGGGCGAATAAAGTGAGAACGTGCCGAACTGGAAGAACGAAATGCCTTGACCCCAGAATCCAGGCATGAGTGCTGGCTTGCAATATTGTGCTTGTGCTTCTGTTGAGAAGCTCATCAAGCCAACGATAAAGACTAAGCCCAATACAAAGGAGTAAATCCTTTTCATAGGTATACCACTGATAAGTTGGAATTGTACGTACAGTTTTTGTTTCTTTTTTATGTCGATTATTTGGCGCAGACAGAGCTGCACCAGTAGGTGTTACGCTACCGTGATATCCAAAATATGCACAATGTCTATTCTGAGCAAGTGAGTTTTATTAATTCTTAATGGCAAGGGTGGCTATTTTTTTCTTGCCAAGGAATGTACTGACGCTGTTTGCGCCGGGTGGAACCAAGAGATGGCAGCTTGTTTGGCTCCTATAGCCAGATCCACAATAGATCTCGGTACGACGAGCACCCCCAGGAACCTCAAAAAGAGCTGACGTAACCCTCATTGGGTTCACCTTTTGAACGCGGATTCCTTGAATCATTGGGAGGTAAGTCAATGTGCTGCCTTGGTTTACGGCTGATATCAGTACAAGCGGCACTGTCGCAGACCCAGGGTTACGGATGCTGACAAGCCCCCTAGCATCAAACTGTGAAACGAACCCCGATTCTGGGATTGAGGTGGCCAGAAACGTAGAATTCCCTGTACCGAGAAGAACAAGCCCTTTTCCTGCATCATAGCGAACAACATCATCTTCAGCACCGTAAATATTACCTGCGGTTACAAGGTCAATCCACTGATCTCCATTAACATCCATGGCCTCAATGCCAAGCATTGGAGAAAACTGTGCCTCTGCGGGCAGAGGTTTTACAGTAAAATGTCCCTGTCCATCATTGATAAGTACCACGGACTCCATCATCGTTGCTGCACGATGATAGCTTGAATCAAGAATGTGCTTGTCCACGATCTTTTCAAATGGCGCAATAGCGAAGTCAAAAAATTCGTTGAACTTCCTATTCAGAGTTGGCATCTGGGAGAAGATTTTGCCTCTATCTCGAACAAGGTGACGTTTACCTTCAAACCACCATGTGATGAGCGGATCAATACTTCCATTGTCATCAAAATCGGCTGCATAAATTTCAATTGGCTTTTCTGGTGTAGCCTGGTATCTCGAATTCAATCCAAGGTTGCCGGCAACGTAATCCATGTCGCCATCGTTGTCTATGTCTGCACCCATCAAACTATACCACCAGCCTACTGTTCCTGAGAGCCCTGCTTTTTCTGTTACGTTTGAAAAAGTTGATCCGTCATTATGAAAAATGGTAAGGGGCATCCACTCACCGTTGAGTAGCAGATCAAACCGACCATCATTGTCTATATCAGACCATAACGCAGAACGAATGATACCTAACGATTGGATTCCCGGCATTACCTGATCAGTGACATCCGTAAAGGAACCCTTTCCATTGTTTGCAAGCAGGTAACTCGTGGCAGAAAATGGGTACCTGTCGGTTTGAACTCCGCCGCCAATAAAAACATCAAAATCTCCATCTCCATCAAAGTCACACGCGTTGATTGTTGTTGCGTTGGTGCTAATGATGGGCACTCCGACCGTTACCCTTTTCATCTGCCCCTTACCATCGTTGAGGTACAAGCGTACACCGCGCTCATCATCTTCTTCTGCAAACTCTGCACCACCACCGGCAACAAGGAGATCGCGATCGCCATCGTTATCTACATCAACTAACACCATTGCTTGAGATTCGAACGTTGTGTCTACACCCGCAAGGCCAGCATCAGATTTTGCAAATACACCAGGTGACTTTTGAAGAAAGGTTGTGATGCTCTGGCCCTTGGAACTACCAAACATCACGTCATCGAAACCGTCATTATCAATATCTGCAACGGCTACTGCCGGACCACCCCATGACATGCGGGTAGGCATTAAACGATATCGCTTGAAGTCATCAAACACATTCTCTGCGTACGTAAAATTCAGGCCACTTGTATTGCTTGCATCAACAAAAAGTGGGGTGCTATAATCTTGTGGTTGAAATATTGAAGTAGTTGAAGGCGTTGCATTTACATGATCAAGTGAAATGGTAGTGTTCACCGTTACATCTGTCAACACTTGCACTGGGCCATCAGGCCATTGCACGATCACTGAGTCTACGATTGTTGCTTGTCCTAAACCAACCGTGAGTTTGTCATCCATACGAGACTGATATCCTCGAACCAGATAGTGCTCTTGGTAATAAGTCTTCTTTCCAGCTACTACTCGAACCTTAGCGCCAAGACCACCTGTGTTACCGCCAGCACCCGTAAATGTAAAACACACAAAGGCACCGCGTTTTTGCTCAACGGCGTGGTTACGATACAAAAATGGCACCGTATCCATATTGGTTGCTACAAGATCTAAATCCCCATCACCATCCAAATCTCCATAGGCAGCGCCAAACGTTGTGGAAGTATCTGCAACACCCCACTCCTCACCAACACTAACAAAATCGAGATAGCTACGTTGACGGAACATAAAGTTAGGTTGCGTGAGAAACCCCATCTCTGGAAGAAGCCCCTTGATACGAGCATCTACATTATAGACGTAGTCTTGGTTGGAGATGTCAGTCGTATATCCGTTGGCTATATACACGTCAGCCAATCCATCAAGATCAAAGTCTTGAATCAGGCAGGCCCAACTCCAATCGGTTGCAGCCATGCCGGTCATGTACCCCACATCCGAGAACTGATTGTATCCGCGATTCAATTGTACCATGTTCCTAGAAACTTGGTTTGAATCATACGTAGGATTATAGATAGACATGTCGCCATTGTTGCCGGCATTCAGAATGCGACGGAAATGATTATCGGGAAGCATGTCCGTTGTAATAATGTCTGGCAAGCCGTCACCATTAAGATCGGCTACGTCGCTTCCCATGCTAAAGATGGACGCTCTGCGCGTCATACGCATCATGCTTTCAGCGAATGTACCATCACCATTATTGAGGTAGATAAGATCGGTTGAGTTAAAGTCATTCGCAACATAGATATCAGGCAGACCATCAAGGTTAATATCTGCTACAGTTGCAGAAAGCCCCATGCCTTCATCTTTAATCCACGATGCATGGGTTACGTTGCTGAATGTGCCGTTACCTTGATTTTTGTACAGTCTGTCTGGATGCCCAGCATGTCTCAGTTCGCTAGGCGACATATCATGGAGCCTTTGAATCTGATCATCACGCATCGAGCCAGATGAAGACTCAAACTTTGGCATTGACGTGCCTGCGCGCTGACGCGCTTCAGATTCTGCGCCTACAACACTATCTGAACGTTTGTTGTTCGTTACTAAAGAATAATAGTTTGAGTAGACTACGAGATAACAATCAAGAAGTCCATCGCGATCGTAGTCAAAAAATGCGCTGTTTACAGTCTCGTCTTGAAAGTTAAGCCCATACTCTGCAGCGTGCTCAGTAAAAGAGCCCTTTCCATCGTTCAATAACAACCGGCACGTATTCTGCCAACGTGTAACGAAGAGATCAAGGTCTCCATCTGCATCGATGTCAACCAGGTTCACTCCAGTAGAGAATTGCAATGAGTCCGTAGGGTAACCAGTTGTGGCCGTAATGTCAGTGAACTTCCAATTGCCGTCATTCCGATAAAAACCAAGACCACCAAAACTTGAGAATATCAAGTCTGGTTTTGAATCTCCGTTAATATCACCAATCGCAATGCCGCAACCTGGGACCATGGAATTAACAAGCCCAAGCGAGTCCTTCGAAATCTTAATGCTGTTATAGTCGTGCCTGTACTTGATTCCCGTTTCACTCGATGGCACACGAGTGAAAAGCTTCTGCGGCTGAGCATCTGCTGCCACAACTGCAAAAAGAAAAGCAAGAATCAGGAGAGATCTGGGGTGGGGCTTCATAGTATAAATTCAAACACGAAAAAGTGCATTAAGTGCTTGGAGCGGGGCTTGAACCCGCACGTCCCTTACGGGACACGAGATTTTAAGTCTCGTGCGTCTGCCAGTTTCGCCATCCAAGCAAGAGGCTAATTTACAATTCCTTTTTACTGCGGATTACGTCAATCAATCCTGGGATCGCACTCATCACGATAATCGCACCTATCACAAGGGTAAAATTACTCTTCACAAAGGGCTGATTACCAAAGTAATATCCCAGAAGAAGAAAGGACGATACCCAGGCAACTGCACCAACGATATTGTACGTTACGAATTGCTTATAGCTCATTAACCCAATACCGGCCACAAATGGTGCAAACGTGCGAATGATTGGGATAAAACGCGCAAGGATAATCGTCCGCCCACCATGTTTTTCGTAAAAGGCGTGTGTTCTATCGAGGTGCTCTCTCTTTAGCAGCTTTGACGTTGAGCTTGTAAAGAGTTTATGTCCAACCGTGCTTCCTACGGCATAATTCACAGCGTCTCCCACAACAGCGGCAACAATGAGAAGCCCCATTAGAGGCATCAGCTCAATGGTACCCAGTGTGCACAAAGCACCCGCAGCAAAGAGTAAGGAGTCGCCCGGCAAGAACGGTGTTACGATAAGCCCCGTTTCAGCAAAAACAATGAGAAACAAAATGGCATACGTCCACAAACCGTAAGAGGCGGTTAGTGAAGCCAGATACACATCGATATGCAGGATGAAATCAATCATTCGTTAGGGCCTAGAGCTAGGGATTTAGTGCTGCGCGGACAAAGCCGTTAACGGCGTGCAAACGTTGATCTGCAGCTTCTTGTGAACAATTGAGTGCCGACATCACAACGGCCGTTTTCACACTTCCATGAGATACCTCAAGCAAACGTTGAGCCTCAGGGTAATCTACACCAGCAAGACTCATCACAATTCTCTTCGCGCGTTCTTTTAGTTTTTCATTTGTGAGCTGAAGGTCCACCATCACATTGCCATATGTTTTACCCATGCGCACCATGGATGCCGTGGAGATCATATTAAGCACCATTTTTTGAGCAGTACCAGACTTCATGCGAGTAGAGCCTGTGATTGGCTCTGGTCCCACAATAGGGCAAATGAAGATGGGCTGAAGTGCTTTGTGGGCAAGGGCTTCTCGTAATGGGGCTTCTGCCGGATTTGTGCTAATGAGGATGGTTTGGCAGCCAATGGTTGACGCATGTTGTAAAGCGCCCAGGACAAATGGCGTTCTGCCAGAGGCCGTAATGCCACACACTACATCTAGTGGGCGTAGGGAAATAGAGTTGAGGGCTTCGATTGCTAGTTGTGGCGAGTCTTCTGCCCCCTCTACTGATCGGAACACTGCGTTGGGTCCACCCGCTATAAGTGCTTGTACCATATCGGGTTGCGTTCCATATGTAGGGGGCATTTCAGAGGCATCAACCACTCCCAGGCGCCCGGACGTGCCTGCTCCTATATATATGAGTCGGCCCCCTCTTTGAAATCCCGCAACTACGATGTCTACAGCTGCAGCAATTTCATCGAGCACCAGCCCTACCGCATCGGCCACCGTGCAATCTTCCGCATGGAGCATGGCCACAACATCTTTTGTGCTGGCTAGGTCAATTTCCGTGGTACTAGGATTTACCGCTTCCGTTTGGAGGCTGGCGAGTTGTTCAAACAGCATCATCCTACAAATCTAGCCAGAACCAGCATCGAATTGGATCAGCCATTTGTCAGGTTCTTTACTTTCCCTATCTTTGTGGCCCTGTCAATCATATCGACGTAAAACCAGTCTATGGCCCATCATAAGTCAGCAATCAAGCGCATTCGCCAAACACGCAAGCGCAAGATTTACAATCGCGGCAACAAGAAGCAACTTCGTGAGATCATCAAGGAAGTGCGCACAGCCACTTCACTTGTTGTAGCACAAGAAGCGCTCAAGAAAGCATTCAGCATTCTTGACCGTGTTGCAGCGCGTGGAATCATCAAGAAGAACAACGCTGCAAATAAGAAGAGCAGCCTGAGCATGGCAGTTCGCAGATTAGAAGTTAGTGCATAAGGGAAACGGCGTAAGGCACAAGGCATAGGAATTTGTTTTTGAAACACGTCCTTTTTACTTTTTTGCTACGCCCTGAGCCCAATTACTGCCCCCCCCATGAGGACCCGTAGCTCAACTGGATAGAGCATCTGACTACGAATCAGAAGGTTCGGGGTTCGAATCCCTGCGGGTCCACAACAGAAACTAGAAAGCCACATCGTTGATGTGGCTTTTTTGCGTTAGGTAACCAATCAATTCCTCTGCAGAGTAACTGGAAATTCCGCTGGCGTGGACCAATTCATTCCGCACATAACTGACCACTGCATCTAGTGGCATGCTGACTTGTTAAACCCAATGCTAGATCACAGTTGTCATTGCGATGGTGTGCTGTCTCAGGTGGTCACGGCAATGCGGATTGAGATGTTCAAGACTGACGGAATTTTCAACAGCGCTGGCAAGGGACAAGTCCTACATGATCGAGAATCTCGGGTTCAACCCTGCAGCCGTTCGCGTGGCTCGTGCGCGTTACCGAGTTCGAAAGCAATGCAGTACTCGTGCATGAAGTTATTGAGTTCCCAAAGTAACGTCCGGAACAGCCCTGGGTAGCGGAGGAATCACTCTGGGTCGGTGATACATGCCCTCGCCATGCAAAAGGGTCTCCAACTCGATCCCTGGGGCTCGGATTTCATACTCTGGTTCGTTTGGAGAGAGCTGCTTGAAGAGATCCTGCTATGCCTTGTATTGGCCTGGAAAATCTAAGGTGAGATTCCTTGATGCCAACGGTCGAAGCTCCTCCGGAAACAGGCAATGAAAGGGACTGATCCCATGCTTCGGCTGCGCCACATCAACACGCTCGATCCAAGTATTCGCATTGTCTTTGAGTCTGTTCTTGATCGGGAGGTAGAGATAAACGAGGGTTAAGCCCGTTGGGAGTTGCTTCTACAAGCTCAAGCCTATGGCCTAGAGGAAGTCGATTTGATCACTGCTGAAACAGTCAGTGCTGAGCTCATAGAGTTTGCAGCAAGCGGAACGCTGTGAGTCCTGACGTACGACCCACACGCATTCAGACCTCACCATAGCGTAACAAAAAGCACCAGAATGTAACCTTTTTCCAGGGCACGGGTCTGTTGCGGAGTAAGGGGGCTAGGTAGTTTTACAGACTCCTAGCAAATGCAACAATCTGGTTAGGCGTTCGGCTCGGCTGGTGAGAGGGTAGTCGGCGATCGAGGGGTCGCAGGCAAGATGTGATCTATTGCACACGGATGTAACCACAGGTTGCTGATTGTAATGGTCAGTTTCGACAGTCGAAGATAGGTTCGAGAAGGAAGGGGTAACGCGAATAATGACAACTATTCACCTATCAACTGGTCTCTTGCAGGCTCACATGACGCCGCGGAGAACAGCGCCTTGTTTCAAGCGTTCTACAGCACGTGAGGGCTCAACGTCATCCTACTGCATAGCTGGCTCAAGTACGTGGTCGCACGTATTGACTCCACGGCATCTGCGAAGTACAACCTGCTGTTAACACACAACATCAACCCAGAACTGTTCGAATAAGTCGCGTCATGTTCTTGCGCGTAGGCAGACCTTGCAACAGTCAAGGGGGTATGCCCCATTCTTACATTTTTAATGGAGTCTTCGATTGTTTTTGACAACAATCAGCCTCACGCTGATAACGTTTGCCGCAACAGCGGTGCCGATATCCGGGTATTACGTTGATGAGATGGGCGCTGTATACAAATCAGACGACGGGAGGACTCTTACGCTCGTCGCAAGAACGACCAACTCATTGAGACAAGCTGTCTACTATTCGCCATCCGGCAGGATATGGGTCAGAACAGCTGAGGACTGGACGATTGCGAACCCAAACGATTGTGCACAAGTTGCGCAACTTCCAGTGATAGGGTTTTCGTCTAGTAGGGATCAAGTGAACAGTACGTGTATCGAAAGTGCGCAGATGTCGAAACAACTACTCCAGACAAATGATTACGAAATGATTCGATTTTTGGATGTTTTAGGTCGTCCTGTCAAGGAAGTTGTTGTAGCAGGATGGTCCACCCATCAGATTGCAGCGTACATCGCAGACATTTCAACTGATTTGCAAACGACACTCCTTGTTGTGGGTGTTTGTGCGAATGGTAGGCCGACCTTGATTCACAAACTCGCGAACTAAACAAGAATCAACAAACAAAGGAAAGGCTTAATGCGTACATTATTTATCGCGCTATTGCTGTTTTGTGTAGGAACAGCGTACACTAGCGCACAAGCAGGCCTGCCTAAGTCACCACCTACGGATTTCACGCCGTGCGCCATTCCGGCGGGAGGCTGTACGGAACCTTGGGGTGCACTTCAGTCACGAACAGTGATCTTGACTTGTGGAGGTAACACATGCCCTGTTACCGTGTGGTTTAAAGCTAGAATCGCATGTGTGGGTGGAGCGAACTTTTACGATTTGAGCATTGGGTGGGTAGATGCTGGGACTACAGGATGGACGTGTGGCAGTTGTATGAATGCTACGCAAGTCATTCAAGCTGTAACCCAGCAATTGCTGCAATTGAATCCTCCACTTTGGGGTGCTGGCACGGGTCCTAATCCAGACGAGTGTCGAACAACATATCGAGCTCAAGCTGGTGGTTGCTGGATACAGGGAATTTACCCCTTCTACGATGGTGCGCCACATATTCCAGAATCCTACTGGTGGGTGCCGTGTGGTGGTGAGGTTTGCTGTGTCAGACCATGGCAGGTATGTAACCGATTTGGCGCATATATAGCGACTCCAACCGGCCCCGGTGCAGCGAGCGGTACTCCTGAATGTCCTGCCCCACCTCAACCTAACGGCACGTGCTATTCAGTGTGTTCCGGCTAAATTCAGAAAAACGAATGTGTGGTGCGTCCTCAGGGCGCACCACGCACGCGTTTGCAAAATGATTACAATCGAGGCATCTAATGAAGGCATCTATGTGTTGCTTGTTCTCTGTCACGCTACTCTGGCTGGTTTGCACTTTGCTAACACCAGTAACTCTCGTTGCTCAGATTAGTATAGGAACATACACAGTCGATTCGGCCGTGCGCCATCTTGTTCTACCATGGCAAGCTAATATTACATCAACCAATTGGCGTTCATCTTCCACACTCAGAACAGTGCATCTTTCCAGTGGCGGGCGCTGGAGGAATGACGGCGCAAATGGCGCTTTTCAATTCACTCCAAATGTAGTGCCCCCTCACCGTGAATCGAGGTTTGATTCATTTTCCGAAACCACCTACATCGTATCGAATGATTCCGTCTATCGTGTCAAGAACGACTTAGTTTCGGCGGTTGGAAAGTTGACTTTCATCCCTCAGAGTCTAGTGCATGCTTGGGACAATCGATTATTGTTCTTGCAGAACAATAATCTTATTGAGTACAATACTGAAAACAATCCGGCAGAACTTGATACTCTTCTTATTGATGTTCAACAAATGTCGTGCTTCGACAATGTTGCCTATGTGGAAACACAATCAGGTGTGCTGCGTTTGGATATTACAACCCATTCTAAACAACCTTTCGCGTCGATTTCAGGTGCGACATTGTTGACCGCGGATGACAGTAGTGTATTTTTTGTCAGTGATTCCTCTTTGTACATCGCAAGAGGTGAGGTGGTTGTTGACACAATTGCTCTATCATTTCGTCACTCAGCTTACTCAGCTGTAACCGATGGTAAGAGATTACTTGTGTTGGGAAAAGATTCTACTGCAGCTACGGCTTCCTATTCAATTACTTTGAGTAGCGGTACCATTGCTTACTCGGGAACGCTCAGATTGAAGTCACCTCAACTGGAATCCCCAGGGAGCGGTTCGGAAGTTGTTGCGATTGGTTCAACCTCGGGGTTCGTGGTTTACAACATCGCAAACGATCAATATCGTGTGTCCATGGATTATCAGCACTATGAGCACAACGTCACAGCAATAGTGAATGTATCTTCAAATCAGCTACGGGTAGCGGGAGTTGCAACGGGGCCAACACTAGGTGTTTCTTCAGAGAAGGTCGCTGTATTTATTCACTTTGACCTCGATAGAATGCAAGTATCGGATGTCTTTTACATCACGCTTGCGCCAGATGAGTACTACCAGCCGACAACGCTATCAGATTCCAGTGTGCTTTGCTTCACAACGAGCAAAAGAGTGTTTGCATTCAGTGATATCGTTCAGGAGGTTGTCCAGAGCAATGATGTGATTATTGCCGCTGCAATTCACGACGATACTGTTTACTATTCAACGCCTAGAGGGCTGTTTCAAACCAACCGAAGTTCAGAACCACCACAACAGATCTACAGCACGGAATCCTCAAGTTTTGCTGTGGTCTCGATTTCAGTTAGCGAACAAGGTGTCATTGTTTCTGAAAGCATGCCTGGCACACCACCCACTCGTAAGCACAGTATTGTCGTCAAAGGGTCTGCTAAGGAAATCCCGGTGCCAATGGCTTCACAATATGTAGCCTGTATTCCGTTAGATACTACACTCATTTTGACAGGTCGTTATTTCGAAGGGCCATCTCCTCGGCAGCGTTTCAAGATAGGTCAGTTACTTCAAAACGCCTTTCAAGAGAATGAAACATTTGAGGTCAACACCGGCGTTGATATCGAGAGTTATTATCGTGACACAGTCACGGGTTGTGCCTTTCCTTGGGGCATATTCATTTACGACAATCAATCAAAACAGTCTGTATTGTACTCACCTACAACCTCACTTGCAGAACCATTTCTTGCGTGTAGTCGACCCCGCGGAGGACGCATATGGGCGGTAGCAAACGACGCAGATTCCCCTAGGCTTTACCAATTAACATTGCCCACGATTACAAGTGTTGAAACTGACTGGAGTAAAAATGCGCCGTTGAAGATTGTTTTGGATGATAATGACATTCAAGTTCTGAACGGTAGCCAAAACGTCTCGTTCTCAATCGACAATTGGTCGTATGATGGTAGAATGATTGCTCGTAGTGTAGTTAATGATTGGTATGCGACTGACCAAATTCCGATTGGATCGTTTGTAACCGTCAAGGTACAAGAGCAATTAGTCGCCCTGCTTACAAAGGCCCGTGACGGCCAATTGTATGTGCATGAATACTCCAATTCTCGAAGCAGTCGGGTTAAGGCAAGATAGAGAGCTGGAGATTCCGCTCGCGTTTGACCAGACGCCTATCATGGTCAACATCGCCATGGTGGGACAGCGCTTTAGGCTGGACATTTATTGTCTCAGTTGGCCTCTACAATAATAGGAATGGCTCTTGATCCCGTTGGACTTTGCATTACAATGAAATACGAACCCACAAGTCCATTCGTACGAATCGAAACAGTGCACGTTGACTCATCTTTGTTCAATGTAAATGAGGGCGCTTTGAGTCTTTCCCCAATAAGATTGTAAATATCAATGTTATTGATGCAGTTGACTTCACCCTCAACGCTGATGTTAAGGATAGAACCAGATTGAACTGGTAGAGGCCATACACTTATTGGGTCTCTGTTGTTGACAAGACTATTTTCTCGAACCGATGACGGAGCATCGAGTACAATAAGGCCCCTATCTCTTGTTCCTACTAAGCCCTTGTCATTGAGCAAACCAATAACCGAGTTCAACCCTTCAAGGACTTTTGTTCTGTTGAGCGAGCCCTGCTTTGCAGTCCAAACATCTCCGTATGATGTGATCCACATTGACTGGTCAACATTACCTAAAGCATCTGTCACATCTGGAATAGTTGATAGGCTGTCACTGACAACAATCTGTTTTGGTTCCATAACCTGAAGGCGCAACACATATGAGCCCGCAAGTCTAGAATTTTCATACCGGGCAAGGGTAAGTATTGCTCTATTTGAGGATGTACGAATTTTCTGTAATTCACATCCTGCTGGCAAATCAATTGAATTTATTCTTGACCAAGAACTTGAAAATCGATAGAGACCCGCATCTTCTATTGACGCTACTTCGCCAAAATCATACCATGCATAAATCTCTTTATCAACAAGAAAAACAGCTCTTGCTTTGGCTGGCCTCTTTGATCCCCCACTTTCAGTAACTACGGGCAATCCGTCACTTGGAAACTGGCTCCACTGCTTTGTGTCAAGATCGAATGACAAGAGTCCAAATTCGTGCGTAGAGCATAATAATGCATCATCATCAATACGTACTGCACTAAGTAACGTAGTATCGCCTTCGAGTGAAAGAATTTCTGATGTGGTGAGCGCTCCTACATATACAACGCTCCTTTGCTTCGTTACGAGCAACCCATCATTTTCGGCGCGCAAATCCAAAGAAGAGAATGGAAGAAAGCGAAACATTGATGAATCTTGTACCCAATTGGAAACATCAATAATTCTAAACCAACCGTGACCATCTATCTTTGCAACGCTCCAGTTTGGAGTTTCGAAGATGCCTACGGCACTTGGCAGTGGGCGCGAATTAACAACCTCGGAAATGAGTTCAGCACTATTACCAAGCAGACGATTCTTGCCGCCACCTAGTAACAAAAATTGTGTGGCATTATCTTCAGTCAATATTGCACCAAACTTGAGTTTTTCCGGCGTGTCTGGCGTGTTTGGTAGTGGTAAAACTCTCACTACAGATTTACCAATCAGTAAATTCAATCTTGCAGGTCTTCCATCGTCCAGCCCGTCGTAAAACGCTGCGATTGTGTCCCCTTTCCACTTAGCTAATATGGTTGCTGGTGCGTCCGCTTGTTTTGGAGGCGCAGATTCATTGTTCAAGTCAATGATCGACAAGCTACCCGTGGGATTCGAGCTATAGAGATAATTACCCGAGGCAAGAATCTGTCCAGTTCTGCTAGACAACCTCTTCCAAACGCCGTTTTGCCCCTCAATATAAATACCTGATTCCGCAGTGCCAGATTTCTGAACACACGATATCGCTAAACGGGCATCATCACACAACTGAATTTCTGTGACGCCTGGAGTCGAACGAGCTGAAGAATCCTTAAACTGATATTTAGTCCATCCCTCGCCGTTGCTGAGTGATTGGAAAAGTCCCCGAGCATCTGATTCATGGCTGGCCGGGTATCCACCTGTGCCAATTGTTAGTACATTATTCTCGTCAACATGAAGCGCTGATACATCTGACCCAGCATCCGGCGGTGTTATCGTGCGCCATACTTTTTCGATCTTATCATAGCGATATAGCCCATCAGTACCATAGGCAGCGACATACACGTACCGGCCATTCTTTGAAAGAGCAATACCAGTAATCGACCACTGGCTACTACCGAAATTTAATTGCGGAAGAGGTATGTTGCTAAGTTCTTCAAGTAGAGTTGAACCAATGCAAATTGTCACATCAGTTGCCAGACAAACAGAAGCATTATTCTTCGCGATGAACTTATAGCTAGTTGGCAATGCTATACTCTGTTGGGTTCTGCAATCCACACAAAAGTAGGTTAGACAACAGATGATAATAGAAGCGCGTTGGAGGTTTTTCTTCATGACGATCACCATGTCCTAGCACTTAAATCCCAGTTTCCACAATCCCTAAAGTCTGTGTCACATGGCTGCGTAACACAGGTTTCGCCGCTTGGACATGTTGTACTCTCATTAGGCTGCGTCCACGTTGTAACTACTCGTTCTATTGGCTTCGGCAATCCACCTGCACCCTTCATCATTTTATAAGCGTACACACAATACGTATGGGAATCTTCGCAAGCTTTTAGGCACCAAAAAAGTGAAGAGGTTGACGTCTTGGTCCAATCCAGACATTTAGGTATTGAGAACACCCACTCGATTGGGTAAGCACCAACTCCAGGCAGGTCGTGTTCACATCTATTCTTGCACATAACAAGAGCGAGAACTGCTTGAATTAATTCTTTGCGAATAAGGGCGCTATTAACAGGATATCCGGGTTCGGCTTGATCAAGGAGTTCATCCTTAGCAACTCGGATGCAGCGAATTGCAGTCTCGCATGACGCTGAAATAGTGGGACTAACATATTTGGTACTATAGGCAGCGACCCGAATCCTGCAACAAACTTGAACTTCAACACTAACATCTTTGCCTAGAGTCGGGATATAAACAGTCTCGCCGGTTATTACTCTATTGTAAAGAAAATTAGACGTGGAGTTCGTGTAGTTGTATTTAGTTGGGCACGGCTCGTCACATTGGCAAGGATCTTGAGCCATTGCCGCCTGCACGTTTAAGACAACTGAAATAACCGCTATCGTCGCAAACAGATATATGCTTTGCAGAATTTTGCCTGCGATCGGGCAGCTTAACAGTAGAATATCACGCATAGTAGTAAATAGTTAGGTGAACAAAATGTGTTCGAAATGCTTTGACGCCGTACAGGTGGGACAACGATTTAGGCTCGGAACTGGAGTTTCAGTTGAATCAAAGTTTTGGAATCAAGAGCGCCAAGAATTCCGATCTACGGTGGAAATTCCGCGCAAAGTGACCACTGGATTACGCGTCAAAGTGACTACTCAAAACTGCACGCCAACGAAGACTCAACTGCAATCTAGCATCAGCC
>CANMBE010000020.1 GCA_947495975.1 Ignavibacteria bacterium | reverse complement strand
CTAGTTCTATTTGGTTGTTGTTTCCGAATTGATCGCATGGAACATCGAGGCCCTATCTCTAGTGCGCTCAATGCACTCCATGACGGGGGTAGAACATATGTCCTACCCATTTATTTGTTACTGCTTGCTTCCTGTTGTCAAAGAACACCATCATCGACTTTTTACCCCTTACGCCCGATTTTGTTCGCGGCGGGGGGAACGACAAACATACGGCAAAGGAGCTATGCAGTCCAAATGGTAACAGCTATTTAATTCAGGGGTGGCAGTGTTGCCGCAGTGTCACGTTCAGCAGCACTCGCAGCACGGAGGAAGAACACGCGGAAAAACACTACCTCAGGTATCAGAAGCAATAGCAAGGACAAGGTATCCGATGTAAATACATCTCCCGGAAAAACCTGCTGCGGCATAAGTATGCGGGCTATAGGCCCGGTAATAGCCCAGAGTATTGTAAACACCAATGCACACATGCCCACAGCTAGGAAACCTCCCTTGAGTCCCTCTTGCTGCCAACGCATGGTGAAGGCATATAAAATGCCCACGATGTGGAGATGGTAAATGAAGAGATCGATCATACTGTGAACTTCACCGGAATAGATAGACACGCCCAAGCGGGACGCAAAAATGCAACAAATGTCAACAGCCGATGCCGACCGCCCTCGGGAACGTCTCGTCCGTCATGGGTCTGAAGCTCTCAGTACTCAAGAATTGCTGGCACTCCTGATCAATGTAGGTACTCAAGGCACAACCGCCTCAGAGGTTGCCGGTGACGTGCTCAGGCGATTCCCCTCCCTTACTGACCTCGCAGGCCGAGACGTGTCAGAACTCCGCGCGGTCCACGGCCTGGGAACGGCTAAAGCCGCAACCCTGTGCGCAGCATTCGAATTGGCTCACCGCATTCAGGCTGAGCCGTTTTCCGACCGCACGATGGTAACCTCCCCCACTGTGCTGGCAAGACTCATGGCACCTCGCATGCGACACCTGCGCACGGAGTCTTTTCATGTTGTCCTCCTCAATTCTGCGAACCAGATATTACGAGATGTGGCTGTAAGCGATGGCTCTCTTAACGCTGTCCTCATTCATCCTCGCGAGGTTTTCCGACTTGCCATTGCAGAGAATGCCGCTGCGGTTATTCTTGTCCATAATCACCCCTCTGGAAATACAGAGCCGTCGAAAGAGGATATTGCGATCACTCGCCAGCTCGTTGATGCTGGACGCATCGTTGATATTCGTGTTCTAGACCACATCATCATTGGCGGGGATGCCTATACGTCACTCGCAGAGAGACACATGATGTAAATCATGCATTCCTCTGCTATCGCCAGACGAGAAAGGTCTGCCTTGGATGCGAAATGCCAACATCAATGTTTGTGTGAATGGCATTGACGAGAGGAGCCGTTGGTCTCAATATTGAGTTCAAGATAACGGAGGAAGAGCTCGCACGACTTACCAACAAACTTGTAGGAGCTACCAACGAACTACCGCATGAGATAACAATGAGAACAATGGCACTCAGGATGAAGCATGCGATTCTGTTACTCATTTTTTCATCTACTCCAGAAACCTACGATTCTATACGTTGTTGATGGCACAGGCAAAGTCGATATTTGCGCACGTGATTCTGTAATCCGCATTGCCCGGGGTGCATCGTTAAACGCGATGGTTCAATCAACGTTGACCGTGCGGGCGATTCATTCCATTCGTCTGACTTCTACCACGTGCTCCTTCTCTAGGACGCAATAACATATATGATGAAATACATTACGAAGGCCGCGATCTTTACTGTTACCGTCTTAGTATCCTACCTACTAACGGGTCTCGTAGAAGAACGCATCATGAGTGAAACGGAGAGATTTAGACCAGCCACTGCTACCTGGCTTGGTATGGGCATCATTGTGCTCATCTTTGTACCGGTGTTTGCATACACTGAGCGACTAACGGAGGCCTTTGTAAAAACGGGTCTGCAACAAACAAAAAGTGGATCTGGACGCATCTTTGGCGTCCTCTTTTTTATCGTTCTTGTTGTTGCCGTGTTATATGCACTCTACCTCAACAAGTGGTTTGGCCTCTCGATCGGAGATGTACTCTAGATGGACTTTCATGATTATTACAAAGAACTTGAGCTTGAGCGCTCTGCCACAGATGCTGAGATTAAGAAGGCCTTCCGCAGACTCGCTCGGCAATACCATCCTGACACCAATCCCAATAAGCCAGAAGCAGAAGAACGCTTCAAAAAGATTAGTGAAGCGTATGAGGTTCTGTCAGACAAAACAAAACGAAACAAATACGATCAACTCTCTACGCAATACAATTCGTATCAGCGCGGTGGAGGTAGGCAAGGGGCGGGTGGTTCACACGTTCCAATGGATGATGTGGGAGACATGTTCAGTGGTACATCTTTCGGTGATATGCTCACTGAACTCTTTGGATCTCAACGCTCTTCACGAACGAAGACCGCTACACGAAGGCCTCCTCCGAAGAAAGTTTTTAGCGTGCAGCTCTCACTATTGGAAGCATTTACGGGCGTGGGGAAACGGTTTACGATTGAAGAGACCACGGCCGATATTACGTTTAAGCCCGGCATAGCTACCGGGCAACGCCTCCGTGTACCAGATGGCGAGATTGAAGTAACCATTGAGCCCCATCTTCGCTTTGTGCGAGAAGGCAATGACTTGCGCGTGAAGGAGGCCATTTTGCTGTCCACGGCGCTGCTTGGCGGCAAACATGATGTAGTAATATTGCGAGGAACCATCTCCATAAGAGTTGCGCCTGGGACATGCAGTGGCAAAGTGCTCCGTATAAAGGGTCAAGGAATGCCCGTCTATGGCAACGAGAATTCCCGCGGGGACCTGTATGTTGAACTCACCGTGAATATTCCCACCATACTCACTGATGAGCAGCGAGTATTGGTTGAACAACTACGCGACCTTGGCGTGTAATCCAATAACACATGACACGCATTACGTTCAACAATGTCAGCAAATCATACAACGCAGTTCACCCACTGCGCGATGTTTCATTTACCATCGAACCTGGAGAATTCTTTGTTCTTGTAGGTCCGTCTGGTTGTGGTAAGAGCACGCTCTTGCGTATGATAGCTGGCCTAGAGTCTGCAACCGGTGGATCGATTCTCTTTAATGATACTGTGATGAACAATATCGAACCGAGACTGCGAGACGTTGGTATGGTGTTTCAGAACTATGCACTCTATCCGCATCTCACCGTGGCAGACAACCTTGCCTTTCCGCTAGCGATTCGCAAAGAATCTAAGAAGATCATTGCTGAACGTGTACATGATGTAGCTGTTCTCTTAAATCTCGAAACAATGTTGGAACGCAAACCAAAACAGCTTTCGGGTGGACAACGCCAGCGCGTTGCAGTAGGCAGAGCAATTATTCGCCAGCCGAATGTTTTTTTGTTTGATGAGCCACTTTCAAATCTCGATGCACAACTACGCACGCACATGCGTACGGAGATACGAGCACTGCAGCGCAAGCTAGGCGTTACTACTGTCTACGTTACACATGATCAGGTAGAAGCTATGACGATGAGTGATCGCATGGCAATACTGAATGACGGCATTCTGCAACAAGTTGGTACGCCAGCAGAGATCTATGACAATCCGGCAACGCCATTCGTTGCATCGTTCACTGGCAGTCCATCCATGAATTTGATTCCTTTCAATGGAAGAACGCTAGGTGTTCGACCAGAAAGATTAGAGACGAGCACATCAGATGGTGCAATTGAACTTGCTATTGTTGTCACCGCACTGGAATTCGTTGGTCATGAGTGGCTCATCCATGCAACCACAAACAATACGCCCATTATCATGCGCACGCAGGGGCAGGGGGCACATGAGGAAGGTCAGAATACGCGTTGGTATGTACCAGCAGCAGCAGCGCGCTGGTTCTCTGAGTAGACCGGTATGCACGTTATGTAGCCCAACCCCGGCATCATGCTCATCGCACAACACGCATTCGCTCGTAGTGTGTTATCACGAGTATCAACCTCCTGCACCACCGCCGTACCGTGGACCCTTGTCGTCATTGATACGATATAAAAAGTTGACGCTTGTAAGAGTATGGTCTATCCAGTTCAATCCTACCGTCACGGGTTCATTATTGAACTCATGATGCACTGATAAACTCTGCAGAGAGAACTGCGTGCGCCAACCGTGTTACATCGTTTGTGGCGCAGTGTAGTCAATACAATGTTGAGCTCTTGATTTCTCGTGCCACTGTTGTATTCGTACTAATTCTTGCGCTCCAACCAAAGCCCGTGCTATAGAAGCAAGAAAAATGGATATGGCGCTGCGGACGATTGCAGGCTTAGTAGCTATAGAATCCCTTGCCACTCTTGCGTCCTAGGTGACCCGCAGCCACCATCTTGCGAAGGAGCGGACAAGGACGGTACTTAGAGTCTCCCAGTCCGTTGTGGAGCACTTCCATGATAGAGAGGCACACATCCAGTCCAATAAAATCTGCGAGTGTAAGTGGGCCCATAGGATGCGCCATACCAAGCTTCATCACGGTGTCAATATCTTCTACACTGGCAATCCCTTCCATCACGCAATACACCGCCTCGTTGATCATCGGCATGAGAATACGATTGGAAATAAACCCTGGATAGTCCTTTACTTCAACTGGCACCTTTCCCATTTTCTCTGCAAGGGATTTTATCAACGCATAGGTCTCATCGCTGGTAGCCAATCCACGAATAATCTCGCAGAGTTTCATCACTGGCACTGGATTAAAGAAATGCATGCCGATGAATCTATCAGGGCGTGTAGTGCCCCCTGCCAGATCTGTGATTGAAATTGAAGAGGTGTTGGATGCAAGAATAGTTTTGGGCTTACACACGCCATCAAGTGTAGTAAATATCTGCCTCTTGATTTCTAGGCGCTCACTTGCAGCTTCTATCACAAGGTCTGCATCCGCAGCACCCTCCTCGATAGACGTGTTCGTGCCGATGCGACTCTGTATTTCCGACATGTCACTAGCAGAAATCAGTTCCTTCTTCACCTGACGTTCAAGGTTCGAAGTGATGGTCTTCATCGCACGATCGAGTGCGGCTTGGTTTACATCAACAACCGTAACGAAAAACCCATGTTGCGCTGCAACGTGTGCAATGCCGTTACCCATTGTGCCGCCGCCTATGACCGTGATTTTCTGGACTGACATGATCTACCCTTGATGATGTGATTGCCAAAATTAGCCCCCTTCGGCGTATGTTCATGTCACAGAGTTATTCTAATTATGGGAGAAGGCTCTATGCCAACAGAAGACCAAGAACATTTACTGGCAAAAGAAGTGCACGCTGAGCGCGAAAAGACAAAGCGCACGCTCATCGTAGCGTCTGCCATTACAATCGTTGGGGTTTTGGCTACAGTTATGTTTTTTCGCAACGGTGACAACCGTGGCGGTGCACGAAAGATCACAGAAAAGGGGGTTGAGGTCACTTTGGAAACACCAATCACTACTCAGCTCGGCACGAGCTCCGAGAACATTAAGGCCTTTGGTGACAGCGTAACGTTTACAACAACAACTATCTCTGACAGCGCACTCAAGACAGTACCCGGCAAACTGAAGAGTGGATTTTTCTCTGGTCAGAACCTGGTTGATACAGCATTAGGCTTTGTGTTGTCTAGTGACAGACCGTCTGCATGGAGCTTCGAAAAGACGAGGGGCGGGCTTCAGCAACTAAGCGCGAATGATGGAAGCGAAATCACGATGGGCGCGCAATCAGGGGCCCATAAGTCGGATCTAGATCGGATTGTACATCGTGTTCTTGACTCCTTACGGCGCAGAAGTATAAAGGTCTCATCGAGTATGGACTCCACGGAGCGAACTGTTTTACTCTGGTACAGAGATCCACAGACACAAGAAACTGTTTGCGAGAAGTTTATCCAGGCAAACGGGCAGATTTATACTGCTAGAGCAACCACCAAGGACCCGTCGTCCGTGAAGAGCTTGGTAAGAAGTGTTTCGGGCTTTACCGTGATCGCAAAGCCAAAGATTCAGTCCGTGATCGTACCAAATACCATACGCCGGCTACGATAAAAGGGATACTGAGTATCTGACCCATATCAATGGGTAGAACCGCTTCGAAACGTACTTGATGTTCTTTTAGAAATTCAATGAAGAATCGTCCAGTAAATAGAAGTACGAGGAACAGCCCAAATATTCTGCCCGGATTTGTTTGTGCCATGCCTTTCTTGTAGAGCATCCATAGCACGAGAAACAGAGCAAGACACAGTAGTGCTTCATAGATCTGCGCTGGATGACGCCACACTGGCATTGGATCTACGAGCTTGAACCAGAATGCCCACGGCACATCGGCTGTTCGCCCAAGAATCTCAGAGTTACACAGATTGCCGATTCGAATACACATGCCAGAGAGTGCAGCTACGATAGCAAGGCGGTCTAGAAGCCACGTCATGGTAAATGTGCGGCGCTTGCGGTGAAATAGCCACAGACAAGTAATTATTCCAAGAGCGGCACCATGGCTTGCAAGTCCGCCGTGCCAAATCGCCAGAACTTCAAACGGATTATCGAGCATTATCTGCGGCTCATAGAAGAACACATGCCCTAATCGAGCTCCTAGAATGGTACCTACAATCATGTAGATCGTAAGTGCATCTAGGTCTTTAAACTCTAGCTTCTCTATGAGAAACATCTTCTTCATCACGTGATAACTCAGTAGGAATGCTGTGGCAAAGAGCATGCCGTACCACCGTGGCGAGAGTGGGCCAAGTGTAAAGATCGTTGGGTCTACATTCCATTCTATCATGGGTACGAACATAAACAGAAGCGCCCAACCAAAGGTTGGGCGCTGTAAGAAATTCTATGTGTGAGGAGAAAAAGAGGTGTGAACCTTAGTCTTCTATCTCGGCATCTTTCAGTGGCGTTTCAATACGAACCTGAACTGTACGATTGAAGAAGCGACCTTCAGGAAGTTCGTTGGAGTACAAAGGTTCTTCTTCGCCCGTTCCGCGAGTTGACAGCTCTTTGAAAGCAGATGTACGCTTCTTGATGAAGTTCTCTGCCGTACGCGCACGATCTTCGGAGAGCTGCTTATTGCGTGTATCAAGACCAACAATGTCTGTGTGACCTTCTACCTTGATGACAGATGAAGACTTAACGCGAGGATACACCCACGTTGACATGATACGCTCATTGAGTTCACCCGCCTGAGGCGAGTCAAACTTGAAGAGGATGAGGTTGTACTTTTCGAGTGTTGATTCAGAACCCTTGTCTATCGCTATAGACTTTGATGAGATGCGCTTCACTGGAATTGTCACAGTATCTGACTTACACTCTTGTCCATTCTTCGAAGTCACAACCAAGACGGCCTTAAATGGATTCAGGCTTATTTCCGGCGTTCCTTCTGGTCCCTTTTCTAGAGGATACTCAACGTCTGTGTTGTACCAGTCCCATTGCTTGGTAGCATCTGTTACTCCCACTTCCTTTAACACATTCCATGGCTGGCCGTTGCGGATGATTTCAATACGGCGCGAAGCAACGATGCCTTCATCAATACCGTTCTTCATCATCCAGGTCATGTTAGCAGGGTCAGGTGAAACCGTAGGGTCATTGTCCAAGATCGGACGTTGAACTTCCCACAGGTCATCTGGCGTTCCACCTGAAAAGCGGAGTTCAGTGCGTCGGTTTTCAACAATACCGAATGAGTCCTTAGGGTTGGAGCGCAATTCAGGCCAACCACGAGCCGTCATTTTCATGCGGCTTTCGTCAATACCCCATACGTTTTTAAGATAGTCAAACACGAGTTGTGAGCGAAGCTTTGGAAGGTCTGAGTTCTTGTCTTCGTTTGTTTCGTCAACACAGCCTACAAGCTCAACTTTAACGTTCGAATACTTCTTCAGGCGATAACCAAAGATGTTCATCACATGGTAATACTTATCAAGTGTTCCACCCGGTAAGAGCTCGTCATTGAACCCAGCGGTTTGTGATGCTGTAAGTGTTTTGTAGCGTGAGCTAAGAGTGCTGCTTTTTACATCAAAGAACACGTATGGGAGCATCGGATAGAGCTGGATTGTTGCGCGCTCTTCCATCACAAGTCCTTTGAACGAATTGTTCAACTTCTTGGTCCACTTAGAAAACTCTATTTCCGCACCAAGCGTTGGCCGTTGTCCAAGCGTGATGGTTTTACGGATCTCTGTCTGTTGATTTGCTTCGGAGGCAGTTGTTGTTTTACCTGGATCTCTGACAGGGAATACGATTGAGCGCTCACCATACGTTGGCGAGTATGCCGTAACACTAATTGATATACTGTCTTCGCGCATTGCGCCTTCGCCGTAGTCTGCGTTGGCAATAATGATGTTGGACTCAATGCGCTGCTGATCTACGCTGTCCTTTACGAGACGTGCTGTCTTTCCATTACGGAAGGTAAGTGCAGCAGGTACATTCTGACCTGTGCATTCATCGATAACGTTAACGATAACATTAACAGCGCGGAAGTATGAAGGGATAAACGCCATGAAGACGTCGAGATCACCTTGATAACCACTGATGTCTTTTCTGCGTGAAGAGAAGTAGAGCACATCACCAGACGCTGGTAACGAAATAAACTGCTCGTCTTGACTCGTGTTGATCGGTGCAGGAAGCTGTTCTGGCTTGGACCACTTTTCACGACCATCGCGTTCCTTTTCGCCCGTCTTCTTTGTGCGGTAGAAGTCGAGACCACCCATGTTTGGAAGTAGTCCGTTAGACGCAAAGAATAACGTGTAACCGTCGGATCCGATGAAGGGCGATACTTCTTGTTTTGGTGTATTGACGTCAGGCCCCATGTTTTTGGCAGCTTTCCATTCGCCGAGGTCTTCGTCCCAATCAGAGTACCAGATGTCGATGTCATCATCACCTTCTCCATCAGGGTTTGATGGAGATGGACGATTGGACGAAAAGTAAAGACGCGATTTGTCAGGGGAGACCGTTGGCTGAGAATCCCAATATTCGGAATTCACTGCTCTGCCGAGGTTGCGCGGTTTTGCCCAACGATCACCATCTACTTCTGCAATGTAGATGTCGCAGTCACCAAGACCGTCGCTACGATTGCAACCAGTGAAGTACAGTGTCTGTCGATCCGCTGCAATAGAAGCAACACCTTCGTTCATGATCGTATTCACACCAGCATCAACAGTGTCGATGTTTACCGGTGATGAAAACATCGTGTCGAGGTTGTTCTCTTTCTTTGCCGACCAGAAATCGTGTGAGAAGTCGCCATCTCTTGTTACGCGGCTACCTTGGCGATTGGACACGTAGTAGAGTGTTTTGCCATCCGCACTGATCGTTGGACCGTAGTCAAGACCCTTGTGATTGATGACTTTCCCAAGATTGAGAATTCGAATCTTCGTTGGATCTTCTAGGATGTCTCCACGCGAATCTTCGTCCGCAGTAGTTTTCGACTCAATCGTTGCACCAAAAAGGTATAGCTCTGAGTTATATGCCGAAGCCTGTCCTTGCGCGAACAATAGTAAAGCGCCGACACAGACCGTCACCAATTGCTGCATCATACACATCCCATCCTAGATAAATTATTTTGCCCCAACCACTTGGGTGCCCTTTTTCCGACAATCGTTCCGACTGCACCGGAATGAAAAAATAGGCAAATGTGGATAACCACCAAAACCCTTCTTCATAGAATATGTCTTGCTTCTAAAGAAAAGTGTACGGATCGGATCGAAAAGCTTGTCCCTTGAACGCTGATAGTGCTGATGGGCAGTACATATTCGATAACGGGGCTCAAAAACATCTTTTTTGAAATTCTTAGCTCCATTCCCAATCCTAACATGATTCCAATCTGCAAAGCGCTCAGGTCTGGAACTGGGCCCTCCTCTAAAATGACCGACCGCTCTGACGTGCCCAGCAGCGAAACTGCGGCCACTTCACCGTTGGGGAAGGTCACTGAATCTGTTTCGAGTGTCTTTGTATGGCTCAGACTCGATGAAAAGACATAGCCAACTGAGGCTCCCAGTCTGCCGTAGAAGAGATCAAAGAAATGGTACTTCACATACGGCATGGCAGAAACCACATTCAGTGCTAACTGAGCCTCATTGAGAAACGTAACTGGAACGGTGAACGATCTTCCAGATGGCGTAGTCTGCACAACGCCTTCAACCTCTCGGAAGCGGCCAGTAATCCCCCTACCATCATATCCAAGTGTAACTCCGTAGGTGATTTGTGAGCGTGTGAGCCTCTCAAACATGAAGCCAGCAAACATTCCAACGCCTGAGCCCCCGCTAAACTCACAATCGCAGGCGGTTTTGAAAGTTCCACTTTGAGACATAAGCCCAAATCCTACAAATCCACCCACTTGGCTATATACAAGTCGTTTGCGGGCGGTAATGGGGTCGCTATCCAACACATTTGTCTGGGCCAGAGCGGCCTCTGACCAAACGAGAAGCACAACGAGAATGAAAAGGATCAAATGACGCGGTTTGAGCATTGGGAGGTGAATCATGAAGACGCAATCAGGGAAACTTATCATGAGGAGAACTCATTCGCAACTTGTCATTTCAGCATACAACTTGTCATTTCAGTATACTTGCGTCCCTATGAATGAACAACAAGCACCTCATGCTGCCACGAGAGATGAACTGGCCGCACCCCGCATTGAAGACTCTTCCACTGCGGTTTTTCAAACAGCCCGCGGCACGGCGGTAAAACTGCTCACTCGATACGAGAACAGCGACTCGTACATAGACAAACTACTCGATGGAGAGTTACGAAGATCAGAGCTTGAGTCTGCTGACAGGGCACTTGTCACCGAACTCGTTAACGGCACTGTCCGTTGGCAATCACGTCTAGACTGGGTCCTTACAGGATTCTATCACGGCGAGTTTGCGAAGTGTATGCCCCTTGTTAAGAACTCGATGCGCATTGCCTTATACCAAATGCTGTTTCTATCAAAGATCCCAGCACCGGCTGCCATCAACGAATCCGTTGAGCTTGTGAAGCGGATAAAGGGTGACAAGCATGCAGGTCTTGTGAATGGGGTACTGCGGAACATACTGCGCAACGTGCAGACCATACGATATCCAGATCGCCACGAGAATGAGGTGCTCCATCTTTCCATTCACTATGCTCACCCACAGTGGATTGTGCGGCGCTACGTAGAAAGATTCGGAGGCGAGGTTGCAGAGATGATCCTATCGGCGAATAACCATCGGCCCATGCTCACCTTACGTGTAAATACGATGAGGTCCACGATGGAAGAGATCGAGCGATTGCTCAATGCTGCAGAAACCAAGTACGACGTCTCTCCTGTACACCCCTCAAGCATCATGATAACGTCGCTTCGAGACGTACGCTCACTTCCGCTCTTTACAGAAGGTCTTGTGACCGTTCAGGATGCCAGTGCAAGCCTTGCAGTGCAACTTGCCAGCCCAAAGCCAGGGATGTTGGTGATAGACCTCTGCGCCGCTCCAGGGGGCAAAGCGGTGCATGCGGCAGAACTCATGAAAAATCAGGGAACGGTTATCGCACTGGAGAAGTATGAGTCCAGACTCCGCTTTATTGAGGAGAACGCACAGCGTTCAGGGACATCAATAGTGACTGCCGTCCACGGCGACGCAAGGGAATATGTAGCAAAGGACTTGGCAGACCTTGTCCTTGTTGACGCTCCTTGTTCAGGCATGGGGACGTTGTCTAAGAAACCAGATATAAAGTGGCGTCGAGAAATCGATGACATCCGCAAGATGTCGATCACGCAAAAAGAGATACTCGGTCATGCAGCAACGCTCGTCAAACCAGGAGGAGCAATCGTCTACAGTACGTGTACGATTGAGCCCGAAGAGAATTCAGCAGTCGTGACGTGGTTCTTAGAAAAACATCCAGAATTTGCCCTTGATCGAGCTGAGAATTATTTGCCGTCCGATGTTTGCGAAGAGGGGTTTTTACAAACATTTCCACATCGCCATAAAACCGACGGCGCCTTTGGAGCCAGACTTATTCGCACATCGTAACGTTTCTCATTTCCCGCGTATCTCTGCGGCCATCTCAATGTTCATTCTAAAAAAGCTCATCATAACATTCTTCGATGTGAGATGAGAAATGTATCAGTAATCTGTGATTATGTTTTCGGTTTCCATGGTACATCTTCTACACCTGCTGACGCATTCACCGCTCGGGCTGCCATAAACAGGTAGTCAGATAACCGATTCAAATATCGTACTACAAAGCTCCCGATATCTTCATGTGTTGCGAGCGTAACAACACACCTTTCGGCCCTTCTACAGACAGTGCGGGCAACATGCAGGTGTGCAGCGGCCACGGTACCACCAGGAAGAATAAAGACCTTCAACGGCTCCAGCATACCGTCGAAGCGATCAATCCAACCTTCGAGTTCCTCAATGTGTTCCATTCCTATACGAGGAATATCGTAGACCGGAGGAGGATCAAGAGGAGTTGCTAGGTCCGCTCCGAGTGTGAAAAGTGCCGATGAAATGAGGGCAAACTGTGTAGCAATCTCTTCTGGAAGCGCACATGTTCGCACAACGCCAATGATGCTGTTGAGCTCGTCAACTGTTCCATAGGCGTCAATACGTACGTTATCCTTCCGGACGCGAGTGCCCCCAAAAAGCCCCGTGGTTCCATCGTCCCCTGTCTTGGTATAGATGCGTGTTGACATATACCGCAAAGATACCGCAGTCTGGTGTTTCGTAGGTTTGTAGCCTATGCGCGTCTTTAGCCTCCTCTTTATTGGCGATGTGGTTGGCCATGTTGGCCTTCGCGAGCTGCTTCGGCAGCTCCCTTCGCTTAAAGAACAATATCAGCCTGATTGTCTTGTAGTCAATGGTGAAAACATCGTTGATGGTAAGGGGCTTTCTGAAAAGGAAGCAGCCGAACTCTTTGATGCCGGCGTCCATTGCATCACCACAGGCAATCATATATGGGAGAACTGGAAGGCTCGCCCCCTTCTCATCTCCAATCAAAATGTGCTGAGGCCACTGAACTATCCTTCGGAAAATCCTGGGCGTGGCTGGACGGTTATCACACTTCCAGACAAACGCACGGTGGGTATTGTTCAGGCCCAAGGGCGGGTGTACATGCAGCCCATTGACTGTCCGTTTAAAGCTGTTGATGGGGCGATTAACAAAATCGCACCGCGCACGAAGATCATTTTGCTTGACTTCCATGCAGACGCCACGGCTGAAAAAGTTGCCATGGGATGGCATTGTGATGGACGAGTGAGTGCCGTGTTGGGCACGCACACACACATCCAGACCGCTGATGCAAGAATTCTACCCCAAGGCACAGGATATCTTACGGACACAGGTATGACAGGCCCGTATGACAGCGTGCTTGGCATGAAGAAAGAGATTGCGATCAAACGATTGATCCTGCAGACGGCGCATAAGTATGAGATCGCGGAGAACGACGTGCGCGTGTGCGGCGTTCACCTTCAAATCGATGAAGACACAGGCAAGGCGGTCTCTATTGAGCCGTTCATGTCGCCCCGTCCCATCACCACAACTATCACGAAATCTTAACAGAAAGCGATCATGGCATCCACTCGAGTCATGATGCATCAGAAGGCCAAGATCCTATGCACAATGGGACCTGCAGTTGCCTCAACAGATAAGGTAGTAGCCTTGGTTAAGGCTGGTGCAAATGCATTCCGTCTTAACATGTCTCACGGTGCATATAGCAGTCACGAATCCTACGTGAAGTTTATTCGTGAAGCAGAAGAAAGATTGGACGTTCTTCTGCCGATCATCGCTGACCTGCAAGGTCCAAAAATTCGTGTTGCAGATTTCTCAGATCGCGATTCGATGTCACTTGTCTCGGGCCGTGAAATTCGCATTGCTGATGTTGGAATCATGCGTGGGCTGAAGCTTGGACCAAAGGACAACGTCATTCCCGTCCACTATCCAACCATCGCCAATGACGTTAAGAAGGGCGATGTGTTATTGTTTGATGATGGACTTCTTAAGATTCAGGTAAAAGAAACCGATGGGAGTGTTATCCGTGCAATCGTTGTGCACGGTGGAACGTTGCTCCCTCGAAAGGGAATAAATCTTCCGCATACGATTGTCAGCCAGCCAGCAATGACAACGAAGGATCGTGCAGATGTGCGCTTTGCAATTGAGCAGGAGTGCGACTACATAGCACTATCGTTTGTTCGCTCTGCGTCAGACATAGAAAATGTGCGGCGTTACATCACAAAGTACGGTGGCACACAATGGGTGATAGCTAAGATTGAAAAACCTGAAGCTCTCACGAATATTGAATCGATCGTTGATGCATCAGATGCCGTAATGGTTGCACGTGGTGATCTAGGTGTAGAAATTGCAGCTGCTGCTGTGCCTATCGTTCAAAAGAAGCTCATTCGCATGTGTAATGCAAAAGCAAAACCCGTGATCACAGCTACGCAAATGTTGGAGTCCATGATCCGCAACCCACGTCCCACCAGGGCCGAAGCGAGCGATGTTGCCAACGCCGTTCTTGATGGAACAGACGCAGTGATGCTTAGCGCAGAGACAAGCGTGGGCGCCTATCCAGTGGATGCGGTGCACTACATGCGGATGATTTGCCAAGAAGCCGAAACGGAAATGATGGATGATGGTAAGATCCACGCAGGCTATGAACCCATTGGCGATGCTGAACGAACGAACACGGAATCAGTAGCAATGGCAGTAGCTCATATTGCGGAAGAGAAGCGTGTTTCTGCAATTGTAAGCTTAAGCTATAGTGGCGAAACAGCGCGCCTTATTTCCAACCGACGTCCACGTGCCCCGATTTTTGCGATCACAACAATGAAGGAAGTCGCTCGGCGAATGGGGCTTCTGTGGGGTGTGACAGGAATGGTGCTCGACGCGTTTAGTACAACTGACGACACGATCGAACACATTAAGAATGATCTTGTGAAAGAGAAGCGATTTGCTCCAGGCTCAACCGTGGTTTTTACAATTGGGAGACCACTTGTAGGCAGAGCTCGCACGAATATGCTCTCAATTGAAACACTTGGAAAACCCTAAGACTGTTGGATTCAAGACAAAAGAAACGGCGCATCCACTTTGAGTTGATGCGCCGTTGTTACTTCTGCACAGGGCTATTTTTTCTTTGTCTTTTTTGTTGGCGTTGGTGAGTGCTGAGAAGGTGATGATGGTTTAGCATCAGACGGAGATGATGACTCTGGCTTTAGAACGAACTCAGAGAAGTTCTTTCCGTCGAGGTACCGTTCTGCAGCTTTCTTGATCTGCGCAGCGTCGAGATTCTTGATAAAGTTATCACGCAAATAGACGTTCGAGTACGGCTCACCATCGCGGTCAAACTGCGACATAACTTGTAGCCAAAAATTATTGGTCTTGATATTTGTTTCACGTTCTTTTGTTTGCATCTCTCTCACTTTAGCGAGAAGCGTATCTGGAACCAACGCTGATTTGAGTGATGCCATTTCATTCTTCACGGTCGCAACAAGCTCGTTAACTCTCTCTGGTGCACAACCAAAGTACACGCTGATCGAATAGTCTTCAATAGGGATCTTGCTGAAATTTGGCTGAACAGATACAAAGTACACGCCACCTTTTTCTTCGCGCATCTGTTCTCGAAGTTGAATCTCCATTACTTCACAAAGCGCTACAATATCATAGCGGTTCTCTGGAGTGTATTTCATTGAACCAGATGCGGTGAGCAAAACGGTGCTCTTAGGATCTACGCCTTTGTACACAGTCTTACTGTACTGACCCTTCTTAGTGCGGAGACCAACATCTTTCCATGTCTCCTTCATTGGCTGTGAGCCAGGCTCTGCTGAATTTTGAATTGGGTCTCCCCCTCTCGAAAGTGGCACTGCGCTTGTTGTTTCAGCAGCAGCCTTTTTCGGAGCAGCTTTTTCGGATTCGGAACCAACCATTGATGGTGCTGCCGGAAGTGAACCAATGTACGTCTCGGCATGCTTCTTCAGTGCTTCTTCGTCTAGGTTGCCAACAAAATAGAAGGTGAAATCGGAACCGTACTTGAATCGCGATTTTATGAAGTCATATGCTTTATTGAGATCTACTTGGTCTACCGCAGCTTCAGTCATTGTGCGAGCACGAGGGTGATTATTTGAGCTCACCATCATGAGAGTGTCAAAGAAGGCAGCTTCTGGACTCTTCTCCTTGTTTGCAAGGTCGGTCTTCATTTTGAGTTTCCATGCATCAAATGCTTGTGAATCTTTACGCGGAGCCGTAAAAACCAGATGGAGCAGTTCAAAACATGTACGCAGATCTTTAGGTGTAGACACACCATTTATGGATTCTTGCTCCATTGCAACACTCGCAGACATTCCTACGTTTTTACCATTGAGTAGCTTCATGAGATCGTTCCAACCGAATATTCCCACCCCTCCTTGGCGTATCACGTCCGCCGCAACCATGTTTGTGAAGTGGTCTGCTTCGGGAGCCAAAGATTGGCCGCCCCAGCTATGTGCAGTGAAGAGAATTTCGTCGTTCTTAAAATCGGTTTTCTTGTAGATAACTCGAGCGCCATTAGACAACGTCAACTCCGTAGCACCGACATCTGAAATCGTACGTAGGCCAACAATCTTTCCTGGCTGAGGTGTTATTTCTAAAAGAGGCTTTGTAGGAACTGCATCAACGTAGGCTTCAATTTTCTTTTCTTCAACTGCAGCCAGAAGATCGCGCACTTGTTGTTCTGTTGGCTTTGTAAAACCATTGCCTTCTGGAACGGAGATCATAATCACGCGATTCTCTTGCGTAATCAGACTCTTTACGATTGCGTTCACATCTTCTACGGTTACTGTTGGAACGATACCTTGATAAATCTCCCATTCGTGGATGATTCCCGGAACAGATTCAACTTGTAATACGTGGCGTGAGAGTTCTCCTGCAAATTGTTGCGACTCTGATTTGTCGCGCTCGTTATAGTATGTATCAATTCTCGACAATGTTGCTTCTTTTGCGCGAACAAGTTCCGTAGAGGTAAATCCAAATCTCTTTGCACGCTCAAACTCAGTCAGCAGCGCGTTGAGACTTCGCAGAACATTCTTGTCGGCTGCAGTGGCAATACCATACGTGGCCATTGCTTCGCGTGCGAGTCTATAATCACCAGTTGCCGCACTTGCGTATGGCGGCGGGTTTTTGCGTGTGAGTTCTGCCAAACGCTGATTCAACATTCCGTTCATCATCTCTCGTACAATGTTTGCCTTGTATTCTGCATACGTACGGACAGTATCGGCTCTACGCTTAATCACGATCTCTGCTCGAGCGCCCTGAAGTTCAGGATCAGAAGCAATTGATATGAGTGTCTCTTTATGCGGAGGTAGAAGTATTTGCGGTCTGACAGAGACGCGCTCGCCTGATGAAGCTGGTGACCCAAAATATTTTAAAACGTAAGATTCGAGCGTAAGTGGATCCATATCACCAACGGCGATGATGGCAAGATTCTCTGGGCGGTACCACGTGCGGTAGAACCTGCGGAGGTTGTCGCCTGGAGCACGAAGAAGAATGTTTGTATCTCCAATCACATCACGTTGGGCGTACTTCGATCCGTAAAACATCATGCCGCGATGTTTCTCTTGTACGCGGTCATCTGCCCCTTTACCAAGTCGCCATTCTTCCATCACAACACCACGCTCTGCATTGATGCCCGTTTCATCATACGTTACAAATCCGGCCCAATCGCGCAAAATTTGTATTGCCTTGATAAGGTTCTGTGGCTTGTCTAGGGGCACCGTAAGCATATACACCGTCTCATCGAGGTTAGTGTATGCATTGAGATCGGCACCGAAGCGTACGCCCATCGATTCGAGGAAGTTGACGAGTTCCTGCTTCGGAAAGTTCTGTGTTCCGTTAAACGCCATGTGTTCGCAGAAGTGCGCAAGGCCGTTCTGATCATCGTCTTCTAAAACAGCACCAGCATTCACAACAAGCATAAGTTCCATGCGTTGTGCTGGACGGGCATTCTGCAGAAAATAGTACGGGATACCGCTGGAAAGCCGACCCTTTTTGACATTAGGGTTAAAGCGGACAGTATCCGTTAGGTTGAACGTTGTCTGCGATGTGGCTGTAAGTGCCGCAAATACAAGGCAAAATAATACGACAATGATTCTGGTCATGCGTTTCTCCGTCTGAGAAGTTTGGATTAGAGGAGCTCAACGCCCCGTCACCCATTTTGTTACAAATCCCTATTCTGGCTGGCGGCAAAAATACAACGTGGCTTAGCGTTCAGGCGCATCTCTCTTTTGGGCCGCTTCTGCAAAAGAGCGCAACGACTCCTGACGGTCAGCAATATCAAAGCTCAGAAGCCTGCTCAGCGCCAACATTGCATCTGAGGAGCGTTCTGTCCTCAGTAGCTCCAAAAGTGCTGCTCTGCCGTGAAGGCGTAGCACTAAATCACAGATAACGGCGCCTAGTACATACTCATCGGATTGGTCAGACTGAACGCCAGTGAAAAGCTCTACAAATGATGGTATGTAGCGTTTTGATCTCGCTTCGAGGTATTCACTCAGAGCCCCCTGAAAATCCATGACCCCATTGCCCCCAAGCAAGGTTGCCAGACCTTCTCGAAGAATCGGATGTGCGCGGTCGTATTCTCGGAAAACAACATGCACAAGTTCGTGCGGGTGAAATGTCTCCGGCGTTGATTCCACAATGAGGAGCGCTTGCGGAAAAGAAATAGACTGCGGTGGAAAAGCATAATATTCTACGCCAAGCACGAGGCAGAGCTCGTCCCTACCATCTGCGAGGCAAACAGTGATGTTCTTGGGAATTGGTTGACCAAATCTTTCTGCAACCGCTTTACAGAATAAAGGGGCTTCCTTGGCCCGATTGAGATCTACACGCTCGTTTCGGTGGTGCACGTACATCACATTCTCAACACGCGTTGTGTCCCAACTGCTTGTAGCGTGAAGCATAGCGTCCTGCAAGACCCAATTGCTGCTTCCATTGGAGTCAACTATTCCGCGGAAACGTGCGTTGAGGATGCCAAGCGGTACAACAGTGCGAGAGGCGGTATCAAGCCGAGCGAAAATGGTGCGCACCTCCCAGCCCCCTTCACGAAACTCCACACTCATGACGGTGGCAGGGAACTGCTTTACTACTTCATCATCTTGGGCAAACCAATCTTGGACGATGGATCCTGTATTAACAAAGAACCCCCCAGAGCGATCATTGCCGATTCCGTCGCGGCGCCAACTCATGAGGCTATCAGCCCACTGGTGCAGCACTTGTCGCACGTGAGGGTGGGCAGTATCTACCCGTTGCATAACGCGCACAACCTCTGAGCCCTGACCCCAGGTTTGTTTTGCGGGCCAAATGCACAGGCACACCGCTACGATGATTATGGCACGAGTCACTGGTTTTTGGGTAGACGTGGAGGAACCATGCATGATACGAAATTGGTTTCAGCACTCTCGTGTTGATACTTGCTCAACTGGACCTTCGTAGGTTTGTAGCTCAATTTTGGCGGCACTCATCTAAAGCGCATTCATGACAGACCAAATGGACCACGAGAGCTCGGGCATAAGCTTTGACCTCAGCGAAGATCAAGAGGCACTTCGTTCGCATATCCGCGCCTTTGTAGAAGAAGAGGTCAAACCCATTGCACTGCAATACGACGAATCGCAAGAGTTTCCGCACGAGGTATTTCGTAAGCTTGGCGACCTTGGGTATCTGGGGATTGTAATGCCACCTGAGCTCGGTGGCTCTGGAATGGATTTCATGGAATATGCAATTGTAGTGGAAGAAGTTGCCCGTGGCTGTCCTTCAATTGCTCTTGGTGTTGCCGCCCACAATGGACTCTGCTCTGGTCATATCAATCGCTTTGGGTCAGATGAACTACGTGCCAAATACATACCGCGCCTAGCAAAAGGCGAGACGATGGGCGCATGGGGCTTAACGGAGCCAAGCGCGGGCTCTGACGCTGGCGGTACACGCACAACAGCCGTTCGCGATGGTGATCATTACATTCTCAATGGCTCAAAGAATTTTATCACACATGGCAACGTTGGCGATATCTGCGTGGTGATGGCCGTAACGGACAAGACTGCTGGCAAACGTGGTATTTCTGCATTTGCTATTGATAAATCGATGACTGGCTTCTATGGCAACAAGAAAGAGAACAAACTCGGAATGCGATGTTCTGATACTGCTGGACTTGTGTTCGACAATGTACGCGTGCCGGTATCCCACCTTATCGGCAATGAGGGCGAAGGTTTCATCCAGGCCTTACAAATCTTAGATGGTGGACGGATTTCAATCGCTGCACTAAGTGTTGGTCTTGCTCAGGGGGCTTTTGAGGCCGCAGTGAAATACAGCACAGAACGTGTGCAGTTTGGTAAGCGTCTAGCCGATATGCAGGCAATTCAATTCAAACTTGCACGCATGTCCATGGAGATTGAAGCTGCGCGCCTACTTACCTACAAAGCAGCATGGATGAGAGATCAGAATATGACATTCGGTGTGGCTGCCTCCATCGCAAAACTCTATTCGTCAGAAGTTGCCGTCCGCACTGCAGAAGAAGCCATCCAAATTCATGGCGGCTATGGCTACGTAAAGGATTACCCGGTTGAGAAATATTGGCGCGACTCTAAACTCCTCACGATTGGCGAAGGCACAAGTGAGGTTCAGAAAATCGTGATCACACGGAAGTTGTTGGCGGAACTGCAGTAGGACTCCAGAGTATCTACGCCTCGTCTATTTCATCGGAAGGGGCTTTCCATCTATTGGCCCTATGACCAATCCTAGTCGCAGTGCTAGGGTGGGTGCAATATCAACAGGTGCAACAGGCGCATCAGAGTTCTGTTGTCTCATGCCACCTCCGAGCATCATCAGAGGAACGTAACGGTCATAGTCATGCGGCGTTCCATGTGTTGCAGTGTTACCACCAATGATCCAGTAGCGCTTTGGATATATCACGATGTCTCCACTGCGCGATGCATGGAAGCTGTTGAGCACATATCGGCACGTTGCTTCGTCTGCACCCTCTGGACAATCTCCAAGTGCAAGTGTGTCTCGAGTGGCAACTATCCCAAGGCCCGGATGACGTTTTAGGGCAGCAACAACTACTTCTAATACGGCGGCTCTGTTGAGATGCGCAATTGCTGAGTCCTGCAGGTAGATGGACGGCTCGCTGATCTCGCGAACGTAGGATGCCGTTGGTGGCTTACCGAACTTCGCCCCAAGTACAGAATCAACAATTGCTTTGATCTCTGACTCGCGAATTCTTCCGGCGTCAATGAAGGCCCCTTGCTGCTGAGAAATATTTCTGATTACTTCTGGTACTGGAGCTACTCCATGATCCGATGTGATCACAAGGATGTAATTGGCACGTCCAATACCTGCATCGAGTTGGTCAATGAGTTTTTCGATTCGTTTATCTGCATGCGCGTACAGCTCTTGCACTTCCCTACTATCTGGACCAAATACGTGTCCCACGTAATCGGATGACGATACTCCAATACACAACACATCAGGCCACTTGTCTTTGCCAAGTTCTTCCTTTGTGAGCGCTATGGATGCTGCGTCAAATACCATGTCTATGCCAAAGGGGCTAAGCACCACACTCGCTTCAAACTTTGGGTGCCCGGCATCGAGCACCTGATGCGGGAACGTAGTGTTGCCACCGGGGTACGCACCTTCGGCATCAACGCTGTCATACGCCGGGTTGAGGGATTGAGGGATGCGAGTCGTCCAGGAACGACCTGCGTATTTCGAAGAACGGATTGTTCGGTTAAGCGTGGGTAGCCACTGCGGCGTTGGGTAATACGAGCTTGTCGTCCAGCGATGTGTATTCATGTCATACCACACACAGGTAGTTGCACTTTTACCCGACATAAGAATGCCGGCGCGGTCTTTCAATGATATGCCAACAACCCTCGATGCCGTATTCTTCTGTCTGAGTAAATCGCCAATGGTTGGCACTTCTAATTGCTCGGCACTCTTGAGCCCCTTGTCATCATCTGCACAATACGTGCAAGAACCTGTGCGTAGGTCGCAAAAGTCGTTTCCTACAATTCCCGTGCGGGCGGGATAACAACCCGTGAGTAGCGATGCGTGTCCAGGTCCAGTGATGTTGTTAGCGTGTTCGTAATAACACTTTGTGAACGAAGCACCCTGTTTCTGCATTCGAGCAAATCCGCGCTTGCCAACGAATCGTGAAAACAACGTTGGATAATCTCCGCGATATTGATCAAATGAAACAATCACAACTAGCCGCGGCGGCTTTTGCGCAGCCGCTCCGCGTGCTACAATCGTAAGCAGGCAGACAATCAAAAGTCCAAAACGAAGGAAGGTCATGAAGCAACATACCTCATGACCTTCATATTCAACGTGAAGTGTAGGTTACAGTTGGCCCATGGACCGCATAGTGTTCGCTACTTCATATGCCTGTTGCTGATTGTATTCTGCCGCAAGCTTACGGTAGTTAACAATATCGATGATCGTACCAATGAAGCACAGACCACCAGTCAAGAGATAAAGGATTCCCAAGCCGATATGTCCAAGAACAAAACGGTGAATGCCTGCAGCGAATACAAATCCTACTAAGGCAAGGATGAGGATCATCTGCGGCTCCTTGCGTCTGGAGCGATACATCATTGCAAACTGCATTGCTTGTTCCTCGCTCATCGGAGATACGATCATGTTTAGATACGAGATCTCTCCTCCGTCTGCGTCCGGAATGTATTGTAGGACATTTGCCATGGAACCCTCAAGAAATTGATTGGCGTAGCCGGACCAGTTGAACAATGCGAGCGATAATAATCAAAACTGCCGGGATACCCAATGGGTTGGCTGCCCATGACTCGCCCAGCTGTCCGCGAGCCAGGTGGCCGATAGACCGTCCAAGCCCACAGCCCAAACAGCCGTCAAACCCCAAGAGCGTTGGTATACATAGGGTTATGGAGCCATCCAGGGCCGGAGCCAACACGGCCACACTCACCAAACCGGCGGTCCAAAGCCACGCTTCACGGGGGATATTTGTTAGGTAGTTTCTCAGAAAGGGGGCTCTAACGGATGAAAATTGGAAAGGTTACTGTGGAAATCTCCCTAACCCACTTGTTTGTCTGAGGCCTACCCTGTATATTGCGCGTCCTTTTTTCGTACAACGCCAAGCAAGAAACACATGTACGCAGTAGTAGAGATATCAGGTCAACAGTACGCAGTGGCTCCGGACCAAACCGTGAAGGTTCCACTGATGGACAAAAACGTTGGCGACATCGTAGAATTTAAGAACATCCTCCTCGCGAGCGACAACGGCAATGTTTCTGTAGGCACACCCTTTATCAAGGGTTCTGTTACGGCAACTGTTATTGAGCATGGCAAGGGCGAAAAAGTTCTCGTGTTCCACAAGAAGCGCCGCAAGGGCTATCAAAAACTGAACGGTCACCGTCAGTTGTTCACGAGCATCACCATCACTGACATTAAAATCTAACTAGGTCTCGTCATGGCACACAAAAAAGGTGGCGGTTCTACCAAGAACGGTCGCGACTCCAATGCACAACGTCTCGGCGTGAAGAAGTTTGGTGGACAGCACGTATTGGCTGGCAACATCATCATCCGTCAGAACGGTACAAATGTTCATCCGGGTAACAACGTTGGTCTTGGCAAGGACTATACACTCTTTTCACTAGTTGAAGGAGTTGTAAAGTTTGAGCGTAAGAGCAAAGTTCGCCTCAAGGTTTCGGTCTACCCAGTAGTGACCAACTAAGGTTGGTGATGAAACAACCCGTTCGTGTTGCTGTAACTGGTGCCGCAGGCCAAATCGGATATAGCCTTCTTTTCCGCATCGCTAGTGGCGAGATGCTGGGCAAAGATCAGCCTGTGATCCTTCAACTGCTTGAGCTTACACCTGCATTGCAGGCGCTCCGCGGTGTATCGATGGAGCTTGATGACTGCGCATTCCCATTACTTCATGGCATCGTGCAGTCAGATGATCCAATGGTTGCTTTCAAAGATGTTGACTACGCTCTGCTTGTTGGTGCACGTCCACGCTCAAAAGGCATGGAACGTAAGGACCTTCTAGAAGCCAATGCACAAATCTTTACTGTTCAGGGCAAGGCACTCAACGCCGTTGCAAACCGTAACGTCAAGGTTGTTGTTGTGGGCAATCCGGCTAATACGAATGCCCTCATTACACGCATGAGCGCACCGGATCTCAATCCACAAAACATCACTGCTCTTATGCGCCTCGATCACAATCGTGCGCTTGCACAAATCGCTGCGAAGACGGGCATTCACACCTCTGGGCTTTCAAAGATCACTGTGTGGGGCAATCACTCTGTTACGCAATATCCAGACATTACGAATCTCACAGCTAATGGCTCGCTCGTGTGGCCAACGATAAACGACGAGCCGTGGCTTGTAGACAGCTTTATCCCTACCGTTGCTAAGCGTGGTGCTGCAATTATCGAAGCACGTGGTTTTTCATCCGCAGCCTCGGCTGCCAATGCAGCTGTGGAGCACATGCGCGATTGGGCACTGGGAACGCCATCTGGTGACTGGACAACCATGGGAATTCCTACTGACGGCTCGTACGGACTAAGCGAAGACGTGATCTACGGTTACCCTGTTACGTGCGCAGACGGCAAATATCAAATCGTTCAGGGATTAGATGTAAGCGACTTCTCGCGCGAGCGGATGTCTGCCACACTTGCCGAGCTCGTAGAAGAGCGCGAGGCAGTCAAACATCTTTGGTAATAGTTTTTCTAGAGCTAGGCGCTATTCTGCTTTGGATAGAGGAATGCGCTAAGAAGCCCCGTGCCCTTAGACACTTCTTGCCACGCTGATACATTTGTAAATGTAATGATCGCAACGCCACACGTTGGCATGTGCGAAAAACTATCGTCAGTTACGTAGCGGACAAGGTCCGTTACCCCAGGGTTATGCCCAACAAGCATTGCCACATCCAGTTTATCGTCTATCGTATTTACGATGTGCAAAAGCTGGCGAACAGACGCTTCGTACACCTCATCTATCTTCTGTACGGACTGCGGTGGTATGGCGCATGCCTCAATGAAGTGCACTGCAGTGGCCCATGCTCTAGCTGCCGTGCTTGAGATCAGTAGTTGAGGGTGGATGTGACGCTCGGCAAAATGTTTAGCAATAACAGGTGCGTCGCGTTTGCCTCGTTCATTGAGTTTTCGGTCTTTATCGTGAAGATCTGAATTGCCCCAATCTGATTTAGCGTGCCGCACTACAACAAGTATTTTCATAAACAGAGTTATTGAGATCTGACAGTGAAAAGGAGCAGTATGGTTGTTGCGGCGGCGGCTATAAATACAACGGGCTGTGCAATATCTTCCCAGAACGATGTAGGAACAGGAGGAATCTGGCCGTGACTTCCTGAGTGTTGACGGGAATCAGCCGATAGCGCTTCGCTACGAGTCATCACGTCTTTTCTTCGCAGTGATGGTAATACAACAACACTTCCCGATTGTGTAGGTGTACTCTTGTATGCATCAAGACGGACGATGATCTCGCGGATAATACTGTCACCACCTTCAACAATGCTGTATCGCGTTGAGACATCAGAAATGGTAATGTGTATATCGGGGTGTTGAGACTCATTGGTCCTATGAACTGTTCCACCACGCTGTTGAATGCGCCTTCGTATAATTCCTGCGGTCCACTCTGCATCGGGGTGTGCCGAAATAGAAAAAGACAATGAAGTACCGCCGCTACTTGCCAGCATCGTATCGGCTAAGGACGTTACCATGCTATCGATTGCATCTATTGCCATTGGAGATTGCGCAACAGAAGCCAATGGAAGAAGACATAACGTTATGATCGCGAGGAATACTCGCACGTTAGGTACGTAACGAATGATGACGAAGTGTAAGCAATGCACTTATCAGACCATGCTCGTTATCGTAGAGTCCAGGACGAACACGTATTGGTCTGCGTCTTCCACGAATGTAGATACGCACAAGTGCTAGCACGCCGCGCACGTTTGTGCGACGCTCGTTACCTAATACAATCTTCTCAATCTCATCGAGATGAAAAGAGCGTTCATGAAAGCGGCTGATGTATGTAATTGCATCATCGCTGACAATGATTGAACGTCGGCTCACACTATTCAAAATGAGCCACGTGGTAGAGATCACAACAAACGAGCCAAGCAACACAACAACTGGATCTGTAAGAACTACACTAACCAGTCCAAACTGCAACGTGCTATCCCACACTGCTTTTATCACAACATATATGATAAGTGTAATCGCATACATTGCAATCGACTGCCAGTAAAAGTCAAGCCGCACATGAAACTCAGCAGGGAGTTGAACCTTTTGAAGTGTGTTTGTCATGTTACGCCCCCTTGCCATCCGCCGCATTGCAAAACGAGTTTGGCACAATCGGCTGCAGCGTTTGGCTTGCCGAGTGCGATCATTGACATTGACATGAACGTACGTTGAGCGGGACTATTCATAATGCCGTCGATTGTGGTAAGAAGTGACTCCGGTAGACTCGCATCTGCAACAACACGGGCGCCACCATTTTTTGCTACAACCGAGGCGTTGTGTTGCTGCTCATTTGTAGAAGCAGATGGCAGTGGGATCAATATGGCAGGCTTGCCAACAATCCCAAGCTCCGCAATTGTAGTTGCACCACTTCGAGAGACAACCACGTCTGCAGCCGCATAGGCACTCCCCATGTCATCGAGAAATGGCACAACACGCACGTTATCGGGCAGCGCCACCGCGGGAATATATCCCTTGCCCGTCTGCCACAGCACCTGCCATGGACGGCCAGCAATGACAGGAAGCAATCGCTCGATCTCCGCATTTATTGTGCGAGAACCAAGACTTCCTCCAAACACTAGCACTGTTGGCACATCTTCCTTCAAACCAAACAACAGCCGAGCGCAACCTTGCGAGGTCTCTGTTTTGATCTGCATCCGAACTGGGTTACCCAGGATGTGCAGCTTACTCTCCATCTTCTTTGGGTAGAAATCCAGACTCTCTTCAAAGGCAAGAACAACAGCACGAGCACGAGGTGCAAGGCGAGCATTTGTTTTGCCTGGGTTGAGATTGCTCTCGAGGACAATGAGAGGAATGCGTTGCAGCATGGCCGCTATACCTACAGGATAGCTAACATAGGCACCAGTACAGATCACCGCATGGGGCTTCTGCTTGCGTATCACGTTGTGCGCAATTCTTATTGACGCAAGCACATTGAAGGGCAGGGACAGTGTAGATAGCGAGAGCCCCTTAAAACCATTTATGGGCATCGGGACGTACTGATATCCAAGCTTTGGAATGAGAGAAGCCTCCATACGACCGGTGCTACCAAGGAAAATTGTCGAACATGCACCGTTGGTTAGCAGCTCTAACTGTTCCACTACCGCTACGGCAGGAAAGATGTGACCTCCCGTGCCCCCAGCGGCGACAACAACGCGAAACATATGTGGAGGGGCTACAATTGCAGTCACTGGAGAACACTCATGAGATGAATCACCACCAAAATAGGCCACCTTCCGTAATTTCAGATGTTCTCTTCAATTCATCTGGCCGTAGCACTATGCAGCGAAGCACTTTCTTCCTTCTTTCGTTACTGATTCTTCAATCGCTTTCGAGCGCTCAAACAGTGAGCGTGAAGGCCTACATTCAGCAGGTTGCCTCCGGGTGGACATCCGACGCAAAGAAGGCACTCCCAGATTTGTTGATTGATGCTCCTGACGATCCAGCGGTGCTGTTTCTCCACGCGTCACTCGTAGAAGACCCAAAGAAGGCAGCGCCTTTGCTAGAGCGCATTGTGGACGCCTTCCCCAAGAGCGAGTGGGCCGATGATGCCCTTGCTCGTCTTGTGATATTCTCCGCCACAAAGAATGATGCAGAGAAAGCGAAGAAGACCTTTATTACGATGAGGGAGCAATATTCTCAGAGCGAGCTTCTCCCCATCCTGTATGACGTTATGCGAACAACAGTTGGAGCGCCGCCACCAACAGACCGCTCGTCAACATTGGCGGCTGTTGCAAAAAAAACAGAACCCGTTGTTGAGTCAGTACCAAAAACTGCGAAGCTCTACACCCTTGTCACTCGCAGTACATTCAGCAAAACGGAAGCCGATTTATTGGTAGAGCAGTTTAAGAAGAAACACATGCGAGTTAGAGTCACGTCAGAAACGTCAAAGCCAAAAACACGATACATAGTAAGTGTGGGAGAGTATAACACCGAGGCAGACGCGCAGAAAGACATCGACGCGGTAAGAGCGGTTTGCAAGTGTAAACCAGTTGTTACAAAGCGTTAATGCGTCTACTCGTAACACTCATTGTCCTTTTCATTGCAGCGCAGCATGTGCGCTCGCAGGATGCCGACGTAAGCGCCGAGCGTGTGTCCATGGATGCAAAGATGTTGCGCGCCATTGATGGAACGGCGTCCCTTGGATCAGCTGCCGTGTGGCCACAGTCTGTGTATGCACTCACAGATCTAACGCGCGCCACAAACGATGCATTCAGCAGATACATCAAATCGTACTATGGTGCTACTCTACTAAGCGCACCAGTTAATCGAGATCTAGAGTTTGCGCAAACAACTGATGGTAGGTTTCGTGGAATCTCGTATGCCGATAGCATTGCACGATTGCAAGGCGACATCTCACTGATGCTTCGTACAGGATACTATAACAACGGCACTACATCAAGCTCATTCGCATTGCTTAGACCTGCCGTTCGGCTTATGGGATCACTTGGCAACAACCTTGGATTTTTTCTAGATCTCTCCAATGGTATGCGTCTCAAGGGTAACCCAGCGCTCATTGCACGAACAGATCCAACGCTAAGCCGCACGCTAAAATTCAACATCGAGGACAGTGCCTTCTTCGATAGGTATGTTGGATACATTCAATATCAGAACGAGTGGCTTCGTGTACGGTTTGGTAGAGAAGCACTGCAGTTTGGATTTAGTCCAATTGACAACTTTGTGCACTCCATTGACGCTCCCTTAATGGATGGCTTACTCATTGATGTACCGTACAAGAGTCTTCGTTTTACCATGACACACTCTGCTGCAAATGGCATAGACACTGCCGGCATTGCGGTTCCTGGCAAATATATTGCAACTCACAGACTAGCATTTGATCCCGTAGACTGGCTAAGTATTGCCGTGAATGATATGATCGTGTATTGGGGTAGGGGGCTAGATTTTTCGTATCTCAATCCGCTCGCCTTTTTTGTGTCAGCAGGATTGGGTACGCAGGAGCGAAATGCAAACGATAATTCAATGATGGGCTTTGATGTTGCTGTTCGTCCATTTCCAGGTTCAATGTTTTATGGCGCATTCATTATTGATGACCTGAGTTTTGGATCTCTTGGCGATACATCCATTGCGGGCAACAACAACAAGTTTGCGTATCAGATTGGCTTCTCGCAGGCATTGGGTTCTCCCGGTGCTGCACAACGATCTCTGCTGTCAGTTGAGTACGCGCGCGTTGATCCGTTCACGTTCACCCATCGGACCAACAACGCTTCGTATACCACCCTTGGCACCCCTGTTGGGTATGAGCTATCTCCTAACGCAGATCGTGTTGCATTGCAGGCACGACATTGGTTTTCGCCACGTACATTTATCCGGCTAGACGTGGACTATACAAGACACGGTGAGAACATCCTTGATAGCAATGGTGCGATTGCTAAAGGAGAAGATCCACGGTTTCCTGGCTCCGGCATAATGGTACCTGTTGGTAATACCGGAGGTGATGTGCTTCGCGGAGATGGAGACTTCCTTTACGGCAATAGTTTTCTACGCGGTAATGCGAGTCATCAGCGTAGGGTACGTCTTTGGTTCTCCGCCGAGTGGTGGTCCAACGTATTTTCTGACGTGCGCATTGGTTATGCTAACCGAAATGGTGGAAACAATCCTGAAGAATTCTTCTTTGCTTCCTTTGAGATTCGCATTGGCTATTAAGGTCGGAAGGCCTGTTTCACTACTTGCAGAACTTCTCTTGTTTGATCGTCTTCTCTCCGGTAGACAAATGCAACAAGATCAGAGTTCTCTAGCTTCCAGTCCACGCCTGCTGGAATAGTAAACCTAATTATCTTCTTGATTTTCTTTCCTATTGGCTGGGCAACGTTACTCAACGAATCGCCCCACGCCCCATTCATAGAGACACGAAGTACATGATCAAACTCATAGTCTTCTCTATGTGACGGTGTAAACCTGTAGTCCTTTTGATCTTCAATAATTCCGTCTTCAGTCAATAGCACCACGAGTGAATAGTCTGGCTCACCCGGAGTAAGATATTCGGTTTCAACTGTTGCTACAATCGTCCTACTGGAATCATAATATGTGTGGCTAAGTGTCATATTTAACGCTGGGCTCAGAGCCAGTTGCGCGTTCGTAGCCGCCTCCCAGTTGTTTTGACCAAGCGTAAGCCGGCCGCCAAACTTCATACGGTTCACAAGTCCGTTAGGAAGACCTGCTCTGCTATTACGAAACAACTGATCATACGTGTCGCCAATCGTTGTCTGAAAGTCATATGGGTAGTCTGGTAACTCTGGAGTGGCAAATGGGCCCACGTGTACGGATAACATGACTATCCTGCCTGGATTCTTCTCCACGATGAGCGTAGCAACGTCTGCAGCTTCAGGACAGTTACCACACGTATGTCCCGTATAGTCTTCTAACAAAACATTCTTTGCATCAGAGGTTGAGACGAATACATCTGATGTATCCTTCAACAAGGTATCTGCTGGATCAATTGGATTCTTCAGATAAGGGGCTTCAATTACATCGCATGAAGATGTGATGAGAGCCAACGTAACTGCGAGTGCTAGAAAGATTGATTTCATGCGAACATCAGAAAGTATATGTGACATTTAAGCTAGCACCATTCGATGCTGGAACTGGGCGGCAAATGCCACCAACACACAGAATACCCCCACGAACTCGACCGTAACCGCCTTGGACTCGCAATGCGCCAGCATTGTACGCCACCGCTACATTGGGATAATGCGCTTGAAGTTTCTCATCATGGTTGCCATAGTTGTATTCATCGAACACAGTAAAGTACCAGTGAGGCGAAATTGAATATTCTGCGAGTGCAAGCACCCAATCACCATTTTGGAGTGCAAGCTTTGCGCCAGGCTGAGAAGCGGCAGACATAAACTGAAATTCTGTTCGAAGGCTTTGATTCTTTGCAGTCTTAAACCACAATTCGAGGCAGGCAAAATTTGCGGTGATTACACCAAACACCGATTCGTTTGGAGATGCCCGGCGTTCAATCACATCCTGATCATACTGAACGTTAATGTATGCTAAAGTCATCTTGAAGTCTTTACCAAACTTCCGAGTGATTTCAACATTCACATCGCGGTAATACGTGCGATCGGCCCACCAGAAAGCAACATCGTATGTGTAGGTGCCTGTACGCGTTGTATCCATCGCATGAATGACAGAGGCATTGAGCGAGATGAGCGTCTCGTCATTACCAAGGCCAGCCCCCTTTGGAAGAGTAACCGTAACATCACCCTGCATACCGAATTCACCTATTGGCTGCGTAGCATACGGGTAGAGTGTAATGAGTCTCCACGTGTGCTGCTTTGTAAGCGACGGCAAATAGTTCACTTGCTGTGCAAAGCCCGTTGCTGTGCGGTCACTTCTAAAGTCCATGTTGTCAATTCGTTTTGCAGCGAAGTTTATACCATAGCCCGTGCCAGAAAACGATGCATTTACGTAGAGAGCATTTCCGTTGTTATAGCTTAGTGCGTTTGTGGCCGAAGGATCGTTCACCTTGTATGCATATTCAAGTTCAAGAGAGAAGTCTGCATACATGAAGCTTGCTCTTGTTGACCACGCTAGTACATTCGTAGGAATCTTCAGTAGATCTTGATCGTCGGCTTGGAATCTGCTCACAACGCTTGCACCAAGAGACAACTGCATGAGCTCTGGTAAGAGCGAATCGCACATTTCTTTTAGATCGATGCTGAGATCTCCGCCGCGCATCAGTCCATTACTCAACTCCCAGAAGGAGCGTTGACGGCCGATGAATCCGGTAATCTTCATTCCATCAACGGGCATAAAGCGAAGGCGCAATCCATCGATTGAATTATCAAAACCGAGATTGCGTTCTTCATATGTTCGGAGGATCATGCCACTACCAAACTGCTCGTAGAAGTTTCCGGCAGTTACTTCAAAGTTGTCGTCTGCATATTTCGCAAACCGATACGGAATGCCGAGCCCCGTGCCATTGCCGGACGTACCATATCGAGGATCGATTCCAAGAAGTGGGCCCTGGTAAGATTCAAATCTGATACCAGCCGTGAATTTACCGCGTGTAAAAAGAAGATTGAAAAACGTATTCGATAGGATGCGTTCAGGAACTTCAGGCGCTCCGATAAGGGTATCCTGCGTATACGTTTGTATGTCTGACTGCAGCGAGCCGCTGATTGTGCCCACATCTTGGATGTCAACACCTTGACCAAATCCTGGCAGCGTGAAGACTGCAATGATCAATACAAATCCAACAATGAGAACCTTCACGAATTATCCTTCTTTGCCAGTTAGCTTTTTGAGAAGTTCTTCTAGCTCGTCTTCGTCACCAGGAGAATATGCGCTGTGCGAAAACACAACCTTACCATTCATTATTACGAATGTATGAGGAACATTGTTCACATTCATTGCTCGTTTAAACTCTTGATTAACGTCTAGCAATACCGGAAATGTCCAATTACGAGATCTCACAAAAGGGGCTACTTTGGACGCATTCCGAGAATCATCGATGGAGACGGCAATGAGTGTTGCGCCATACTTTTGTTGCCAACTCTCATAGAGTCCATGATAGGTCTGGAGCTCTTGAATGCACGGTTTGCACCACGTTGCCCAAAAACTGACGATCACCGGCGTGTTGTCAGTACTGAGGTCTGCCGTGTTGACTATCACACCAGCTACGCTTCGGATTTTGACCGACGGTACGCGTGAACCAGACGAGTCTTGGGCCTTAATGCCGCTTGGCAGTGCAAAAACCGACAACAACGCAATAATCAGGTACATTTTCACAAATTCTCCTGTCACAAATGGGTCTTAACTGCGTCATGAGTACGTTTGTAGGCTCAACTGAAACTAAGGGACGTCAAATTATGAAAACTCATGTACTTACACTTATCGCTGGCCTACTGATTTCCGTAACAGTTGGTGCTCAAACCTTTGTTATTGACTGGGCCGTATCAGATACTATTCATGGCACTCCTGATGGTGGAGTTCTAAAGCGTGACGGCACAATTCGCAATCTCAATGGAATGGCGAAAGAGCTGTACTTCTCCTACGACTTGCGAGATGTTTCCTTTGAACACTCGGCGCAGCTCTGCATGAATATGTGTTGGGCGTTGTATCCAGGACCAGGCGATGATCCATATGAGCGCCTTGGCCAGATTCTGAACCCTACGGGTACCATTCCAATCTATGTTGATATTACGCCAAACAACGTTTCGGCCACAAGCACGATTAAGGTGTCGCTGTTCGATAAGACAGACGTGAACGACAAGATCAGTTTCAGCTCAACATTCGTGTTCAGTCCCACAGCTTCTGTGCGCGAAGCGTCAGAAATGGGAGTGAGCGTTGGGCCACTACCCGCCTCTGATAATGTGACCGTGCGTGGAACAGCACTTGCAACCTCCGAATCAATTGGGCTTTACAATGCCGCTGGCAATCTCGTCCGCTCATTTGGTTGCTCTGGATTGCCCCTTAGCACTCTTCCACTCAGTGGCCTCTCCTCCGGAACGTATCGTCTCATCGTAACGCTTGCCGGTGGCGAGATGGTGGCAGCACCAATTGTGATTACCCGCTGATCTCTCATACTTTCGTTCGACTTATGAAAAAAATCATCGGCCGAGGACTGGTCAACCCTGCAATACAGGCAACCGTCCTTGGCCTTCTTGTTTTTGTGATTTATCTCCTTACACGGGCACCTGGTCTGATGTACACAGACAGTGGAGAGCTGTCCGCCGCCTGTACAACATTCGGCGTGGCCCACCCAACTGGGTATCCGCTTTTCACTCTGCTCGGACACGTATGGACGTTGATGTTAGGGGGCTCTCCTGTTGCAGCACTCAATGTTTTGGCCGCCTTATGGGTAGCTGCGGCAGTTAGTGTGTGCTATCTCGTTATCCGAGAAACAATTGTTTGGATAGGCGCAGAACGAAGTGATCATCTTTATCCGATTGTAGCAGCAACATCCGCCTTGATGTTTGGATTGAGCGCTACAGTCTGGGCACAAGCAACCTCTATAGAAGTGTATTCGCTGCATCTGCTGTTGACTGCCATTACGCTACTGTTCATTATCAAGAGTATTCGCAACAACGCCAATGCGCAGCGTTGGAGTATTCTCGCTGGACTGTTGTATGGCTTGATGTTATCGAATCATCTGTCTTCAGCATTTCTTGCGCCAGGGTTTATTGTTTTATGGCTTTCTGGTTCTGATGCGCCACGCGTGCGGCTAAAGCGATGGCCCTTTATTGTTGTGCCCGCTCTTGTGGGCCTCGCATTGTACGCCGTGCTTCCAATTCGGAGTGCCCAAGAGCCCCCTATCAATTGGGGTATGGTATCACGAGGTATAGATGCCTTTCTCTATCACGTAAAAGGCACACAGTTTGGCGTGTGGTTGTTCAGCGATAAAAAGGCATTCTCTGTGAATGTGGCGTTATTCATGCAGATTCTTACAACCATGCTCCTCTGGGTTGGCCTTATTCCGGCGGCTGTAGGATTGTGGCGAACATTGGGTGCGAAGAAACGATTTGGTGTGGGATTCCTCGTTTTGATTGTGGGCAACCTTGGCATCTCATTCGGTTATGCTATTCAAGATCTTGAACCGTACTTCTTGCCATCGCTTCTGATTTTCATAATTCTCTTTGCGTGCGGACTTGTGTCTCTTCTCGGCAAGCTTCCACGCAATGCGCAATGGGCGTTGCTTGTTGTGCCTTGCATTGTGCTCATTATGCAGTGGAAGCAGCAGGATAAGTCAGCACACACAGCTGTTACAAACTATACGGAATGGATACTCGATAATGCTGAGCCAAATGCAATCATTCTCACTCGTCAGTGGGACTACTTCTGCTCTGCCGCATGGTACCTGCAAACGGCAGAGGATGTTAGGGCAGACGTTACTCTTATCGATAAGGAGTTACTCCGGCGTACATGGTATGCTCCATGGCTATTGCAGCGGTATCCAACGGTGATGGGACGCATACAGGATGAGGTTAACGCTTATATGCCCTACCTCGAATTGTTTGAATCAAATTCTAAAACTTTTAACCTGAACCAAACAAATGTGCGAAACATACAACAGCGGTTTGTTGATCTATTGAATGCGTTCTTAGAGAAAAACCTAGATAGGCCGGTATATATCACACCTGAGCTACTCAATGAAGAACCTGGGTTTGCTCAAGGGTATGAGAGGCGTCCAGCGGGACCCTTAGTGAGACTTGTGCGGCCTAACGCAAGCGCAACCCAGAGAAATGGGTTAGGTGGTACTTCAGCCCTTGTAGCTGCCTTAGCTGGCCGTACAGAGAGGCTTGATGTGTCCTTGCGTCAAACAACTCTCTCAAGTCTTGGCACAATGGCCATGTACAGACTTGACGCATTTTCCGATACTGCTGGTTTCCGCAGTTATCGTGATCTTGCGCGCCGTCTCGATAGGAAGGATCGCATCACACGTCAACTTGACGGCGTGATGCAATAGGCGTCGCACTGAGTTCATCCTACTTACACGCTAACACTTATGGAACCCTCATACCTCGTTTTTGATCTCGAAACAATCGGACACTCAACCGAAATGTTTGATAGTGTTCAAATTGAATATCTCTTGCGCGGTGCTACAACTGATGAAGACCGAGACAAGAAGATTGGTGAATTTGCGCTTTGTCCGTTAACCGGTAGAGTAGTGTGCATCGGTATGCAAATGATGACGCGTATTGGCAATGAGTGGCAGGCAAAACGTGTGGTGTACTCTATTGATCCATTGATGGATGATGAGCTCCCATCGCGCCAAGAAACATTGCCCTCAGGAGCTACCTGGTATCTCAGTAGTGAGCGCACAATGCTCGCGAATTTTTGGAAGCTGATCAACCACCATCGCGGCGTTACGCTTGTATCATTCAATGGTCGGAATTTTGATGCTCCGTGGCTTATGCTACGCAGCGCGGCGCTGGGTATTCGTCCGTCAAAGAATTTGATGGATGGAACACGATTTAACTACAGCGGACACATTGACCTACTTGACCGGCTCACGTTTTTTCAAGGGTCGGGAAGCGGCGCAACACGTCGGTTTAATTTTGATTTCTACGCAAAGTCTTTTGGTGTAACCTCACCAAAGTCAGAGGGTGTAGACGGCTCAAAGGTTGGAGTGCTCTTTGAAGAGAACAAACATGACGTAATCGCTGAATATTGTCTGCGTGATGTTGGTGCAACGTGGGACCTATTTGTTGCCTGGGACAATCTCTTACGCTTTTAAACCGCTGGCGCGCCAGCAATCCACCCAGCAAGTGTGCCGTAGTTGAAAACCGCCCCAAGCTCTGTGATCTCAGAAAACTCCATGACACGCGCCCAAATTCTTCGGAAATGTACGAGCATGCGGGTCGCAAATGGTATCGTGGTGCCAAAGCTACGGCGGTACGAGCTAGTTTTGTGACATGTACGTGATTCAGCGAAGCCATTACCTACCCTCTTTTGTCATTGCCCTGTGCATCCTGCTAGGTGGCTGTGCGATGAAGGTGGCACCCGGTGGCGGACCCAAGGATATTACCCCAGCTGTTGTTACCTCTGTGGATCCGGTTAGTGGCACAACATCAATCAAGGGGCGGATCATCACGTTTGAGTTTGACGACTATGTAGACCGCTCAATCCGTAACGCAATCACAGTGTTACCAAATGCACGGTTCTCTACAAGCTATGGTGGTGATGAGCTAGAGGTAGGGTTTGAAGAGCCCCTTGACACAAACACAACGTATACAGTCACCATCGGAACGGAGTGGACAGACATACGGGGCAACAAGCCAACTCAAGCTTTCACAACGGTGTTCTCTACTGGCGAACGCATTGATACAGGCAGTATTGAGGGTGCAGTGCATGGGGCATCTCTTACCAACGTTGTGCTCTTCTGTTATCAACGCGCCGATACGTTACCGGCCTTGTTCTCGCCGCGAACCACTGTTCCAAAGTTTAGATTGCCCGTTGGTTCCTCAGGTACTTTTGTTCTTAAGGGACTTCCTGATGGCCTCTACCGTGTGATTGTTGTGCGCGATGAGAACAGGAACGGACTTCTCGATAACACCGAAGATTTTGTTGTTAGTCCGTCAGACATCAGCAT
>CANMBE010000019.1 GCA_947495975.1 Ignavibacteria bacterium | reverse complement strand
TCTCTGTTGTCTTTGTGTTCATCAGTGAACGGGTTTCTCGGTCATCATCTACGATGAAGATCTTCGTTTCCGAAACGAGTGATGTCATGCCACGAAGATAGACAGGCAGCGCCTGTCCTTCGTTGAACTATTCCTCCGCGACAACAATCGTCTGTCGTACAATCCCAGTGTCGGTTTGCAGTTCTACCACGTACACACCCGTCGTTGGCGCATAGGAGGTCTGATACGTCTTGCCTACAGCATCAGTCATGCGCAGTATCCTTGCATTCATGGCAGTCCACTGCGTTTGATGACAATCCCATGAGCACGCACTCATAGGCGACGTTCGCGCGTTCGACGAGGAAACCGATGTCGAACGAGTTGATCGATAGAGGCCGTTATTCGTGCAGTAATAGACTGGATGTTCCGGGGAAGTGCCGTGCGTAAAGAAGGACGTGATCCTAGTTCCAGATAGATCTGCTTTGATGTCATGTGGCTTCCATGTTGCGCCGTCGTCGCGACTCTCAACGGCACCGTCTGGCGATACCAGCAGCATCGCACCTTCGCTTGTTTGAAGGCCACTAAACCCAACAAAGCGGAAAGAAGCGGATGTGTTAGAAGTGTGAACTGTCTGCCACGTAGCTCCGTCGTCCGTCGATCGCAGAACAACGTGATCGTCCATCTCATGCGTGAGTGACTCAGGCGTATTCGAATCCATTCCCGTGGTATCGCGGACAACGGATGTTGCTGACAAGAACAATTCACCGGTGGAACGTCGAACGACTCCAAGCATATACTGTTGCTCTGCCGGATATGCCGCACGCTTCCACGTTCTTGCTGAATCATCACTGTACAGCACGCCTCCGGGCGAGAGTACGGTATGTGTTTGATCGTCGGCGTCACGAAGCCGCAGACCAGACACGAAACACAAAATGCGTCCAGAAGGGAGTGGCTGAATCCAACTTACAAAGCCCCGCTTCAACGCACCGGCAGTGTCCAGCAAGGCGAGTACATTCATCGAGTCACGACTGCCATTGCTGCGATACACAACAACGTTGTTGGCTCCGGCGACTACGATCGATGAGTCGGAAATTCTCGCAACAGCAGTCGATGGACTGTCATGGATGACCGCAGTCATTCGCCCGTTGCGATCAAGTTTCTGCACGATGGAGCCAGGAAACAGGACTTCATGTTCTCCGACAAATGGCATACGCATACCATTGACTGTGTAATCAAGCGGCGCAAGAAAGGATGGGTAGGTGACACTTCTCTGTGGAGCATCTCGCAGCCGTACCGATCGAACGCGTCCAACCATGCGCGCATCGGGGGCGATGAGGTCATCGCCCAGATCAAGGTACAATGGGTTTCCCGTACTATCTGTGAATCCCAGAAGCACAGGCAAGGTCTTATGCTCATCATCGTTAGCTGCCATCGCATTAAGCGTCATGTGTTCGTGGGTGTCTGAAAACAATATCACGTTATCACCCTGATAGTAGGCAAGCCAGCGACTTGAGAAAGCATCGACCTGAGGTGAAGCTCGCAGCATGTTCGAACTATCTGGAATGTCCCAACCAAATGGCGAGTACGGGTTGAAGCGCACAACAAAGAATCTCTTCTGAGCACTGCTGTATTGCAGCCTTGCACGACGCGATCCTCGGCTCCCAAACGGCTCGGTGATTGAACCTCTAATGTATCTGATAGGAATTGTTCCTATGCTGCGCCATCGACCGCTATCGTATCTGGCATATGACGTTGAACCGTTTGAAGGATCATCACGGAACAGCAACACATCTCCCTCATAGTTGTCACGAATAAACACAGACTTCACGGGGATAGCAGTGTCGACACCATCAATTGAAACAAGAGTTGACTTTCGGACCCAGATGCCGTCGTGCAGTGAAGCAAAACATACGGTGTCTGGTTTTCCATTTCCGCTGAGAACCGCCAACACAGAGTCGGTGCCGACCCGTGCAAGAACGGGTTCGCTACTGAACTGATCGCTGCGCAGACGCAAATCAAACTTGCGACGTTCCTTTCCGGGACAGATCATAAAGAGGTTGCGATTGCGGTCTTCAACTACAGACGCACCCGCTGTGGGTTGTCGTATCCGTGCGATAGTCGTATCACACGTGAAGTTCGCGCCGCAGTCATAGCTGTAGCATATCACACGATCGTCACGGTCGGACGAGAGGATGATCCTGTCGCAGTCTATTGTGCTGTCGAACGCAGTAGAGCTTCCGATCGGACTTTCAATAAGCGTAAACCTATCGTTTGAATCGATTCTCCAAGACCTACTTCCAGAAAATCCTTGCTGTGCAATAAGTGCGAAACTGCTCCCAGCAGAGACATAATGGCTCTGATACGCAGCTGTTCCCTGTACTTCCGGAATCTTACGCAATGTCCATGTGGCAGTATCGATTCGATAAATTCCTCTACCTGCGATTCCAACGAATATGGTACCACTCTTGGGCTGTTGCACGACGGCTGGGGTCTGAGTTGTAATAATATCCTTCGACCGCAGCAGGAGTTCCACGTGGGTCTGCCCAGGCAAGTTCGCCGCCGCACCAACGACACACACGATACACGCCAGCGAGCGGAGCGCAATCACTGGCAGGGCAGCCAGAAATATTAGTCGTGTCATGGTTGCACCTCGCAACATGTTTCGCGGCTTGAGCAATCGATCGGCTGGCATGACTGTATCTGTTCGCAATTCGTACTTGGCTTACCACAGTACCAGTTTGCTGGGCCTCCTCCTTGAATTGCGGACTTTACATCGAGAGTACACGAACCATCTGCTTGTCGCTTCCATCGTGATGCCAGCACACAGCATCCATCGCCGCAGCGCTCGATACACCCAGTGGAATTGACGACACGGACACAGTTGGGAGTCACAACTGTCCAACAATAGATGTCGCCCGGATTAGGTCCAACTTGAGCTCCAAAGTTTCCCGGAAACTTACAGGGGTCCATTCGGCAGAGCAGAGCATCAAACACGGACTTAGCATTGATTGTTGCGGGCTTGTTACCTACAAAGCACAGCTTGGTGATAGTCGTGTATTGGTTCTGCTGATCAGACCCCAGACAAATCTGTGCAAGAAGTTGTCCGATCGGCGGTACAGTTTTACAGCCATAGGTGGCAACTGTGTATTGTGTGTTGTCGATACAGATGTCGAGGTTAAACATGAATTGTGGGTTCACACAATTGCATGGATCATTTTGACTCTGTGCTTGAACCTGCTCGGCTAGCGACAAGAATAGCATGAAGATCGTTGCGAACGTCATACGGGTCAGAATACTGATCATCACTACTCCAGGTAATAAAAGAAGAAAAACTGACCTGCTCCCCAAAAATACTACCAACAGAAATAATAGTTTGGTAGTCGAAAGGAGCTCGGTATGGGACGGAAACATCACGCGGAAGAGCAGGTCAGTCCCAAGTTTTAGATTGCTGAAATCTCGAACTTGGGGTAGTTTGCCGTATGAAAACCACTCTGTTGATCCTCGGTGCGTGTGCTACCGTAACGATTGCGTGTCAACGCGATGCGGGGGGGCGCGCTTCTACCACGGTGTTAGCGGATAGCGTGGCCACTTCGGATGATTCACAGCCTGCATTATCAGATACTGTGCCGATCGATACGGTTTCGGAGACTCTAAGCAAGCGAATGTCAGCCGTTCAGAAATCAGATAGTGCAGTAGACAAGAACAACAAGTTCTGTGTGCTTTTGAGTGCGACATCCCAACCTTGGGTTTCGGGAATCGCAAGTGGGGGACGAGGGATTGACTATTCATTCAGAGTGCGGATCACAACGCAACAGGAAATCAAATTCGATAGTGCCTGGATTGACAATCTTGCCTATGTTGTGGCCGTTTCAAAAGAAACGGCGAGAGTTTCCAACCAACCGGTCACAATATCAAACGGCGATTCCATTGTCTTGCGAGTGTCGGTGCTAGCGATGAACGCTTCGCAAGCTCGTGACTCAAGATCACCAATCACGTATTCTGGTGAAGCCTTGATATCGTTTACCGTCGATGGCAGAAGGCACTACTTGATAATCAACGAGGTCAAATCACAAAAAGCCCACAACAGGCCTTGACTTCATACTTCTAATAGGGGAAGAACATGAGAACACTGATACAATACATTGTCTTGCTGATAATGCTGGTCACCACCCAAGAGTTGATCGCTCAACCTTGGATGGCGAAGATTCAATCGGAGAATCCAACCTTTCAAGAGATCCGGGGGGCATTCAATGACTACTGGAATGGGAAGAGCATAGTAAAGGGGCAAGGCTATAAGCAGTTTAAGCGATGGGAATGGTACTGGGAATCACGGATCTTACCGAACGGACAGTTCCCGCGTTCTTCTGCGACATGGGATGCGTACATCGAATATCGTTCGACGAATAGAGCTCCAGCTAGCAAGCGAGCTGAGACGATCATGTCATCGGCAAACTGGACAAGCAAGGGGCCTTCGACGAGTGCTGGAAATGGGCAGGGACTTGGACGAATCAACTGCTTGGCTTTTCACCCAACCGAAGCAAACACGTTTTGGATTGGCGCGCCTGCAGGTGGATTGTGGAAGACGACCGACGGAGGCACGACGTGGAGTACTCGCACCGATTCTTTGCCAGTCTTAGGAGTGAGTGACATAGCTATTGATCCAACAAATGCCGACATCATGTATATCGCGACAGGCGATGGGGATATGGGCAGCTTGAAAGGTATGATAGCTAGATCTGATGGAGACACCAAGAGCATCGGTGTTCTGAAGTCAACAAACGGTGGGACAACCTGGAATACAACAGGGTTAAGCTGGAATGTAACATCGGCTAAGTTGATGCGACGTCTGTTGATGAGCCCAACAAACTCCAAGATCATACTTGCAGCAGCGACCGACGGAATATGGCGTACGTCAGATGGCGGAGAGACGTGGACGAATGTTCAAGCAGGGTACTTCATGGACCTTGAGTGCAAGCCAGGGGACGCATCAATTATGTATGCCTCATCATACGGTGCCTCGGAAATCTATCGTTCAACTGACTCTGGTGAAACGTGGTCGTCCGTTGTAACACTGCCTGGTATCATCCGAGTTGATTTAGCCGTTTCCGCTGCTTCGCCAGATCTCGTCGATGCGATTTGCGTCAATTCATCATCCGGCTTGGCTGGCTTGTGGACGTCGAAGAACAGCGGTGCTTCATTCACACAATATCTCGTTGGTACAGAATCCAACAACATGCTGAACATCAAAGGGGACGCATCCGGAGCTGATGGTCAAGGGAACTACGACCTCGCATACGTCATTAATCCTGACAACGAGAAAGATATCTGGATCGGTGGCGTTAATGTCTGGAGTTCACAGAACGGTGGATCTGATTGGAGACTCACGAGCGTTTGGGCAGATAGCGCTGATGCGCTTTCGGCCGCTGGAGTCGGCCATCCTGACACGATACCCGTTGTTCATGCTGACTGTCACTGGCTCGCATTCCATCCACTGCAGCGCGGAACGTTGTTCGCGTGTAATGACGGTGGAATCCACAAGACGACTGATGCTGGTGCCAGCTGGACCGATATCACTAATGGACTTGAGATAAGCCAGATTTATCGGATTGGAGTTGCGCAAACAGTTGCGGCAAATGTTGTTTGTGGCCTTCAAGATAATGCCACCAAGGAGCTCGAGAACAATGTATGGAGTGAACGAACTGGCGGCGATGGGATGGAGTGCCTTATCGATTACTCGAATAACAGCATTCTATACTCCTCCGCTCAAAACGGTACGATCTTTCGAACCGATAAGGCCAATGACTCGGAATTCGTGATTTCAGTAAACATTCCAGGTGGACAGAAAGAGGGCACATCGCCAGCGGGAGAATGGGTTACCCCGTTTGTGATTCACCCAACGAATCCGAAGGTCCTGTTTGCTGGTTACAACAAAGTCTACAAAACGACAGATCAGGGTGACTCATGGTCTGCAATATCTCCCGTGGTATCGAGCGATTTGCTCCGCTACATTGCAGTTGCTCCCTCAAACCCGAATACAATCTACGTGGCCACGCACGACACGATTGCTCGCACTACAGATGGTGGAGAGACGTGGTCGTATGTATCGGAGTGGGACCCTGAAGTGAATGGTGTGGTTTCGTACCTCGCAGTAGACCCTACAAATCCGCAGCGAATGTTCGTGACGTTTTCGGGTTACGCGGCAGGTAAGAAAGTGTTCATGTCTCCCGATGGTGGCACCACGTGGGCTAACTACTCCGGAACATTGCCAAATGTTCCAGCGAATTGCATCGTGTATCAAAAGGGAAGCAACGAGGGCCTCTACATTGGAACCGATGTAGGAGTGTTCTACAGAGACGGTACAATGTCGGACTGGGTGCCGTATCAGGATGGGCTCCCAGTTGTTGTTGTTACCGAACTGGAAATCTCGTACTTCAACAACAAGTTGTGGGCCGCAACATTTGGACGTGGTCTATGGAGTGCAGACCTCTACTCTTCAACGGTTGGAGTAGAATCACAGAACATTGATGATGATGTGTATGTGTTCCCGAACCCAAACACCGGATTGTTCACAGTTCAAGTGCCTGAGGGCGTGCTCTATGACATCGTCGTCTTCAATGTCCTCGGCGAGCCAGTATATGAGGAACGAGATGTTAACATATCACAAAGGACAATTGAACTTCGTGATGCAACATCGGGCCTGTATCTCGTTCGTCTCTCCATTGCAAACACGACGATCACGAAGAACGTTGTTGTCAACGAATAATCTCGGAGCCAACAAACTGGGACAGGTCAAAAGTGAACCCCAGTGAATCACTTCGTAATGAAATATCCTAAAACCCGAATCCCGTCAACGAGAGGTTGGGTAATGTTTAGATCTCAACAGGGATGCAGGGTGGAAATTCCGCGCAAACTGACGATATAAGATCCGGCTGGGTATCCTTCAACGTCCCATTTCACCCAGTGAAGTGGGACGTTTGCGTTTAAACAACGAGAGCCGCTGTTTCCAGCGGCTCTTGTTACACGTGATCTGTGCCTGTTGAAAGTTCTACGTTAGAACGTATAACCAAGGCCAACATATGCGCTGAAGCCCCCTGAGCTAATCTTCGAATCTGATACGAAGACCACACCATCGCTGTTGACACTACTCACAGTATAGTCAGTTGGTAGGTAGTGGTAGTAGTTTGCCTCACCAAAGAAGAACAAACCGCCCGTTACAATCTGCCTGTACCCAGCGCCAATAACCAGGCCCTCTGCGATGTGCACGGGAGATTGTTCTGAATCGAAATCAACATCGCTGTGGCTCTGCGAGTAGCCGATTTTGCCATACACCAGCTTGTTCTCCTCAAGTGCGTATGCAGGAGAAAGGAAGAAGTTGAAGTGAAACTTTTGCGTGTACGTTGATGTCGTTACGTTTCCTGCCGAACCAACTGTCTTTACCGTATCTGTACCCGAAACGATCGGCTCAAACTCAACCCCTATACCGAGTAGAAACTTATCTGTGATGGCGGACATAGAGCCTACTGTCAGTATGCCTGTGAAGTCGAACGTCCGTGGATACGTAGTGGTACGATTATATGTTCCTGCAAACGGGCCGTTTTTAACTATGAGCGTCACATCGTCAGCCGATGGCATAAAGGTTTCCATTCCGACACCAGCAGTAGCATAGAACCCCTTGAAGGCCGATTGCGCATAGGCACTTACGCCGCCCAATGATAGTACGAGAACCATGATGAAAAGTTTTGACATGTCCGAACTCCAAAAAAAGAAAAAAAGTGACAATAGTTAGATCAATGAGCTTCACCTGTGCTGCCCCATAACCTTGTGTCATGGTAGCACAGCAAACAACGAGTCATCCCCTTTTGATGCGTCTACCGCACGTTAGTGTATACGTTAAAAAACAAAACTATGTCTCATATTGCGGATCATGTGACGTGTTTCATAATGATAATTCCAGTCTTGTACGTCAACGACATTCCCTCAGCACTTCAGGGTTCCTGGTTGAGTGAGGGGGGTGCCTACCTACACTTTCTTACACCTCAATGAAGCTTCTTAAAAATTGGACCGTATCCGTGCCGCTTTTGGCATGCATGCTCTATGTATCAGGATACATTCACGACAGCGGTCTCTTCCAAGCAATCGCCGGCGTTTTGTTGATTCTCTCTGTTCTTGCTGCTGTGCACCACTCAGAGATCATCGCTCACAAGGTTGGCGAGCCATATGGTACGATCATCCTTGCATTGGCCGTTACCATTATCGAGGTATCGGTGATCGTATCGCTGATGATATCAGGGGGCGAGAAAACTGCTGCGTTGGCACGAGACACGGTGTATGCTGCAACGATGCTGATTCTCAATGGTATCGTTGGATTGTGTCTGTTTATCGGTGGCCTCAAGTACAGAGAGCAACAGTTCTCTGTGCAGTCAGTAATCATCGGACTTGTCTCACTTGTCTCGATTCTTGTCTTCACGCTGGTGTTACCATCGTTTACATCGAGCGTTGAGGGACCGTATTACTCCACACAACAGTTGATGTTTGCGGCCTTTGCGTGTCTCGTTGTGTATGGTTCCTATATCCTTGCGCAGACTGTGCGTCATCGCGAGTACTTCCTCACTGCCGCAGCTGATGGCGAACACGCACACGGTCACCTTATTACCAAGCGCGCCCTGATGACAAGTGTGGTATTCCTAATTATCAGTCTTGCAATCGTGGTGATGCTTGCCAAGTCTATCTCACCAATCATCGAGTCAGTTGTTGTTGGATACGATTTGCCAAAGGCACTCGTAGGTATCATCATTGCCGCCATCATCCTCTTGCCGGAAGGCATAGCAGCAATCGTGGCTGCCACGAACAACAAGCTCCAAACGAGTCTCAACCTTGCTCTCGGTTCTGCACTGTCAACGATCGGTTTAACGATACCGGCTGTGTCTATAGTGTGCTACATGTATGACATCAAGATATCTCTCGGATTGGACGTTGTGCCCCTGATCCTGTTGACGCTATCCGTGTTCACCGTGATGCTCTCTCTTGTGAGCGGACGCAGCAATGTGGTCTATGGCACGGTGCTCCTCACCAACCTCGTGGCGTTCATCTACTTGGTGATCTTCCCGTAACGGTTACTACACATCCTTCGCCAATACCAGCGTTGCACGAAATGAAAACTACAATTGTTCTCCTGATGGCAATAGCCTCGATCAATGCGTTGAATATCGAATCCACGATCAACTTCGGACGTGCCGCGGGCGGGACTCAGGATTGGATCATGATATCGGATAACGTGATGGGTGGTATCACGGCGTCGAATCTTGCGTACACGGATACATCGATGGTGCTCTCAGGTACGCTCTCACTGGAGAACTACGGTGGGTTCGCGTCGGTGAAGACCAAATTCGGTCGGTTCGACTTGTCGGACTACAAAGGTGTGCGAATCCGTTTCAAGGCCGCCAACCAACAGTTTGCATTCACGCTCGAAAACAGTCGCAACTGGACGCAGCCAAACTTCAAGGGCGAGTTCGGAAACGCAAAGGCGAACACGTGGACAGAGACCACGATCTACTTCAAAGACTTCAGCGAGTATCAGATAGGTGAGCCTACCGGCGGCAAGCTCGATCCTACGCAACTCAAAGGCATCGTTAGACTCGGCATCATCACAAATGAGAAGAAAGAGGGACCGTTCTCCCTCGAGGTTGATTTCGTTGAGTTTGTGAAGTGATCTGGAGATTATACGCCAAACTGACCACGTAGTTCAAGGCGATGTGCGTCGTGAATGATGCGGTCCAAAATGGCATCGGCAATGGTTTGTTCGCCGTTGATCTCCACAAGAAATGCTCGGCTCTGCTGATCCAGTGGCTGCATGCAGAGATATCAGCAGTCACTTTGCCGCGTAATTTCCACACCGAGTCACAGAACCAGTTTCGATTTGTAGTACGGAGAACAGATGCTTCAGCGATATCTCCAATATAATCTTTGGGCCAATGAGCGGTTGATAGACAACATACAGTCTGTGCCAACGGATGCAATCAGTACTCTGCCCCTCGCCCCTTTTGGATCGATTCATAATGCATTGCGTCATATTGTTGGCGCGGAAAGCATTTGGTTGGAGCGTTTGAGGGGGCAAAGACCATCCAACTTCATGGGTAGTACGGAGAACAAGACACTGCAGGAATTGCTAGGAATGCTTGTTACGACGTCAAATGAATGGGTGCAACATTTTGCTGAGAATCCAGAGGCATTGACTGGCACATTCACATATACAACAACAAAGGGCGACCCATTCACGCATTTGGCCCAGGACGTAGTGACGCATGTTGTTAATCACTCCACGTATCATCGAGGTCAGATAATGTCAGCTCTGCGATCTGTGTATGAGGGACGTTTAGCTGGTCTGGATATGATCGTTTTCGCGAGGACGTGATGAGTTGCCACGTCCGAACCGCCACACCCACGCCACACCCACCACAACGGCAGCGCCAATAACATTGAGCCATAAGAAACTTACAACGTCTGTTGCATAACACGTGATAACAACGATCTCTGCAATGATGGCGGCAACAAAAACTGCGGTGCCTTGGGCGCGCTTCATGCTGACCGCCACCTCGCCACATGCCATATCCAATGATACTTGCAAGCGTTATCCCAAATACAACCCAGTCTACGATGCTCATCGCCACACCTTTGTGAACCAAGCAAACAGGAGTATCTGAACCACGAGAAATAAGAGCACACCTACGTACCAACGCCACCATCGTATTCGATTGCGCGGCTCGGTCATGCTACTTCATCGATACAAGGTTTGCAAACAAACGCATTGCACCGGGAACGCCTGCAGGTAACTCGCGGAATAATGACAGCGAACATGAGATGTAGTGCCCCTTACCATACCGTGCATACAACAATGCGCCAGTGAGCGGCGCCTCATTTGCATCATGCATAGAAAGCAATGCTTCATAACGCATGTCCGCCGCGTCAGGGAAGTAAAGTCCACGCTCTTGTATCCATCCCTCAAAATCTTTGGCGGTTATCTTGTTTGGCGTTGTTAACAAGGGATGATCGGGTTTGAGAATTGTTACCACAGCATCTTCTTCTGTTACTCGCTTGCTGCTAAGAGGCAAGGGGTACGGTCCAAGTTGTTTTGTAGACATGTCCTGCAATGTATTGTATTGCATAACAAGCGTTCCACCACGTTCAACATAGGAGAGTAGCGCGGGCATGAGGTACAGCATGGACTTGCGCGTGTTGATTGCACGTATGCCAACTAACACGGCGTCATATGTTAGCAACTCATCTGTACGGAGAATCGTAGCGTCATCAATCTCATCAACAGTCACTCCAAAACCACGAAGAAACTCAGGCGCATATTCTCCTGCACCCGCGATGTATGCAATACGTTTAGCAGTGATTCGCACGCTCTTGCTATCCACAACATGTAACTGCGAAGGCACGGTGTACTGCACAGTAGGCAGATGATCATACGTGATATTCTTTACTTGACGATCATACACAACACCGTTGACATGTAATCCAATCTTCAATTGGCTTCCGTCCTTCATCGAAATCGGTACGGAGATCAGCGTATCTGTATTTGCGCTAATCGAAATATCTCTTAGGCTACCAAGAGTAGCGTTCGTGATGTGCTTGTATGCACGAATTCTGATCTGTGTGCTTCCATTATTTGTCTCTACGAGTCGCGTAGGCTCAACACTCACAGGAGGCACAATGCGCAGCCCCTCAATCACATCACCTCTGAGCGGATCGAGCTTCTTAAAACTCACGGGCAGACGCAGTGCAAGAGTGTCGCTACTAACTCCAATGAGCACATCTACGTTGTATACAGGTGCCTGCGTTGGCAGAATTCTCTTGTCAAGAGGCGTATCATTCGCAAACGTAAACATCGTCCCCGTTGCATCGGCCGCAAGCCAATAGGGTTGCGTTATTGGGATGTTATTCGGGATACGTGTGGGCACGTCAATCGTAACAAGTGAATCTTGGGCAAGTACAATGCTGCCACGCTCCGCACCATCGGGCCAACGCGCGCTGATGAGATTCAGTGTGCGGCCCGCGCGCGCTGTCATACGCAGTGTGGTACGCAGTGAGTCTCCAGCCACGGCGATGGCGGTAGGCGTTGTTACCTCAGCACTAAGCCCCAAACATGACGTAAGGATTGATTCAATCTCTTGTGTCTTTTGTTGGCGCCAGAATACGTCGTCAACAGATCTGATCATGGAGCGAATGCGGAGCAATGCGTTGATAGACCGTTCGGGGTGAAGCATGTCAAATGAATCTGTAGCAACTGATACCGCTGTACCGATATCAGCACGGCCAACTCTTGTCCATGTTGTGTCAATTCCATCAAAGAGACTCGTTTTGGGTTCTGTGCCCCACAACGTTGCAAAGAACTCGGGTTGCACTCCGGGAGTACTTGGAGTGCCTGCTCCTTGACTCCGGTGAATGCTTCGGCTAATGCCAGCGAGCTCACCATATCCCATGCCGATCAACGGATCATATTGGCCAACCTCTAGCTTAAACATGCCTTCTCGCACGGTACTGCGATTTCCAAATCGAAATGCGTTGAAGAGCAGTCGGGTAGGCTTCCAGGGTGTTGTTCCCTGTAGGAGATCTGTCAATCGTGCTTCATCAGCAGAAGAAATTGCAAGTGTACCGTTGCAGTATGCAATTGCGTGTTCGGCAACAATGGCAGATGCTGAGTGTTGACCGTGTCCTGCCATACTGTCTTTAGGAAAACGGCAGATCACAACATCGGGACGAAACTGACGGATAGTGCGTACTACATCCGCGATGAGAATTATTGAGTCCCATTGCGTAAATGTCTCTTGAGGATTCTTAGAAAATCCAAAGTCCACAGCACGTGCAAAGAACTGTTCTGCGCCATCAAGTTTTCTTGCAGCCATTAACTCGTACGTACGGATCAGTCCAAGTGAAGCCCCTTGCTCACTACCGATTATGTTTTGTCCACCATCACCTCGTGTGACGGACAAATATGCGGTACGGATGTGTTGTCCGGTTGCAAGCCACGAAAGCAATCGTGTGTTCTCGTCATCAGGATGTGCTGCAACATAGAGCACACGAGTGAGTGACCCCAGACGCTTTAGCTCGCCAAAGATACGAGCCGAAGGCTGCGGCCGAATTGGTTGAGCAGTGACGGAAACGATTGCAATAATGCAGATCGAGATCGCAAGAATCAGACTACGCATTAGTTCAATGTTTTGATGAGATCCTGAGCGTACTTCGCGTATTCTGCTTCATTTGGAGTGCCCTTGGCAACTTCAATTGTCTTATTTGCAGCTTCGCGTGCCATGTCATTCTTGCCAAGGTTTTTTGCAATGCGCGCTTTTAACATGTAAAGCCAATATGCTTTTGGATTCTTTTCTGCCGCCTTCGTTGCATAGTCCAGAGCAAGTTCTAGATTTTGATTTGTCTCAAAGTAATATGTTGCTGCTTGTTGATATGGTATGCTTGGTGTATTGATTGCTTTATCGATGCTTGTCTTGATTCGCTCTTGATTGTTTGCAATCACAGGCACACTCACGTGCGTGCGTTCCCATGAAAGATCGATTGTGCAGGATGAGAACTTGATGTTGCTGACTGAGATTGTAAATGTTTCAATCGCATTCGGAAGTACCGACGGTTTTACGTTGAATCTTACCACGTCGTCTTTTGTGTCAAAGCCCATTGCTCCCCAGCTGCCAGTATTCTTGTTGAGAATGATTTCCCACTCATTAGCTCCTGGCACGGAATAGAATGAATAGGTTCCGGCTTTGACAGTTGTTCCACCGATCTCGACTTCTTCTCCGAACGTGACCTTTGTTGCTGCATTCGCTCCTGTGCGCCATACTTGACCAAAAGGAACGAGATCACCAAAGACCAAGCGTCCACGAGCCGATGGACGACTGTAAACAATCTCCATCTTGGTTGTTGAGAACTCTTGCGTAATTGTGCTCGTTGGGCTAAGCGCCGGTAGTTTGAGTTCTTGTGCCGTGATAGTTAAGCTCATAAGCGCGGCGAGAACGAATGACAGAACAGCCTTCATAATCTGAATCCTAAATAATGATGATGTTCTTGTTTGTGTTAGAACACAAAACTATATGTTCTGGGCATTCTTTGGAGCATTTAGGACTATGAGGAAGTTAGTGGCAAGTGATCCACCCGCCTTATTAATGGTAAAGAACACGTCCTCGTTTTCAGAAGGCCTCGTTGAAGCTCAGATAGAATTGCATATCGCCCCTTGCCACTCCAACATCAAGGCGAAGTGATATGCGTTCCTCTTGATCAAAGAGGAAGCGAAGTCCGCCGCCCCAACCTACCCACACGCCAGGAATCGTAAAGGAAGCAGGGTTTGGGGCTACCTCGCCCGCATCAACAAATGCTGCTCCGCGGAAGCGCCAATAGATTGGGAAGCGGAATTCTGCGCTTGTAAGAAGTGAAATGCGATCGCGCTGTTGGGCGTCAATCACACCGCGCAGATTGTTGTTGCCACCAATGGATGGCCACAGAATAAACGTTGGTGTGCCAGCCATGTTCTGCACCATGAGGCGTCCAGCAAATGAGAAGTCCTCTGTTATCTCAACATAGCCGCGCAAGTCAGCCGCAGTGAGAGTTGCAGAATATGTACTTCCGAGCACCTTGCCATAGGAGATAAGTGTAGCTTCACAAAAGAGCCCCTTACGAGCATCAAAGTTGTTGTCTCGTGTATCATATGATAAGATTGGTCCTACACCGTTGAACCAACCGCCGTTGTGACCCGCAACAAAACCAGCACCGAGTAGACCAATCGATCCATCTTCTCTAGCTTCTATGCTTCTCATGTTATCGTGTCGGATATCTAGGCGTGCCCCAACGCTTAAACCCTGTTGCACCCTTGCTCCGCTTACTGCATAAAGTGCGCGCAATGTAAACCGAGTCCCAAATGGAGTGTAGAGCTCGGCGTTCGATGATGGGTTGTTATTCCCAATTCCAAAGAACTTGTATGGATAGAGGTATGTCTCTAAAAAGCCTTCTAGTCGTATTCTATTGCTATCAAGATAGATCTCAGGATACACGCCAACCAAGAATTGGGCATTCTGCGTGGCCTGCAGAGCTACGGCCATGGATGACGCTCTGAACGTTGCCTCTGATTCCGTGCGATATGTCAAGAATGCTGTAAGCACTCCCATGAATCCGGTTTCTGGCAGATATGCAACTATCGGTATGATCTCCCAATCAAAGCCCGTTTGTAGAGTGTCAGGGGGCTTTTCATTAGCAACAACCACGATGCTGCCGATGAACATGAGAGCTAGGCCTAGGAAGAATTCTTTTTTACCGCTTCTGAAGCGTTCGACCGTTTCCTTTTTCATCACGCAAATGTACAGAACTACAACTCTGTGTTTTACGCAGGGTTCACCATTGTGGTGAGCTTACTAACAACACCGTAAACGCGTGCACATTAGGCAAAGCTTGTTCTTCTTCATTCCTCACCACACCACTTGATATTGCAACGCTATCTGGTTCCGTCTTTCTCCTTTAACGAGTTCGCCAAATGGCGTCTCCGCTACGCTCATACCAAACGTTGGCCTGTTCTGAATCTCTAGCGTAACCCTACTTCGAATTCCATCCATCAAAAGCGAACATCCAAGCGCGTAAATATCTGTAACCTGATTATCTAGCCGCTCATACCATGCTTGCGTTGTGCTCATGTACGGCATAACACCAACATTACCCATCACCTTTGGGAAATAGACCCCAACGTGCGAGTACACAACGTTACCGGTGCCGAACATAGGATAGGTGTTTCCAAATGCTGGTCCGTATTGGGTAAGGGGCTTAAGCTTCGTGCTATCGGAGTTGGCCTCCAAGGACGTACCGGGGTTCATCGCTGCATTGTACCGCAAGTAGTTTCTTCCGTAGTTGTTGTGGAAGAACCCCACATACGCACTAACAGAGGTGCCGAGTCTGTCTATGGGAGCGTCGTACATTGTCTCAACGGCCATAAGCAGCAAGTCCTCATACACGGTATCTGCTCCCAATGTTCGCCACATTGCGCGGGGCTGATGCATTACTCCGGCAGCGATGTTGAAGACGTTGCGAGTTCCGTAATAGGTGCCTGCCATATTAGAAATCTGGTGCGGCTCATGGTCTCGGAACTGATAAATAATGAATGCCTGCTTTTGCAGCGAGTGACCAACCTGGGCAAAGTTTGCGGAGGTTCCAATGGGCGGCAGGGTCTGACCGTTGGTTGTTACAGGGAAGGGGTCTGAAAGAGCAAATCGATAATCGATGGGGCCAATTTGCCCCCTAGCCGTTAAGCTCAGCTTTCTACCAAACACATCAATTTGCTCTACTGTAGCCTGAGCAAAGATTGGTATGTCCATTGTGGGCATGGCAATTACTGCGGGTTGCGAAAACCTGCTGAGCCCATTAACGAATGCTAGACCCGCGCCAACCTTAAGCTCATTGCCTTGTGTTAGCCGATACTCGGCAAACACATCATGAAAAAACGCCTGGATACGCCGATTACTTCCGGTGGCAAATGTAGAGTTGTAGTTATTGAACCCGAAGTGCAGAAATAGTGAGGCACGATCCGTGATCTGCGCAAATGCCTGTATACGTGCCCTGCGAATACCAATGTCAAACGTTGATTCTGCCGATTCCCCAAAAGCCATTGTGCCCGGATTGCTCTGATTATATCGTGCCCATAGCTGTCCAAAGAGTTGAATCTTTAGCACCTTGTTCGTGTCGGGTTGGGTACCCCAATTCATGTCCTGCGCGTCAGCAACAACTGCAGCAAACATCATGAGGGCCCACATGGCAATGAAACCAAGAAATGCAATTTTAGTTCTTCGCATACGCTTAAGTTAGGGAGCCATACCCAAATGAAAGCAGCCAGATGTTATTTTCCGGAATGAGAACACTTCTTCTAGCACTAATTCTCGTAAGCGCATCAGCCATCTGCGCTCTTTCCGGCACGTCTGGAAACATCTCCACATCTTCGGCGCAGAAGATGGCAAAGGGCAAGAACATTCTCATCCTTGATGTTCGCACGCCAGAGGAGTATGTAAAGGGGCACCTTGTTAACGCCCAGCTGATGAACTATTACGACAACACGTTTTCTGCTCAACTGAAGACCCTTCCCAAGTCCAAGACGGTAATTATCTACTGTAAATCTGGACGGCGCAGTGCTGAAACGCTTGCGATGATGAAGAAGCTTGGCTTCCATAACGTTTACAATATGCTTGGCGGGTTCGATGCCTGGTCAAAAGAGAATAGGCCCTCGGCGCGATGATGATGACATCAGGTACGGAGATACAGAGATACCGAGATACCGAGGTGCCGGCGCGCGCGATAGCGTGCTATCGCGCAAGCACTATTGTTTTTTTCTCCGTGCTGCTCTTTATTGGCTGTTCACCGCTTGAGAAGGAGGGGCCGGTTGTGCGGCGGGTTGATACGTTGTTTACGCCCCCTGACACCTCAACTATTCCGCATGATGCAACGGGCGACATGATTCGATATGGAAGAGAGCTCCTTGTGAACTTTCCATACTACCTTGGCCCAAAGGGTACGGTTGGGAAGTTTGGTGGCAATGGGCTTGGATGTCAGAACTGCCACTTGGATGCAGGTGCTAGACCGTATGGCCTAAGCTATTTCTCGGCTCATGCGCGATATCCACAATACCGCGCTCGCGAAGGTCGTGTGTTAACACTTGCTGATCGAGTCAACAATTGTGTGGAACGTCCGCTTAATGGCACGGCGATGCCCGTTGACAGCAAAGAGATGACTGCTATTGTATTGTATATGAAATGGCTAGGCAAAGATGTCCCAGTTGGTGGGCATGTGCCAGGTGACAAGCTCAAGGAGATCCAGCTGCTTGATCGGCCAGCAGATCCAAACAAAGGGATGGTGGTCTATCAGCAACATTGTGTTCGTTGCCATGGAGATGATGGTCAGGGTGTACTGAAGCCCGATGGAATTGCATACACCTATCCACCATTATGGGGCCCACTCTCCTATCAGCCTGGTTCTTCAATGCACAGGCTTATCAAGTCTGCACAGTTCATCAAATACAACATGCCGTTTGATCTTGTGCGTTGGGATACGCCCCTTCTTACAGATGAAGAAGCAATGGATGTTGCTGCGTATGTCAATGACGACAAAATGCATACGCGTCCAACTGCAGATCTGTCAATGGAGTATCCTTTTCAAAAGGAGAAGCCCCTTGACTATTATCATGCACCGTATGCAGATCCATTTTCTGCAGAGCAGCACAAATATGGTCCATTCAAACCAATCTTTGAATGGCGCAAGAAGAACGGTCACCCAACTGGGTATTGATCAACGTTGAACAATGAAGGACGTGCGGAATAGCCGTCCAAACATGTCGGTCACATGTGCGGCGTAGAGTCCGGCAGGCAAATCATTTGTTGCAAGGCTTATCCTTACACCATTGTTTTCAGCGTGTGCAACTTGCTCGCCTGTTGCTGCGTACACAAACACCGATGAGCATCCCGATCCACTATTCTCAAACGAGATGATGCTCGTTGCCGGCTGTGGATATACACGAAGGAGCGAGGTGCTCTCGTGACGTTCAGCCACTGATGTGAAGCCTGTGACCTCAATGTTCTGTACACCAGTTTGCACGATCTGTGAAAACTCTTGCTGCCGAGATGTGATGCGTATGTGGTACTCAGTGCCCATAGGAACGGTAACTGGAACGAGCCAGAGAAAACCTTGCGCAGATGCTAGAACTGAATCGCGAATAACAGCCACTACCTGATCGTTTTTCACAAGCTCGAGTCTCACACTTCCGCTGATGTTTGTCTTCCACGACACGGCATAACTGCTGTCATGTGTCCATCGCACGTCTGATTCTGGACGCAGGATTGTGAGGTACGCCGAAGCAACAACAAAACTGTCAACTGCTGACCAGGCGCTCGCACGTGCGCCCGCTAAAACCTGCGCACGCCAAAAGAATTTCTCTTCTGAATTACCTGCTGTATATGGAAGTCTGTCGCTTTGTGTTGCAGCATCAAGAACAATCGTAGAGAAAGATGCATTGCGCGATACCTGCACACGCAATGAATCAATGCGTCCATACAGTGCTACACGAAGCATATGTGTGTGCAGCTCTAGAATGCGCTCAGCACCTATTGGCCACTGCAGTTGCGGAGCGGACGGCGCCTCAGGTGGTGCCGAAGCAATACCAAATGCATATTCACCAGCAGTTGCACGGTTAATAACCAGCTCGCGCGTTGCAACATCAAAGCGTGTACTCAGTGCTGTAAAACGTCCACTATCAATGTTTGGTCTGTGGTAGACAGTTACCGCCTGTGGATCCCATATAATCCCCAAGGTGTCAACATGAAACCGCGCGGTAAGTTCGTGATGCTTTACACCTTCAACCAACAATTCTATTCTAGCCTGATGAAGTAATGGGGCTTCTTGTTTCCACAGAGGATTCTTTGGCGACCATTGAAAGCGACGAGCAGTTGTGGAGTTATAGAAATAAGAATCCAACAACGTAAACGCCACTCGCAGACCAACGTTCTGATTTCCACGTTGGTACGAATACATCTCGTCCAACAATACGTCCTTGATCTGCACTGCAGCACTTGCTCTGCCCGTTGGCCAGATAGGATATTTTGTTGCACGGTACACATACATCTGTTTTGGATACGAGGCTTCAAAGACAATGAAGCCCGTAGAATCAACTTCTGTAACGGCAGCAGAGCCTTCATTTGCTGCACTTCCCCATCCCAACAAGCGGTGACCATTATCAAGCGTTTGTAGGCCCCCTTGAATACTCACGTAGTAGTCGGGCACGTGCCGATATTCCCAAACAAGCCGGCACGTTTTGTTTGCCTCGTCGATTTCATATTCAACACCGCGCGAATATTGCGGCGAATGCTGTGTACCATTATCGAACATCGTGATGTGTCCGTTGGGTAGCCGACGTATATCGTGTTGATAACTGAAGTATGTTGGCGCCTGCTCTTGATGCTCACCGATGAATGTGAACTCATTACGCTTGCCACCCAATGTCCACATTACGTTGCCGGTTTTTCTCTCAACCTTTATGATCTGCGAGGAGTGACGCATAGAGACCAACCAGTTGCCATCCGTGTCAATCCACAGAGCATTGTTGTGACAGTACCGAATTGCAGGCGCAAGAAGATTCTCGTATGAATCTGTGATTGGCAAGTGATCGAGAGACCGCCACTGCACAGCCACGTTTCCATCACAGTCCACCTCTTGGATCACAGCGCCAACCACGTTCGCCGCTGGATGGCCACCAGGCACTACCTTGCTCATGTCCACCGTTACATCTTCGGAACCTAATAGAATGCGATGGCCGTTTGGCAGCATGTGAAAATCGTGTTGCGTAGTGAGATAGCCCCGTTGTTGAGAAATAAATTCCTGTTGGGCTAAGGTGGTGTCAACGATATACACGCCCGCCGGTACTGACGCGCCTGCAAACACAACAAGCTCTGAAAAGCCCATCCTGCCATCGGGAAAGACCTTAAACTCAAATGGGTAGTTGGTTGTGCGCCCTACTTTGAGGACGCCGCCGTTAACGTTGTAGACACCCAGATACGACTGATATGGCCGCGGACTTATGCGGCAGTTAGGTGCTAGATACAGATACCCAGGTTCTGGTGATACATTCGTAGTAACCTTTAGTGGAGCAAGATCTGCAGGCTGTGCCACGAGGCCAAGCGAAAACATCAGGAAGAGAAGGGGTAGTATGAGTCTATACATGAACGAAAATAGGGTTTTCCCTACTACACGTAGCTTTCTCATCATTCGTCCTGTCAACACTATTTGGTCCGCTGTCCTCCTATCTCACTAACCAACTGATAACCGTGGCAAAAAAACTCAACCCAATCGGACTAGACACCAAGCAAGCAGAAGACTTGGTAAATGAGCTCAATGAGCTTTTGGCGAATTATTCTGTGTTCTATCAGAATGTACGTGGGTTTCATTGGAATATCAGAGGCGAGCGGTTTTTTGAACTACACGTGAAGTTCGAAGAACTTTACAATGACTTGTTTCTTAAGATCGATGAAATTGCAGAACGCATCTTAACGTTGGGCGGTATTCCAGACCATACGTTTGCAGCGTATACACGCATCTCACGAGTAAAGCCGATGGAGAATGTAAAGGACGGAAAACTCGCCGTTCGTAGCATCCTTGCCTCGTTCTCAGATACACTTGTTATTCAGCGCGAGATATTGGCTTTCTCTGCCGAGGCCAATGACGAGGGTACCAACGCACTTATGAGCGACTATATACGCCAGCAGGAAAAGCTTGTTTGGATGTATTCCGCTTCGCTGGGATGATAACAATCGTTGGTGCAGGCAGCACACTAGCTCGTACACTTGTTCCGTTGCTTCTAGAAGAAACGGATGAGACGTTACATCTTGTATCGTCTCGAATGTTGCCATTTAAGAATGATCGTATTCGTGCATCAGTCATAGACATAACCGATAGGAATGCGCTGAAGACCTCCATCATGGAGGCAATGCCACAAACCATTATCAATTGCGCGGCAATGACGAGTGTAGACAAATGTGAAACGGATAGGCAAACGGCTTGGGCACTGAACGTAACGCTTGTTGAAAATCTTACTCGCATGGCTCGTATCGTTGATGCACGCATTGTGCACGTTTCAACGGATTATGTTTTTGATGGAGTGAAGGGGCCCTATGCTGAGGGTGCCATTGCAAACCCAATCAGCTATTATGGCAAGTCAAAACTTGCTGGCGAAAATGTGTGTCTCAGTGGAAGCAATTCGGTAACAATTGTACGAACGAATGTACTCTATGGTCCATCGCAGGAGCGACCTGACTTTGTGCGATGGGTACTGGATGCACTTGAGGCCGGCACGCCAATTCGAGTTGTGAATGATCAATATTCCAACCCAACATATGTCGAAGATTTGGCCGACGCAATATCGTGCATTGTTCAACGCAAGCGCAATGGACTATATCATGTTGGAGGCGCAGACTATATGAATCGATTTGATTTTGCAGTAAAGATTGCAGAGTTCTTCAAAGGCGATGTGTCACTGATTCGCCCCGTAACAACACAAGAGCTTGCTCAAACTGCACGCAGACCCCTAAAGGGTGGGCTTATCTCTTTGAAAGCCGAGACGGATCTCATGATGAAAATGCGTGGAATAGAAAGTGGGCTATCGTCCATACGTCACGCGTTCCAATAAGGTCGGTCTAAATTTCTGTATTGAATTGCCTCGTGAATATGAACCTCAGTAATCTCATCAGAGGCCGCTAGGTCGGCAATTGTTCTTGATACCTTGATGATTCGGTCATACGCTCTTGCTGATAAATGTAGCCGCGTCATTGCCGTTGAAAGCACCTTGAGAGCTGGTGCCGTTGGAACGCTAAACATCGCAAGGTCCTTCGTAGACATGTCTGCGTTCTTGTAGAGATGTGGGTGTTCAGCAAACCGAAGGTTCTGTATTTGTCGAGCAGCAATAACCCGAGAACGGATGGTTTCCGAAGTCTCTCCAGATTCAACCTGAACAAGATCGCTCACATCTACGGCAGGGACGTCAACATGAATGTCTATTCTGTCAAGCATCGGTCCCGAGATCTTGGCCATATACTTCTGCACGTCTAGCGGCGAACATCTGCACTCGCGCCGATTGCTTCCAAAGTATCCGCATGGGCATGGATTCATAGAGCTCACCAACATGAAATTTGCAGGATACTCCACCGTCATGCGCGTTCGCGAAATTCTGATTCGATGTTCCTCAAGGGGCTGGCGAAGCACCTCTAACACGTTGCGTTGGAATTCAGGCACTTCGTCCAAGAACAGCACACCGTGATGAGCGAGTGTTATCTCGCCGGCGCGGACCACTCCAACGCCCCCTCCCACTAGCGCTGCATCACTGATTGTGTGATGAGGTGCGCGAAAGGGGCGTTGAGTCACCAACGGCTGGCCAGGGGGGAGCAAGCCAGCCACCGAGTGTATGGTTGTGGTCTCGAGTGCCTCGGGGAGACTCAGTGGTGGAAGGATGGTTGCTAGGCGCTTTGCAAGCATGGTTTTGCCCGCGCCGGGTGGTCCTACCATTATCACGTTGTGTCCGCCGGCGGCGGCTACTTCTAGTGCGCGTTTAACTCCTAGCTGACCTTTTACATCATGAAGGTCAATGAGATGTTTTGCAGAGGCGGCGGCAAACACAGCTTCGATATCGAGCGTGTGAGGTTTCCTCTGCGAGGTTCCCGAGACAAGTTGAAGTGCGTCCTCAAGCGAAGAGACCCCAAACACATCAACACCTGCCACTATAGCCCCTTCATCAACATTTTTCTGTGGCACAATAAGTCTGCGAACGCCGCGCTTCTTGAGCATCATGGCAACAGGAAGTATGCCATGTGCTGTACGCACAACACCGTCAAATGCAAGCTCTCCCATGAAGGCTGTGTCTTCCAGATCCTGCGCGTGGATCAACATCATGGCCTGCAGTATTCCAACTGCTATCGGAAGGTCAAAGGCACTTCCCTCCTTTCGTACATCAGCAGGCGCGAGGTTAACAGTTATACGTCGGGGCTCCCAGTCATAGCCTGAGTGATGTAGTGCCGCAACAACACGCTCGCGAGATTCACGTACGGAGTTGTCCGGAAGTCCCACAATTTGAAATGCGGGTAAGCCCGTCTCCACGGTAACTTCTATCTCTATGGGAAATGCCCCAATTCCAAGAACCGATGCCGAGTGCGTCTTAGCGTACATAATTTGACTCCTTGTGCGTGCTTGATAGAGAGTGTTTTACAACTGTCAAAACGTGACACGCTACCTTTGCACACTATGGCATCAGTGAAAAAACCAAAATGGTATGTGATTTGGGTGGGACACGCTCCCGGCGTGTACACCACGTGGGATAAAGCCAAGGCCCAGATCCACGGTTTCCCGGGCGCCCAGTACAAATCTTTTGAGAGCTCCGCGGAAGCACAGGCTGCCTTTACGCAGGGTCCAATCAACATTACTCAGGGCATAGCCGCACGCGCTGGTGCTCAGAAGTTGGCAAAGAATAGAACCATGACAAACGGTGGTCCCATCATGCCAAGCATATCTGTTGATGCAGCATGTGATATGACGTCGGGCGTGATGGAGTATCGCGGAGTTGATACAGCAACTCAAAGCGAACTCTTCCGCATGGGTCCCTATCTTGATTCTTCAAACAACCTTGGAGAATTTCTTGCTGTTGTCCATGCTCTTGCCTATTGCAAGCAGAATGGTATTACACTTCCAATCTATTCCGACTCTCGAACAGCAATCTCCTGGGTTCGAAACAAGCTTGCCAAAACAACAGTCACAAAAACGTATGGCAACACCGATGTCTTTGCGCTGATTGCCCGCGCTGAAACCTGGCTTACGAACAATGTCTATCCCAACAACATTCTAAAGTGGGAAACCAAGCTGTGGGGCGAAAACCCCGCCGACTTTGGCCGTAAGTGAATAACGAATACTAATTTGAACCTATGATCATCCCTATCATCCGTCATCCTCACGCAACTGATTTGCCCCTTCCCTCATTCGCAACAGATGGAGCCGCCGGCATGGATGTCTATGCCGCTGTTGATTTGCCAATAACACTTGGTTCCGGGCAGGTTGCAATGGTTCCTACCGGACTAAGTGTTGCAATACCACGCGGATTCGAAATGCAGGTTCGGTCTCGCAGTGGCCTCGCTGCAAAACAGGGTGTATTTGCCTTGAACTCACCTGGTACTATCGATAGCGACTATCGCGGTGAGATTCAGGTGATACTTGCCAACTTTTCCAAAGTGGATGTTGTGATTGAACGAGGAACACGCATTGCGCAAATCGTTGTAGCACGCCATGAACATGTAGAATGGAATCTCGTTGAACAACTCACTGAAACGGTTCGGGGCGAGGGTGGTTTTGGTAGCACAGGAGTTCGTTGATGACCATCTCAATTGGATCTGATCATGCAGGCTTCATGTATAAAGAAGCCATCAAGCAAATGCTCGTTGATAGCGGTGCAGTTGTTCTTGATGTTGGAACATACTCTGTAGACTCTGCAGACTACCCAGACTACGGCGTAGCTGCAGCCCACCTCGTTCGCGACGGACGCGCAGACTATGGTGTATTGATCTGCGGCTCCGGTATTGGTATCTCCATTGCTGCCAACAAGGTGAGAGGCATTCGTGCTGCAAACTGCACTACGGTTGAAATGGCGCAACTTGCTCGTATGCACAACGATGCAAACATGGTTGCCGTTGGACAACGCATCGTCTCGCCAGAACTTGCACTGGATATTATTCGCATGTTTTTAGCAACTGACTTTGAAGGTGGCAGGCACGCGGCACGCATTGCTAAGATTGATACTCTTGGAGATGTGGAATGAGTGTAGATGCCATGGTGCTTTCTGCACACCCAGACGATGCAGAACTATCTTGTGCAGGTACCGTTAAGAATCTTACCAACGAAGGTCGCACGGTTGTTTTTGTAGACTGCACGGCTGGCGAACTTGGCTCTCGTGGTACTCCTGAACTGCGAGAAAAAGAAGCAATAGCCGCAGCAAAAATCTTGGGTGTTGAACACCGCGTGTGTCTTCATCTACCAGATGGGAACATCATGCACACCAACGAAAACATCCTTGCAGTTGTTGTTGCGTTGCGTGCGTGGAAACCAAAACTGCTGTTGATTCCACCACCCGTAGAGCGACATCCTGATCATGAAGCTGTCAATCGTTTAGCACGTGCTGCAGCATTTTTGGCTGGACTCACAAAATTTGAATCTCATCGTAACGGCGCGGCTCAACAGCCCCATCGTCCAGACCGAATGTTATGCTTTCAACAGCAGTATGATTTTCCACGCAGTCCAGACCTGTACGTTGACATCACAAATTCATTCGATGCAAAAATGGCATCGGTTCGTGCGTTCTCTTCTCAGTTTCATATGCCTGAGAGTTACGTAAGCGACGAGCCCGCAACCTTCATTTCGCGACCTGAGTTTCTGCAAGAAATCGAAGCTCGTGCACTGTATCAAGGCAGTCGCATCGGCGTGCGCTATGCAGAGGCATTTATGTCTGTTGAGCCCCTTGGCGTATCATCACTGAGCGTGTTTCTTTGAACCGATTTATTTCTCGAGTCGTTTGCGAAGTTCCGTGACGTGCTTCCGCTTTACCTCGGAAACGTCATCAGCCGATATTTTCACATCACGCTTTCCAAGTACCTTCATCGCATAGACTGAGACAGCGGCAATATCGATATCTGTGTAGGGGGCCGGTGGCATGCCCACTCTCAATCCCGTCTTGCCGTATACGTTTCTTCCACTGGCGCCAAAGGCCACAACACGGATAATTTCACGAGGAGACTGTTGCCAAATCTTGCGCTCGCTGATGTTGAACAGCCCCTTGCCACCAGCTCCGTCAGAACCATGACAGCGCTGACAGTATTGGCGGTACACCTCTTCTCCGCGATCATTCTGTGGGCTTTTCTCAATCGAAAGCCCAGTGACCAAAACGAATATGGCAACAAGAATGGGGAACAGTGCAGTGTTCCATTTCATGATCTACTCCAGTTCTTCACGTCTAAAATGAGCAAATTCCGGATATGGCACGCCTCAACGTAGAAACCTATCATACACCTGTGATGCTTCGAGAGTGCATCGAACACCTTGCTGTGACGCAGGGAAGGGTCTTTGTAGACGGCACCTTGGGTGGTGGTGGACATACTTCGGCGATGTTAGAGCAGATTTCAGGCGACGCTCGTATTTTTGCCTTTGACGCTGATGAAAAGGCCATAGAACATTGTCAGATTCGATTCGAAGACGAACTTTTGCGCGGCGATGCCTCGCGGCTCATTCTTGTACACGACAATTTTGACACTATGGCATCACATATTTCGGAACGAGGGCTGCACCTGAACGGCGTGCTTCTAGACCTTGGCGTGTCTTCCTTTCAGTTTGATCATCACCATCGAGGTTTTAGCTTCAGACACATGGCGCCCCTTGATATGCGTTTTATGCCTGAGGGCGAAACAGCAGCTGATATTCTGAACATACGTACCGATCAAGAGTTAGCGCAAATCTTTCGAGACTATGCAGATGAGACACAAGCCTGGCGCCTTGCAAAGGCGATAGTTCAGCGCCGCCACCTTGCTCCATTTGCAACAACGGCCGATCTGCGAGATATCGTCATACAACAGATTCCACCGCAACATCAACCAAAGACGATGGCGCGGCTTTTTCAGGCACTGCGGATTGCTGTAAACCGGGAACTGCAACGTTTGGAGGATACACTCACATCCATCATTCCTCTCTTAGCGCCGGGCGGACGCATTGTTGTGATGAGTTATCACAGTGGAGAAGACCGTATTGTGAAGAATATCTTTAGAAGTAACGGTCCAACCCTTACTACCATTACAAAGAAAGCTGTTGAGGCTTCTCCTCATGAAGTGCGCGATAATCCACGCGCGCGCAGTGCGCGGTTGCGAGTTGCTGAGAGGCGAGCATGACAAACCAGGCTGCTTTTGACTATGAAGACCTACAGGTGATTGCGGGAGGTGCTGCCTCTCATCTTCAAAAGTCATTACACATCGTTGGTATTAGCACGGATACGCGCTCTCTCGTTCCAGGCAACGCGTTTATTGCACTAAGCGGTGAGCAATTTGACGGACATCATCATATTTCAACTGCCATCGAAAAAGGCGCGTCACTTATTGTTATTGAACGCTCAGTCACAGGCTTCCCATTTTCGATTGATCCCTCAAAGATTCTTGTTGTACCCTCAACGCTAACGTGTTTGGGATCGTTTGGTTGGTATCACAGACGTAGGTTTGCAATTCCAGTAGTTGCAATCGCTGGCGCTGCCGGCAAGACATCTACCAAGGATCTTGTTGCTCACGTGTTGTCTTCATCTATGCAGGTGCTAAAGACACAGGCCAACTACAACAATCAGATTGGTACGCCCCTTACACTCTTGCAGCTCACGGTGGAACATCAAGCTGCGGTGATAGAGATTGGAACGAATGAACCTGGTGAGATTGAATTGTTGTGTGCAATGGTGCAGCCAACAATTGGTCTGATTACGAACATCGGAAAGGAGCATCTCGAAAAACTCATCGATCTCGATGGTGTTGAACGAGAGGAGACAGCACTCTTTGATTGGCTACGCGACCACAATGGACTGGCACTAGTAAACATGGATGATGAGCGACTTGAACCGTACGCAAACACGTTTACGCGATGCATCACCTTTGGCGTTGAGACTGGAGCCGAGATTCACCCTGATGTTTCATTTGATGCTGACGTGCGTCCAACAATTCACATTGTTCATGGCACATTCACACTACGCGCACCAATGCGTACACATGGACTGGCTGCAGCATATAACGCTACATGTGCGCTTGCTGTGGCATGGGCCATGCAGATTCATCCTGCCGATGTGCAGTCTGCGCTCGTGTCGTATGAACCTCCTTCTGGTCATGGTTACGCCCGGATGAAGGTAGAGCGTGTGCCAGGTCTCACCATACTGAATGACTCGTACAATGCCAACCCCGAGTCAATGAGAATGGCACTTCGAACACTCAAGCGTTTTCCCGCAAGCCGGCGTGTTGCTGTGCTTGGAGATATGCGAGAACTTGGAACAGCGGCTGAAGAAGAACACGTGCATATGATTGCCGAAGCAGAATACAATGCAGATGTTGTGATCTTAATGGGCGATGAATTTCGCAAAGCGTCTGAGATAGTCAACAGCCCACATGTAGTTCTTCATGAAACACACAGTGGATGTGCCGTTGATTTACGCGAACTTGCCGGTGATGGAATTGTTGTCCTCGTAAAAGGCTCTCGAGGAATGGAGATGGAACGTGTGATTGAAGCTCTTGCGTAGTATTGTTAACAAATATCTGCACCCATGCTCTATCAGCTAACCCTTTGGATTCGATCTTTCACAGACGTACCTGGGATCAATCTCTTTGGGTACGTTACGTTCCGCGCTGCAGCGGCTGCAATAACGGCCTTGCTCATTGCGATCCTCCTTGGTCCTAGCATCATTGCCGCTCTCAAGCGTCTGCAAATTGGAGAGCAATCAAAGTCAGAACTTCAGCAGGTAGGCACCCATTCTCTCAAGGCCGGTACACCAACAATGGGTGGGCTCATTGTTTTGGCCGCAATACTTCTGCCAACACTTCTTTGGGCTAACATCCTCAATATGTATGTGATCATGGCCATCTTCACAACGGCCGCCCTGGGAGGCGTTGGCTTTCTTGATGACTATTTGAAAGTTGTTAAGAAATATCCCAAGGGGCTTATTGGACGTTACAAGATTGTTGGCCAGGTAGTGGTTGGTCTTGTTGTTGGTTGTTCTATCTACTTCTTTCCAGAATGGTATTCACAAGAGCTAATACCATGGCGAACACTTACAACTGTTCCGTTTGAGAAGATGACGAATTTTGATTTCGGCATTCTCTACATCCCTCTCGTAATTTTCATCATCACGGGCACATCAAACGCCGTCAACCTAACCGATGGATTAGACGGTCTCTGCATAGGCACGGTTGGAGTGAGCGCTCTAACGCTTGCCGTTATTGCATACTTCAGTGGCAATGCATTCTTTGCTGACTATCTCAGCATCATGCACCTACGGGGCACGGATGAGTTGGCAATTTTTTGCGCTGCCATTGTTGGCGCCGCCATGGGCTTCCTTTGGTACAATGCGTATCCGGCACAAGTCTTTATGGGCGATACTGGTTCTCTTGCTCTGGGTGGAGCCATCGGCGTGTTGTGTGTTCTCATTAAAAAAGAATTTCTGTTGCCAATAGTAGGGGGCGTCTTTTTTGCAGAGACACTCTCGGTGATTCTTCAGGTGCTCTGGTTTAAGTATACCAAACGGCGATATGGTGAGGGCAGGCGCATCTTTAGAATGGCCCCCTTCCATCACCATTTTGAAAAGAGCGGCTGGCACGAATCAAAAATTGTAACGCGATTCTATATTGTTGCCATAATGCTTGCCATTTTCACGATGGCTTCATTTAAGGTGCGGTAGTTTTGCAAAATGGATGAGCTTGACAAAAAGTTTTGGGTTGTCTCTGCTGACATGGGCTATGGCCACATGCGGGCAGTATCTCCTTTTCGGCATGAAGCCGATGGTGGACTGTTAGCTGCAGGAGATAATGACCTTGCCTCAGACTCCGAGCGCAAACTGTGGAAACGATACCTGCGCTTATACGAGATCTTCTCGCGCGCCAAAGGTCTGCCTTTTGTTGGGAAGCAACTGTTTAGCATGCTCGACTCGCTATTGCACATTCCTTCGCTTTATCCAATCCGCAACCTGTCTCATTCTACGTTTCAGGTAGATGCCCTTGAATCGCAATTGAAGCAGGGGCTTGGAGCTGGTATCGCTAGGATCATTGCCGCAAAACCTCAGCCCCTTCTCACCTCATTCTATGTTCCGGCTCTTGTTGCAGATAAGGCCGCACATCAACCCATCTACTGCGTGATCTGTGATGCCGATCTCAATCGCGTTTGGGTTGCCAAAGATCCGTGGGAATCAAGCATTAACTATTTCGCTCCGTGTGGTAAGGCCGCACAACGCCTTCGTTCATACGGTGTTTCTGATGAGCGAATATATTTAACTGGTTTCCCATTAGATGATGCGTTGCTTGGTGGACGAGATCTTGCAACTCTCAAGCATGATCTTTCGATTCGTCTTAAGGTGCTTGATCCAACTGGCAGGTTTCATACGCTCCATGGCAAAAGCGTTGAACACTTTCTTGGACCCAATGATGCACATCCATTAAAGCATGAGAGAGTGTTAACCATAACGTATGCAGTTGGTGGAGCAGGTGCCTTGACTGAAACTGGTACGTCTCTCCTGGAAACATTCAAGGAGAGATTAAGGGCAGGTACAATGCACCTAAACCTGGTTGCTGGCAACCGACCGGAAGTGCGCGATTTGTTTGAGGCGGCAAAGGCAAAGACTGTTGGAGCCGATGCTTCTGTATCGGTAATCTATGCTCCAGATCTTGAAGGCTATTTCCAAGCATTTAATGCTGCTATACGCACAACAGACATTCTGTGGACGAAGCCAAGCGAGCTATCGTTCTACGCAGGCCTTGGTCTTCCGATTATCATGACTCCAACAATTGGATCACAAGAGAAGTTCAATCGCAAGTGGTTGTTGGAAATCGGCGCTGGTATGCGTCAAGAAAAACCCGACTATGCAAGTGAATGGCTTTTTGAGTTATTGAAAACCGGTCGCTTTGCAGATATGGCATGGCTAGGTTTTCTCCGAGCTCGTAAACTTGGTTATTATCATATCCTTGATGTCATCCGCAGTGGGTCATTTACTCGATCTGATAGTCCACTGCAGAGATAGACACTACGGTGTGTAATGCAATCCAACTGTGAGCATCACATTGCGTGGCAGTCCTGATTCAATGTATGGTGTTCCACCTTGTGTGATATCTGGATTGATCCACGCAGATCCCATGTAGGAAACATCCATAAGATTGTCTACCCGAGCCAATACGTCAAGTGCCAGTGATTGATCTATCAACGGAACTCGCACACCAGCTGTTGCCGATATCGTTGTCCAGCCATCAACAGTTATAGTGTTTGCATCATCTGCGTAATACGCGCCAGTAGTTCGCGATTCAATCTCGGCGTAGAGCCCAGAAAATATTGGCATATCATAGCGCATACGAACGGTGGCATTAAATGGTGGTATACCAGATTGTTCATTACCAGAATAGTTTGATGTGCGCCCGGCTAGATTCGTATCGATGTAGCTAGAGTCGATGACGTAGTCAATGTATTCAGTTGACAGTATCGTTATGCTTGCAGCAAGCGTTAGCCCTATCTCACTTATAGCAACACCACCAAACTCAAAACCCAAACGCCTACTCTTTCCAATTGTAGTGAAGAAGGCACCGCTGTTGTACGGCGCAATGTCATTTTCAATGGCGATGTAGAATGCTGCTGCATCATATTGAAGTGATTTTAGAAAGCTATGGTCCATATTCGTAATGCCCTTCAAACCTACCTCATACGTTGTACTCACAATTGGCTTCAACAGAGGGTTCATTGATTTGCTCGGTGTTGTAATACCTATCACGGCAGGTGGATCAGTTTCATTTGCTGCCGGCACTTCTATTCCTCCGCCGAGACTAGCATAGAAGTTGGCAAGGGGCGCCAGGCGATATGTAAATCCTAGCTTTGGGATAAGTCGGGAATACGAAACGGATGTATCAGCGAGCGGATTGATGAAGTCTTGATTGTTGTATGTGATAGCGTCATAGCGAAGTCCGGCAGTTACACTTAATAGCCCCAACATAAATTCATCTTGAACAAAGGCGCCCAGGTTGAGTGCAGCTTCGCGCTTGTTTTGCCGCAGCGTGGTTCCTCTTGCCCTGGTAGTAGGGTTGAGATTGTAGAATAGAACCGCACCATCTTGAAATTGGACATCGCCCCCTACCAAAACACGGTTTTGCATTTCCGTGTCAAGAATCTGCGTGTTACGATATATCGCGTTTCCGCCAATATGAAAGCGGTTAAAATCTCGCCATGTATTTCTTTCGGAGCGTTCGAGTTTTTTGCTCTGCACAAATGCTGTTGCAGACAAACCACTTTCGATACTGAATGAATGATCAACGGTGGTTCCTATGCGAACAAGGCTATTGTTTCGGTGTTCATCTCGTTGAACAAAGGACGGGTAGTAGATTGTTGAGTCATTCTGTGCCTGTTGTGGATCAGTGCGCCACTGATCGATCGTAAGCGGACCTGGGATTTCGTATTGGTTTGTAGCGCCTGTTACAAATACATTCACTGACGTCTGATCAGCAGGTTTTGTGATCATGCCAATTGTGCCAAGTGTCTGAAACCCACGAGAGTGCTGACGCCAACCATCTAATGCAGTGTTTGTGACCGATACGTACGCTTGACCGTCTCCCATTGGTGTGTTGGCGAGTAGCGACTGACGGAGAAAGCCAAAACTCCCAAGGGATACGCCTGCATCAGCGAAGGCCTCACGCGAAGCAGGGACGGTGGAGACGGAGACAATACCTCCAGATGCATTGCCCCATAGCGTTGAGGCATTGGAGCGAATGACCTCTACACGTGATGCGTGAACCGTATTGATGAGGTCAAAGGACGTGCGGCCATCAGGCTCCGTTTCCGGTATACCATCGGTATAGAATCGGATTCCCCGAGAAGTGCCCGCGTTTGATCGCTGTCCAGCGCCGCGTGCACCAAAGCCTCGAATTTGAACACGAGAGTCAATGCCCCCTGACCGCGACTGACCTATTACACCCGGGACGAGGGATAAAAGACCATCAATACCAAATCCGCGTTGTGTCTGAAGTACCATTGATGGTACAATGGTAATAGCCAAAGGTATCTCAAGTATGTTTTCTTCAGCACGAACGGCAGTTACAATAATATGTGGCATGGTATATGTTGCTGTATCAACACGTTCCTTGTTTGTGGCATTCGTTACAGACTGGGAACGTACTGTTATACCTGCTAGTATCAGGGTTATGCCAACGAGACACAATGATTTTAAGGAGTACATTTTCAATAGTAAAATGAATTGCTTTTGTACGTGTTGTGAAATGATCACCTTCATGTAGGCCTCATATTTCGTCTGGTGAAAATAGCTTTGTAACGTATAACACTGTTTTGTGTTCTTCTACGTATGGTTACAAGTCTAATGCGTTTATTATCGAGCGTCGGTGTTAGTTTTTTTTTTGCAGCCTCTTTTCTTTCGTGTGGTCTCCCAGCATTCTGTCAAACGGCTTTTAAAGACCTAAGGGTTGCGGTTCTTGGCACCCCAGCACCTGGCTACTTTTTTTTGGGGCCCAACGTTGCAGATTCGTTTTCTGTTATTGATCATTCAGGCAAGAATGTCCAAAGAGTAAAAATTGGGCAGCATACGAACGTGCAACCCTATGAACATAAGTGGATAACATACTTCAATGCAGTTGCTAAGATACCTGGATTCATTCGCTGTGATGTAAACCTTAAGGTCATCGATACATTGCGTGCATCTGAAGGCTACGAGACAGATTTTCACGAATGTCGGATTATCTCAGACACGTCATACTTAATTTTAGGCTCAGCGAACACTACGGTAGATATGTCGCAGGTAGTTTCTGGTGGAAAACCAGATGCGAATGTTATAACCTACGTGATTCAAGAAAGAACCTTTAGCGGAAACACATTGTTTGAATGGCGGTCACTTGACCACATCCCTGTAACAGATGCAACAGAAGACGTTGCACTGGATGTTCAGAATATCGATTACATCCACATTAATGCAGTTTACAAGGACACTGACGGCAACATTCTTGTTTCCTGCAGGCATCTTGATGAGATAATCAAGATCAATCGTCTGGATGGGTCTGTGATGTGGAGACTCGGAGGCTCAAAGTCAAAGGGTAATCAGTTTCGGTTCGTGAATGACACTACGAATGGCTTCTTTGGATTCTCACATCAGCACAGTGTGAGTAGATCGGCTGCGGGTACGCTTCTTTTGTTTGACAATGGCAACCTCAAGCCCGCTCCTCGTGCATCGCGGGCTGTAGAATACGCTATAGATGAAGTTGCCCTTACGGTTAGCCGAGTATTTCAGTACGTTCCGGCTCAAACGGTTCACTCGTCTGCGATGGGTAGCGTACAAGAGCTTGAAAATGGAAATCTGCTTATCGGATACGGAACTAATTCCCTCAACCTGTTAGCTCAAGAAGTAAGCCGCGACGGGAAACTGCATGTGCAGATTAGTACCGATGGAGAAGCGAACGTCAGCTCGTATAGGGTTCTGAAACAAGCAATGTTTATGACCGGTGCGTATAAACAACTTACATCCCTAGGTTCAGTGTCTTTTGCTCGCGGAGACAGTTCAACGCACTTTTCAATTGTTTTGAAACGCATAGATGATACTACCACGGCCACTGCTGAACGCCATTCGTATGCACCACATCATGTAAGCTTTATAGATGAAAGGGCATGTGGAGTTCTTGACACTCGATGGGTCATCGGAATTCGGGACACGATGCTGGTGGCGGGAACTATGGCATTTGATGTTGGTGATGTGCCAGGCGTAGATTTTCCAGATCAGATTAAGCTATACCACAGGCCTAGAGAGGGGTGGGGTGATTTTACACTCGTTGAAACTTCTTACAACGCCACGAAGAAACGGATCGTGGTAGGCAGGTTAATGGCTGGCGAGTTTTTAATTGGCTACGATGAGTGTTTTTCACCAACCCTTCTGTCGCCTCCAAATTTTGCTACCGAGATTACCTCATCTCCCATGCTCGCATGGTCTGAGGCTCTGACGACCGGCGAGTATCAGGTTGAGCTTTCTACCTCGCCTGCCTTTGACAACACCTATGCACGATTCCTCACGCGTCGGCTAGATACAACACTTACGTCTGTGCCAGCATTCTCAACACTGTACTGGCGCGTCAGGTGCAAAGAAACGGCCAACTTTGGTCTATGGTCTGAGGTTTCTCAATTCACAACGCAGATCGGCATCCCTTTCATAGCAGCGCCTGCTGCTACTGTTGACACCATTGCTGTTCTGCCAAATCAATCATTCAGTTGGTCTCCAGTGTTTGGAGCTGCGCAATACCGCGTGATTATTACGGCGAATGGATCATTGCTGCCAGTACTTGATACTATCGTGGTTCCCTCTTCTTTCAAGCCGGGCGCATTGCTTGCTCCAAATACAAAATATACGTGGCAGGTTAGGGCTCTCTATGACACTGTGAAGGGGCGTATGAGTGCCAGTGCCTTTTTTGTTACCAGCCCTCTTGCACCATTACTCGTTTCTCCACTGTTTGATGCAGAGAATGTACCCACGGACTATCCAGTCTTTGATTGGAACGTGGTACCAGGGGCAATCAAGTATGTTTTAACAATAAAGTCATTGGCCGATGGATCAACTGTGTCATTGGACACGGCAGCGATGCCGTCATTCACAATCGAGTCACTTCCAACTGCCATTAGAGCTTCTTGGACCTGTTATGCAATTGGGGTGTATGGTCGTGGGCCAGATGCAATAGCAAGTGTATTCACTACGAGCGCTGTTACGACGCTTGCTGCAGCGAGGACAGTTGGGCCAAAGCGTGCTTCAGATATCGACACATTAAACGTCATGTTTTCTTGGACGCTAGCACCACTTGCTCGTTCTTATGACATACAGATTACTTCGAAGCAATCGTTCAGGAACCCTGATTATGAGGCGTTTGGAGTCTCAGAGAATTCGGTAGTCATTCCTTCGTTAAAACCTGGAGTGACGTATGCGTGGCGTGTTTTTGGATACAACAATACTGCCACCGGTACTTGGTCAGACACGGCATCATTTACGACGAACTCTAGCCCTTCACAAGGTTTAACACCACGTTCACCGGCTGCTGGTTCAATTGATGTGCCGCTCTCTGGCGTCTTTCGGTACAGCACCTCTGAGAGCTATTCTTCATATGCTGTTCAAGTGTCTCGTGATGCTTCTTTTGACGCTCCAGATTTTCAATTTTTCTCGGGGAGTGGGAATTGCTTGTATGCTGGACTGCGTCTGGAAACTGAATACTTTTGGCGAGCCATCGGCAAGAGTCGGAGTAATCCTGATGAATACGGGGCAATAGCAAGCTTTACTACTGTAAAGGCGGTTACCGAGGTAGATGAAGAACATACGCCAAGTGATGCTATCACTGCCAACGTTGTTGGAGATAATCTCTTCATCAGAATTCCAAACCCAGAGCAGAAGCTAGCGCGTGTTGACCTTTATTCTCTTCAGGGAACCTTAGTCTATTCAGCTACGAATGGAGATGTTGTTTCTAGATCTATCGGAATTCAATCACTGGCCTCCGGTGCCTACTATCTGATCCTACAATTTTCTGATTGTGCCCACACAATCGTCCCTCTCGTTAAATATTAATGTAATTCTTGGTGAACTACGGTAGGGGGCAGGAGAGAATCTTTCCCATGTCCGTTGCAACGTAGATAAATCCCTTTGTGATTGCAAGAGTTCGTAAAATCATTGTCTTAGAGATTGTGTGTGACTTCCAGGTGCGTCCAAAGTCGTCACTGACATAGAAGCCAGGGTATCCTGTGCCATATATCTTATGGCCATACACCACAGCGTCTATAATTTTAGGTGGGTGTTCTTCTTCTGGAATCTTTGGATCAAAGTTTTCTAGCTCGCCGTTTGGCCGCAGTAAAAATGTTTTAGCCGTGGTCATGATAATGGTGACGCTGTCATGCACAACAACCTTCTGTATGTTTTCTCGCTCCAGGTTGACATGTAGAGATTTCCATGTACCTCCCAGATCAGAACTGTGCCACACTCCAGAAGTAGTAGTAGCATAGAGCACGTTCCCATGCCCAACAATGGTATTTAACGTGGCCCTGGCAAATGGACTAGGAAGCGAATCCCATGTCTTACCATTGTTGTTACTCTGGATTATCTTCCCATCAGCGAATCCCACAACTATGGTGCGTCCAACTGTACCTACCATGTATTCGGGACTTTGCGGGATATCGTCACTTAGTATTGCTAAGTCTCTTCCTTGTTTGGTAAGACGTAGAACTCCGCGCAGCCGGCATCCAACAATCAACATTGAATCTACTTCGCTAATAGTTTGGATGATGGCGTGATGAAGTCCATCACTGATAGACCGCATGAGCTGAGTTGATCGGCCAATGAAGGATACACCGTGCTCGCGGCTGGCAACATAAACCCCTCGTTCGTTTGCAACGAGGGCCGTTACTTCTACAATTCCAGCAATCCGATCATTGATGACTGGCTCCCAACTAGTTCCGGCCAATGGCTTTCTATGAACTCCGCCTTGGCCAAGCTTCAAACCGGCATAGAGATATCCATCCTGAAGCACCAGCGTGGTGATAAACGCTCCCTCTAAGTAGTCCATCTTTACGTGCGAAATGGTGGGATTCTCTATCTCTAACGTCAATATGCCAGCCCGTTTTACCGCAATGAATATTGTTGAGCCATGTATCTCTACTGCTGTTGCTCCAACAAAAGCTGTGCACTGGATATGAGCTTGGGCACCGGATGTGTGCTGAAGGATGAGCGTACTGTCTAAAAGACTCGCCGCATAGGGTCCATTGTGTGGGGCAGATGCAATGAGCTCGTCTGACGACGCAACAATTTGCCCATTTGTGTTGAAGATGGAGGTTATTGGCCCACTGTTTACTGGTTGCGAGTGCTGCTTCCACGTTAAACCATGATCTGTTGTGCGGTGAATTGCCCCGTGCGACGTTCCAGCATAAACGGTGTCTCCGTGTGGAAGAATCGCCGTAATATTTCTGTAGATAAGGGGCTCAGCAATTGTCGCCCACGTTTCGCCATTGTCAGATGACCGGAAGAGATCCTGATTAGTGGCTAGCAAAAGTGAATTTTGGCTTGCGTAGATTACGTTCATGCCAAAAAATGTGTTTACTCCAACCCGTGTAAATGGATACTCTTCAGTGGGCTGTAACAAAAAGCCCCCTGTCAGGGTTGGTGGAGAGACGAGCCCTATCCAATAGCAGCAAAGTACTATAATGTTGAGTTTGAAATATCTCATGCGTTCGTCTCTAATATCGACATTTTTGTCCTCAGTGGTCATTGCATGGTTGACCATTGTTTGTGTGTCTTTTCCAGTATATGGTCAAACCGGATTTAAAGATCTGGCTCTCCCTGTTTTCAAAGACCCAGCACCTGGATATTTCTTCATAGCTCCCAACGCGGTTGACTCTTTTTCTGTGCTTGATCACGCTGGTAAGAACATGTTCAGGACCTATACTGGACAACACGCTAATGTGATGCCGTATAACTTTAAATGGTTTTCACATTTTACCGTCCTGGCTCAAATACCAGTTTACATTCGGCGTGATATTGAGCGCAAAATTATTGATACTCTGCGTTACTCCGGAACTGGTATAACTGATTTTCATGAGTGTCGTATTATTACTGATACCTCGTATCTCATTCTCGGTGCTAAAGAACGCAAAATGGATTTGTCGGGAATTGTTACCGGTGGAAAGACAGATGCAACCGTTCTCGAGAACATTGTTCAAGAGAGAACCTTTAGCGGAGTTACATTATTTGAATGGAAATCACTAGATCACATTCCTGTAACAGACGCAACTGAAGACGTGCAACTTGATGTTGCATATGTTGACTATATCCATATCAATTCAATAGTAAAAGATGATGACGGTAATCTTCTTATTTCTTGTCGACATCTCGATGAAGTAATCAAGATCAACAGGCAGTCAGGCGCAGTAATGTGGCGTCTTGGTGGCACAAAATCAAAGAACAACCAATTTTCGTGGCTCAATGACACTCTCGATGGTTTTGTGGGTTTTTCACATCAGCATACTGTAACGAGAACGAGCGCTGGTACAATCCTGATGTTTGATAATGGAAATCTTAAACCAGAACCGCAACGTTCCCGAGCGGTAGAATATGAAGTAAATGAGAATGCAAAAACTGTAAAGAGGGTGTTCGAGTTTAGGCCAACACCGGACATTTACAGCAATACAATGGGCAGTGCCCAGGAACTTGAAAATGGAAGTATTCTCATAGGGTATGGCTCCGCCACGAGCAGTGTGATTGCACATGAAGTAAGCAGAGATGGAGTTGTTCAGGTCAAGCTGGAGAACCCCGCTGTTAATGGATTCACACCATATAGAGTTTTGAAGCAAGCGATGTTCATGACGGGCGCTTACAGGCGCATTACTACTTTCGGGAACGTTTCATTTACGCGTTCGGACAGCAACACTCATCTTTCTATCTCGTTAACACGTGTTGATGATACCACCTCGGCAGTAGCCGAGCGCCACTCATACCCTCCGCACGATATTAGCTTCACTAACGATGTCTCTTGCGGTGTTCTTCCTACTCGCTGGGTTTTCCGCGCAAAGGATTCAGCACTCATAGCTGGAACCATGACGTTTGAGATCGGAGCTGTTCCAGGTGTTGTGTTTCCTGACCAGATCAAGCTCTATCATCGTGCTAAAGAAGGCAAAGAAGATTTTAGCCCGGTAGTAGCTACCTATTCTGCTGCAACAAAACGTTTGACAGTAAACAAGTTGATGTATGGCGAATTCATGATTGGCTATGCGAAATGCTTTGCTCCACGTCTCATTACTCCAGAAAACTATGCTACCGAAGTAATTGCAGCACCAAAGCTTGAGTGGACAGATGCTGTTTCAAATGGTGAATATCAAGTTGAGCTGTCCAAGGTTCAAACGTTTGCAACTAACTACGCCCGCTTTTCAACGAGGCGTTTAGATACAACACTTTCGAATGTTGCGGATTTCACAAAGTTGTATTGGAGAGTTCGTGGCAAGCTTCCAACAGGCTACGGTCCGTGGTCAGACGTTTTCCAATTCACAACACGTTTGGGGATTGTTACCATTATCAGTCCAACAGTTGTTGCAAAAGACACAATAGCTGTTCAGCCTTCGCATGTTTTTCGCTGGTCTGCTGTAACTGGTGCTCAACAATACCGTGTTCTCATTACTGGATTTGGGTCGCCAATTGTTGCGATTGATACAGTCCTCACTACAAATTCTTTCTCACCCGGAACGAAGCTCTTTCCTGTGTCAAAGTTTACATGGTACGTGCGCGCCTTGAGCGACACGATTGTTGGACGCCCGAGCACACAAGCTTTTTTTGTAACGAGCCCACCGGCCCCAAGACTTGTTACACCTCCGTTTGACGCCGTAGACGTTGCAACCGATAGACCCCTCTTTATTTGGGATCAGGTGCAGGGGGCTATTCGATACGTGGTAACGGTTAAACGATTGGTTGATAGTAGCGTTATCGCTAAGGATTCTTCTAACCGCCCACCTCTTACCATCGCATCATTGCCAATCGCTACGAGATCGTTTTGGACATGCCACGCTGTTGGCCAATATGGGCCGGGACCAGATCAAGCTCCATCACCGTTTACTACAAATTCTACAACTGTATTGCCTGCATCGAGCACGATAAACCCAAACCGAACTGGGAATGTGGATACCATGAACGTTCGGTTTACTTGGACAAGTGTTCCACTAGCGAGTTTTTATGACCTTCAGCTTACATCGAAACAGTCATTCAAAGCCCCAGATTTAGAGATTTTTAGAATTACGGAGACAAGCTGCACCGCACCCACGCTTAAGCCAGGTACTACCTATGGGTGGCGTGTAATAGCGTACAACAATACGGCCAGCGGCAGATGGAGCGATACGGCCTCATTTACTACCACTTCTAGACCATCGCAAGGGCTTACTCCTCTTGTGCCAATTTCTGGATCTACAAATGTTCCGCTTGCTGGTGTCTTTAGCTATACAACGTCTCCTGCTTTTGATTCGTATAGCACACAGGTTTCTAGAAGTGTATCTTTTGAGGCACCAGACTTTCAATTTCTGTCAAATAGCGGCACCTGCGCGTATTCTGGGCTTTTAGGTGGCACAGACTATTTTTGGCGGGCCGTTGGTAAAACAAATGGCAAACCAAACGAGTTTGGTTCTCCTTCCCGATTCACTACTCTCGTGACAACTGGGGTGCAGGACAAAGATTCTGGAGAAAAGGGAGTCATCACCGCCTATTTCGTAGGCAACAATCTCGTTATTAACACCGCATTGTCTCCCCAACTCCCATATAAAGCTAGGCTTTACACAATTCAGGGTAGCTTGGTGCTGAATATTGATCAGCAGGTCTTATCTGCTCCTTGTGTAGCTCTCCCAACAATCGGCTCTGGAGTCTATTATTTAGAGCTTTTCTTCGAAGGACAGCGTAGGAGCGTCGTTTCCCTCGTTAAAAACTGAGGAATGTCTAAGGAAGAAAAATATCTGCTTGTCATAGCCTAAATCTATATTTTAACCTTAGAATAGGTAAATTGGCAATGTTACGATGTGGATAAGTGTCTTCGTTTTAACTTGCACAGATTGATTTTTTACATCTTGATCTCGTGCATCATCAAATGATATTCAAACAAAAATTGATTGTTTCTCACAGAATTTAGGGGCCGAGAAAATGAACCAACCTTTACTGATTCGGTTAATGACCACTAGGGTCAAAGCATTCATGCTTATTGCATTTGCATTTATGGCGTTCGGTGCATCGCAAGCTATAGCGCAGTGTACATATGGCTGGGGATACGTTTACGTAACGAGTCCCTCTGCATACGTGTCTTACACACGTAACACTACAATGACAATTCGGTGGTATGGTGACCGTTAT
>CANMBE010000018.1 GCA_947495975.1 Ignavibacteria bacterium | reverse complement strand
CAAAAGTTTCCCCGGGCTACCTCTTTCAGAATCTGATTGTCTACCGTCAGATCCGATACGGCTCTTCGCAATCGTCGGTTCTCGGCCTCAAGATCTTTCAGCTTCTTTACCTGCTCTAGACCTACACCGCCGTAGATCTTACGCCATCGTTAGTACGTTGCTTCTGTGATCTTTTGATCTCTGCAAAAGGCGTCTATGGTACCACCTTTGGATACAACAACCTCGGCTGCTCGCAACATGCCGATGATCTGCTCTTCCGTGTGATGTTTCCGTCCCATACCGAGCTCCTTTCGACTACCAAACTATCATTTCTGTTGGTAGTATTTTTGGGGAGCAGGTCAATATTATACGTAGTCACTCCGTATTGTATCTTTACAGCATTCTTCAACAGCGCTCGAGACTTGAGCGCACATAGGGGGCTATGATGAAGGTGTTTGTTGCGCTCTGCGCATGCGTTGCATTGATCGTGTCGTCGTGCACGGAATCAACAGTCATCGAACCGGAGGTTCCATCTACATCCGAGATCCGCATCGGCACGCAAGTGTGGATGACAACGAATCTGAATGTGAGCACCTTCCGAAATGGGGATTCAATCCCACATGCATCGACGTATGAATTGTGGGAGAAGGCTGCGAACGAGGGAACACCTGCATGGTGTTACTACGACAATAATACAGCGAATGGTGCGCGACACGGCAAGCTTTACAACTGGTATGCTGTGACAGATCCTCGCGTACTCGCGCCAGCAGGATATCATGTGCCAACGGATCAGGAGTGGACAACGCTCGTTGATTTCCTCGGCGGTACAGCCGTCGCTGGTGGAAATATGAAGAGTAAGAGCGGCTGGCTTAATAACGGCAACGGCAATGACAGCAGCGGTTTTTTCGGTTTGCCTTCCGGCTTCGTCGACTTCAACGGTCTGTTCTACAGCTACGGTGAACTCGGACACTGGTGGAGCTCAACAGTGAGCAACAACAACCTTGCATGGAAGCGCTACCTCGGACGTAACACACAGAAGTGCTACCGTGGCGCATTCTACATGGGCAACGGTTTTTCTGTGCGCTGTGTGAAGGACTAACAACGCCGAACGAGCGAAATCCGTACGGATTCCCGATCTGTTTCGGCCGTAGGGGGCGTACCACATAGGGTCGCCCCCTACGGAATCACGGCATCACCACTAACGGAACGCTGCCTGCAAGACCGATGTGGTCGGAGATTACCACGTGGTATGCGCCGGCAGGGATTGCCGACACATCGAATGTGATTGCCTGAATACCTTCGTCGACAGGACCAGCGTACAGAGTTTCGATTGTGCGTCCAACTGCATCGACGAGTCGAACATTGATCGTGCATGTACGCAGAACCGACACAGGGACTGTGCACGTGCCCTGCGTTGGATTGGGTGCAGGATCCATCAAGCGAACGCGATATCGCAATGATGCTTCGAGATCCTCGTGGCGGTCCTGTTCGACTGATGTTGGGTTGCCGCGGAGAGTATCGAGCTCCTGCGTGACGAGGTACGGCACATCGTCGTATCCCACCGACGCATCTGCCGACCAGATCGAGCGATCGCCTTCGGAATACACTTCGTGATTACTGAAGACCTTCCACGAGTCTGGTGGTGTGTGAATTGATCCGACAATTACAATCACTTTGTGACGTGTGCAGTCCGTCTTGTCGTAGTCATACGCATCAATCAAGGTAAAGAGCGTTCCACCATTCGATACATCGCCCTTGATATGTCGGAAGAGTCCAGTAGATCCACCAAGGCTTGGTGATCCCATGACCTTCCACGCGCCATCGTTGTAGCGGTGATAGTTCATCGATCGCACATAGCTCGCAGAGTCAGTCGCGTGTGCACGACCGTACATCAGCACCACGTTGTTACCATTCGACATCAGTTCGATGTCAGACTTCACGATGCCGGATGCAGCTTCATCTACAGTGCCCATCCGCTCCCACGGCTTGGTCGACGTCGCTGAGACTTCCCAGTACGTAACAGTCTCTCGCTGCGCATCCGACTCGTCGTACATGCACGCAATGAGGTACGATCCATTCGGGAGTGACGTGATATTGACATCCCGTGCATTCGGACGCGACCACACAACCTTTGATAGACCGAGTTGCCAGCCCCTTGCAGTACGAATGATCGGACGCACACGAATGTCAGACATATAGACAGGGGGCTGCCCAGGGAGCTGACCTGCTCCCGATAAATACTAATCATGTATGTTTGGTTGGTAAGTACTTTGTTAGGTGCCGTGTCATTTTTTCAGGATAGACGATAATGTGGATCCAACACATCACACTGGTGAGTTGCGTTGTTGTTGGGGTTATTGGGTTGCAGCAGGCGGAATCACACCGTTGCATTACTTCCGCGAGATCCACGCCATCGTGATGCAAATCTTTCATATTCGGACAGGCATTATCTCGATGCTCATGTGCATGAGTATGGGCATGAGTTTTGCACAAGATGGTAGTCGTGAATCACATCGTCGTGTACGTGGCACACTGGTGCAGTGCTATCCTGTTCGTATTGTGGATGCGCCGAGCTTCGTGTACATCCGCGCTGTTGTAGACTCAACCTTTCCTGATTCGACACTTGATGCCGTGTTATACTGCATGCAGGTTCGTGCAGTGATTGATAGCGCCGAACAACCGACGATTACCATACCAGGTGCAGCAGGAACACGTGTTCCCGTGCGGGTCATAAGTCGTAACGACTCGACCGTCATTCTTCAACCCACAACGCGTATCACTGTTGATCCAACGGCTGTCTATCAGATTGTTGTGCCTGTCCGTGCTGATACGATTACTGTTGACTCAACGCTTACCTGTGAGGCGTGGGACGGACGTCGTGGCGGTGTGATCGAACTCCAGGCAACCTCTTGCATCATCATTGATGGCAGTCAGATTGATGCGAGCGCTCGCGGATATCGCGGTGGGCGCCGATCTACCGACGAGGGAGGAACTTGTTCACTCACACAGGCATGTGATCCTGCGTTGAGTGGACGCACGGGCGAGAAGGGTGAGTCGTTTGTCATACGAGATCCGCAATGTGTATCGGGTCATATTCCCTGGGCATCCGGTGGTGGAGGGGGCGATGCACACAATGCTGGGGGTGGTGGAGGGGGCAACGGAGGCGCCGGTGGACGTGGTGGAGACCAATGGAGTTGTGGATTACCACTCGGCATGCACGGTATGGCTGGATGTGCCGTGCGGGATACAACGTTCGATCGCTTGATCGCAGGCGGTGGAGGTGGAGGTGCACATCAGAACAACGGCGTTGGCACTGATGGGGTCGCTGGAGGTGGCATTATTGTGCTACGTGCACCACGCATCCAAGGTGATACGATCCGTGTAATCGTTGATGGTGAGAGTCAAGCTCGCGTCGCTAACAATGATGGTGCTGGTGGTGGTGGAGCAGGAGGAACTATCGTTCTTGACGCATGCGAAATCGTGGTACCCGTGCGCGCAGTAGTGCGAGGTGGACGCGGTGGTAACTGCGGAGGAGGACATGGTCCGGGCGGTGGTGGTAGTGGTGGACGTGTTCTTCTGGAACCCTCGCTATTGCAACGTGGCCTTGGCGGATATACCTTTGAGCTTGATGGCGGGGGGTCCGGACTCAACGGCGGACCAACAGCAACGTTCAATGCGATGCCTGGTGAGCGCGGAGTATTGCTCCCGCTCTGTTCCCGCGTCCAACCACATCGGATCATTCATGCAAGCGAGCTTGGTATAGGAGATATCGACACGCTCGTTGTGTTGGCCACCGACACATCTCTCAATTGTCCGCTTCGCATCACGCACCAGATCACACTCATTGGCTCAAGTCTGCTACCGCTTATCGATTCGGTCTATTTCGACTCATTAACGAGCATTCGTTGTGATCGACCTGCTGCTGACACCACGGTGCTCACAGTTGAACTCGCTTCGTCTTCGTCGGCAATCATCCCGCTGCTTGGCATGCTGCATTACGACACGACGTCCATCATTCGACATACGGTAACCGTGAACTTTCCTGATAGCATTCCATCATGCACATGGCCAACGGATGAACGAATTGTAGTCACCCGAGCGTGTGGACTTCCCTTGCGCATCGTGCGCATGTGGACGCCACTCCGTGTGTCTGCTGTAGCATCACGGGGTGGAATAGATATTGCTGTCGAAGCAGCGTCGAATGAACCTGTTGATATTCTGATCGCAACGCTCCAAGGTAGCATCGTAGCGTCCACACAGTGTTCCACGTTCCAACGCTTTGCCGATCGTCAATGGCGAGGCGCTGTTACGCTGCAACCTCATAACGTTGCCCAAGGCGTGTATACTGTTATTGCGCGCTCATCGCAGGGTATCACATCAACCATTATCTGTTGCACTCAGTAGTATCGAACCATGACAACTCTCATTCGCTTAGGCGTTGTTTTCTGTCTGCTCAGCACAATCATCGTTTCGGTCAAAGCCGATATCATTGACACAGCCACCCGGTGGGTGCACGTTGGTGCGACTCTTGGAGTCTATGGAGCGCACTATTCGAACTCCAATTCGTCCATCGGCATGCACGACCTCGTTGGATCGTCGCCCCGGGATGGTGTGCGTCTCAATATCATCTCGGGTACAGTGCGTGGCAGGTACGATGCTGTCTATGGCTCTGTTACGCTGCAGGAAGGCGATTACGCACGTGCGTCATGGATGAGCAGCTTGTACTGGCTGCAGGAGGCCTACATCGGCGTTTACCTCACGGACGCGATGCGTCTCGAAGCCGGGACGTTCTCATCGCACGTAGGCATTGAATCGATGATCCTTATGGAAAACTATAGCGGCATCATATCCCTCCCTGGCTTTTTCGATCCCAACTATTTCGGTGGCGTAAAGTACCTCTGGAACATATCACCTGCACTTGAGTTTCAGGCTGATGTTGTTACCGCATTTAACGGACATGCTCTCGAGGATGGAGTGCCAGCCTTAACGACGGGTCTTACATGGCTTCGTGACTCAACGCACATCATTTCTGGCAACGTGTTTGTAAGCCGCAAAACGATTGAGCAACTCAACCGAACACAGCTGTATATCAACATGGCTTCTACGCTCCATCTGTCTACCGTTCATATACTCGGCGAATTCAACTATGCCATTGTGTTGGCCGACGCAAATGCCACGGCACAGCATATGGTATCTGGCTTTATAGCTGGATACATAGATGTGTCTGCGGCTGTGCTCATGGGAATCCGAGGTGAGTTTGTCATTGATCCGGATGGAATCTTTGCTGACGATAGGTTCAACGCACCTCTGCCATATCGCACATTATCCGCCGGCGGTTGCACGGCTACCCTATCATACAAGCCTCTGCCATGGCTAATGGTGCGCGCTGATGTTCGGTATCTCACAGCATTTGATGGTCGGTCGTTTATTGAAATCGGCCCCAACACACAGCAGCGGACGGAGAGTGTGTTGAGTGTGGATGTATCGCTGTAAATCGTTCCGGAATATGAGTGTACTGACCACCTCATTCCGCGCAAAGTGACCACCAAAAGTTGATTCGCAATGCTTCATTACAGACTCCTAGATAGATTACATCTGTTATTCATGGAGCACTTCAATGTCATTTGCGGTAGAACCGGTTTGTTCCTCATGCACGCCACTAGATATGGGTCACACGCCTGAAGACTTCCGAGAAACGGGCCAAAGAGATCTCGTTCGTCGTCTTTGGATTATCGCACCATTCGCGGTATTAACAATGGTGCTAGGGATGGCAATGTTTTTCCCTGTCATTTTTGCATACATTCCAGAACACTCTGTGAACTACGTGCAGCTCATCCTGACCCTACCAGTATTCTGGTTTGCTGGATGGGGCTTTATCGTAGATGCGTGGAGTGCTGCACAACACAGACTTGCTACGATGGATACACTTGTTGCAGTAGGTACATCAACGGCCTTTATCTATAGTGCCACCGCAACGCTCTTTCCTGGATTGTTTCATGATGCTGGTCAGCACCCACACGTCTACTTTGATACCACGGTTACAATCCTTGCGCTGATCACATTGGGAAAAGTTCTTGAAGGACGTGCAAAGAGACAGACATCTGATGCAATGAGAAAGCTACTTGGGCTGCAGTCAACAACTGCTCGAGTCCTGCGGGTTGGAGTGGAAGTTGACATTCCTATCAACAACGTTGTACTCGGAGACACAATTATAGTGAGGCCGGGAGAGCGTATTCCAACAGACGCACGTATTGTACGTGGCACTGCAATAGTTGACGAGTCAATGATCACTGGCGAAAGTATTCCAGTTGCAAAAAGAGATGGCGATACACTTATCGGAGGGACCGTAAATCGAACTGGTTCTGCCACAGCTGTTGCTATTCGCGTGGGGAAGGATACTACCTTGCAACAAATCGTGCGCATGGTAGAACAAGCTCAGGTTAGTAAGGCGCCCATCCAGAAGCTCGCAGATAAAATCAGCTCCTGGTTTGTGCCCGCAGTTATGATCATTGCAATTGCTACGTTCGTTGTTTGGTTTGATGTCTCACCCGTTGAAACGCGGCTGAGCACTGCGATTATCAATCTCGTTTCTGTTCTCATCATTGCATGTCCTTGCGCGCTTGGCCTTGCAACACCAACCGCCATTATGGTGGGTACTGGCAAAGGCACTGAGAGAGGGCTTCTCATTCGCAATGCAGAAGCTCTAGAGATAGCGCATACGGTAACAATGGTTGTGCTCGACAAAACAGGCACCATCACTGTTGGCAATCCCTCTGTTACAGACAGTATTGTGAGCGATGCTGTAGACGGCGCTGCACTGTATTCTGCGATTCACTCGATTGAGTCAAAGAGCGAGCATCCACTTGCAGAAGCAATAGCGATGTATACACAGGCCAATGGCGCATCGCTTGTTGACGTATCAAATATTCTTGTGCACCCTGGCGCTGGAATTGAAGCGAGTGTAAATGGAGATCGTATTCTTATTGGTAGCAAAGCACTTCTTAACACTAACAGCATAGCCGTGGAAGCCCCCTTTCAGATACGTATAGATCAGTGGCAGAAGTCGGCTCAGACAGTGCTGTTTGTTGCCTTCAACAATAAACATGTAGCTGCCTTTGCACTTGCAGATACACTTCGCGCAACGTCGAAGCATGCAATACAGTTATTGAAGGATATGGGGCTTCGTGTAGCACTCCTTACAGGTGATACCCAGGCTACGGCCGATGCAGTTGCCGCGGCGGTTGGCATTGAAGAGGTATATGCTCATGTACTCCCTCATAACAAGGTTGACATAATTTCTCGCCTTCAAGAAAGCGGCAATCGTGTTGCAATGGTGGGAGACGGTATTAACGATGCGCCTGCGCTAGCGAAGGCCGATGTTGGCATTGCCGTGGGGTCTGGCACTGATGTTGCAATGGAGGCCGCGGACATCACGTTGATGAACAGTGATCTGCAAAGTGTACCTCACGCACTGCAACTTTCTCGTGCAACCATGCGCAACATCAAGCAGAATCTATTTTTTGCCTTCATCTACAACCTACTCGGCATTCCTCTTGCGGCCGGCGTACTGTATTCGTCTTATGGTTTGTCTCTCAATCCCAGTTTTGCCGCAGCAGCAATGGCCCTGAGTTCAATCAGCGTTTTGATAAATGCGCTTCGTCTTCGCTCTTTTACTTTTCATCAGGCATAGCGTTATGGATACTGTACAATGGATTGTAACCGTTGCAGGCATAGGGATGATTGTTGCTATTGCCGTCTACTTCCTTTTCAAATCAGAGGACGTTGCGATGCAGGCTCGTACCATACGTGGTGTGCAAGAACTCAGCATCATTGTAAAGGGTGGCTATAGTCCGTCGGTTGTAACAGTTCAACGCGGCACACCTGTCCGACTGATCTTTGATCGACGTGAAACATCCTCGTGTAGCGAAGAGATTGTGATACCCGAATATGGTATTCGCCGTGGGTTGCCGCCGAATGAGAAGACTTCTATCGAATTCACCCCTGCATCAGCTGGCACGTTTGAATTCGCGTGTGGAATGAATATGCTTCATGGCTCAATTATAGTGGAATGAGGCCTTGAGCGAGACAATGCTTGTCATGCTCTTCACGAATAAAGTATCTTGAAAAATGAAGACATATCTCCTACTCTCGTTAGCTCTGCTCCTTATGCTCGTGCAGAGCTCATTCATTGCAAATGCAGGCACTCCGGTGTTCTCACAGGTTGCAGCTCTTGGTAGGGTTCTTCCAAAGTTGACCACTGCTCCTGATGGGCGCATTGTTCTGACTTTTGCCGAACGTGAAGGCACAAAGGCAAAATATTTTGTATCGGTTTCTGATAACAAAGGCATCACATTCTCTACACCCAAACAAGTTGTGCTGGCTGATTTTGGTGCTGCCATCCTACAACGTCAGCCGTATGTTGTGATGGATGGCAATGGCGTAATGCACGTGCTTGTAGAGAAGATGATAGTTGGAGGGGGCAATGCACTTCATCATCAGTCATCTACAGACCTCGGTGCAACGTGGAGCATGCCGGTTCGCATTTCTGCAGAGCCCCCTGCAAGACCGCAGGACTTTGCCACTATTGCAATCGACAAACAAAACAATCTCTATGTGAGCTTCATATCCGTGTTGGCCACCATGCCTGATTCATACACACACATTTTTCTTGTGCGCTCAACAGATGGTGGGCTAACGTGGTCAAAGGAAGAGCGAGTAGACAGATTTACGCTTGGCGGTTGTTGTGAGTGTTGCAATCAGAACGTTATCATTGCTAACAACGGAGATGTTGTTGTAGCATTTCGATCAAACATTGCGAATCGCAGAGACGTGCACATTGCACGCTCAACCAATAACGGTGTTACATTTTCAACACCCGTGCTCATTCAGTCAGAATCGTGGATGATTGGCGGATGTCCAGGTACGGGTCCATCTATCGCGTGCGATTCACGAAGCACCCTACATATCACATGGCGCGATGCTCGTAATGCATCGTCACCTGGAAGCTGTTTCTATGCAGCGCTTCCATCGGGCTCGATGAATACCCCAATGAACATGCTCATCAACTCGCCTATTGGTGCGGACGGCGAATATCCAATCGTAGCAACCAGCACCAGCGGAGATAGTGTTGGCATTGTGTGGCATGGTACGAACGGCGTTTTCTTTGCGCAACGTTCAATGTTGCCAATGCCCACCATGCTTTCATCACAAGATCTCATGAACCCATGTGTGAGTGTTGTATGGCATGGATCAGGATTCCTTGCAGTGTGGCAAGAGCATGTATCAGGTGCAAATGACATCGTTTCATTCAGAACTGATATCACTTCAGATGTTCAAGCGGACAGCATCACTCGCGAACCGTGTCAATACACCCAGTTTTACGACTACCTCGGCCGAATATCCACGTTGCCCCTGGCGCGTGGATATGTCTTTGGCGTGTGCACAATAAGACATACGCATTAGGTCCGCAACTAACTACCATCACTGGTTCCCCAAAATCAACGGCATGCCATCCTTGTTCCCCACAACAACAATCTTGGCATTTGGAGAGCGTGCAAGTTCGAGTGTTGCTTCGATGCCTTTCTCGCGAAGGATCATATCTGTGAGCGAAGCACTCAGGATGCGGTTAGCTCGGGCTTTGCCTTCTGCATCAATGAGTTGACGTTCAGCTTCCTTTTGTGCTTTTGAAAGTTTGAACTCATACTCAAGTGATTCTTGTTCTTGCTTAAGCTTGTTCTCGATAGCTGTCTTCAGTGTTGACGGCAGTGTGATATCGCGCACAAGAACTTCATTAAGCTGCACGTATTGCTTATCGAGAATCTTCTTTGTCTCAATGAAAATCTCGTTCTGAATAGCATCACGCTTTGACGAATAGATTTCTTCTGGTGTATAACGTCCGATCACGCTTCGAGTGGCAGAACGCAGTGATGGGCGAACAACTCGATCGAGATATTCTTGACCCTTCTCTTGATGGAGTTGTGGAAGTCTACTGTAAAGGGGCTGAAACCATCCAGAAATATCTATAGATATCTCAAGTCCATTAGATGACAACACCGCCATTGTCTCTTTTGCTTCTTGCTGACGTACTTCATAGACGATCATATCATTCCACGGCGCAACAATATGAAAGCCCTCACCATATGTTGTCTCGCGGTCAATACCGCCACTAAAGGTGCGGAATAACACACCGGCTTGTCCACCACTTATCGTTACTGACATATTAAAGATTACGACGAGAACGAAAAGGCCAACACATCCAATCACGATATACCGAAGTATATTTTTTGGGTTTGCCGGCGGATTGATATTGAGATTGAAGTTTCTCGCGTCCATCATGACTGCCTCTTATGCTATTGTGAGGGCGCAAGATAGAGAGATACGGAGATACAGCGATTCAACCAATGAGCTCCGATTCATCCACGTGTTCCACCGCCAGGACAATCCCATCCCAGAGCAATATTCGTGACTGCAGCGCTGCAACCGCCGCCTGCGTGGACTCCTGCTCGCGGCGCGGGTCTCCCTCGCACAGCAGACTCACCATTTGGCGACCCATTTCGCCATGCTCCTCACCGTCCAGTTCAATGTGCCGGTCCAGGTAGTAACGCAGCGTTGCCAGCTTGCCGGGGAATTGCCGTTCTAGCCCATTCACTAGTTGCGTAAACATCTCCGGAATCAAATCCTCCCGCCCGTAGGTAAAGGCTGAGGCGATTTCATGCGCCCGCCCGCGCCCTATAACCTCAAACGTATGCCGCACGAACGCCCCCACTGCAGCCGGCACACCGGCTTGCTCCAGCGCCGCAGCCACCGGCTGCCCGGATTGGAGCAACGCGATAAAGTGTTCCACCTGCGCCGTGTCTGCCCCGGCCTGGCGCATGGCACGGAGATACAGCTCAAAGTGGCTCGCCACCCCGCCTTCTGGCAGCAGATCACTTTCCTCACCCAGCACAATCTCATTCACCAGGCGGCGCACCTGCGCATTGCCCTGCGGCTGCCAGGGCACGCTTACACACGTCTGGTGTACCTGTAGCGCCTTCAGGAGCGACATAAAATCCCACACCGCAAACACATGGTGCTCCATGAACACCGCCAGATGTTCCAGCGTCTGCAATCGTCCGTAAAGCCGATGCTCCAGCAGTGCCCGGCGTTCAGCGGCGATGGCCGCAGTCAGGCTCTCTTGAAAGCCATTTGTTTCAGTTTTGTTCGAGTTCAGCATAAATCAATCCTTTCATCTTCTGTCCTGGCCATAACCCAAGGCACGCTCCTAAAGTTCTCCGGTGAAGCCTGGTGCAGCAGCGATTTCTTCAACGCCTCCAGAGCGGCGGGCCCCTGTAGTTGAATGTGAACGCGATCGTGAATCACGAACAGAAAAAGCTTCGCTACGCAGTGTGTGGCGGCTGTCTCCCGGTAGCATTACACCCCCCAACCCTCTTCCCCCGTCCGATCGTCAGATACAACAAGAATCCGAAGGGCACCTCAGAGAAGCATCCAATCGAGTACGCCAAAAGCACCCATGTTCAGCTTTTTTTTATTAATCAACCAACGAGTCTACTATCTCTTTAAGTTACTTACCAATTGGGACTCCGTACATCAATATTCCTTATGCTTATTCTAACCACGGCGTGGGCTGTGGCGCAAGAGGAGCGTCCGGCAGATTCAACGCAGAATACGCCGTGGGTGAGCGTTTCGGGGAACGCGTCTCTGACTGCTGATTTTTACGACTATACGTCAGATCCGTTGGCAGCACAAAAAGGTCGCCGACCTACGCAATTATATCGTCTTGTCTTTAATCCAACGATTACGTTTGGTGGACTTTTCGCGATTCCATTTAACATCATGCTTACGCTTCCAGAAACGAACGTAACCACACCAATCATTCAAAACCCGTCCTTGGGCGAATACATTCTAAATCCCGCAAATGCTTTTGGTTTCTCAAGCATTGCGCCGCGCATCGGATGGGCTCAGTTCTACCTCGGCTCTCACACACCTCAATATTCTCCGCTTTCAAATTCAGATCTGCCGCTGTTCGGTGCAGGATTCGATCTGCAACCTCTGGGCATGAGACTCGCTGCTTCAGGGGGCATTGTGCAACGTGCTGTTGAACCGGATTCATCGGGTGGGTCCAATGCAACGTACCGACGAGACATGTACATGGGCCGCGTGGGCACTGCAGATAATGACGAGATTACGGTTGGTGTGAATGTTGCGTACTCAAAAGATGACGCCTCCTCTCTTCAAAATAATATCGTCTCCATTATCCCGCCACGCGTGATTGATGGAGATTCAACCACCGTACTGCCCGCCGATACAATTCGCCTGCGCCCCGAAGAAGGATTCATGGCCACAGCAGATGTGCTCTTTGGCATTGCAAAGGGAGTAAAGTTCACGGCAGAAGGTGCGATCTCGAGCTTCACACGAGACGCAACAGCTAATGTTACACGTATCGACGGTAATCCGATAGACTTCGTCATGACCACACGCACGTCTACACGTGTTGACTATGCAGGAAGCGCTGCACTTATCGTAAACGCTGACGTATGGGGCATCACACTCAATGCACTTTTTCTTGGCGCAGGTTATGCGCCCATCACACAACCATATCAACAGTCTGACAGACTTGAGTTTCGCGTAGCTCCGTCATTGAGACTCTTTGAAGGCAACCTTACATTCAACGGCACCGTTGGCTATCGCATAAATAACCTCTCTGAAACAAAGGGCGAGACAATGTCGATGATGCTCCTTAGTGGAAACATCAACGCACAAATCACTGAAGAATTCACAACGCTCTTACGATACTCCAATTACGGTGTGCGAAATAGTCGCGATCTCGACACGCTTCGCATTCAGAATGTGAGCCAGTCCATGGGCATCGAGCCGGCTCTCATGATTGATGGCGAAAGTGCAATGCATGCGGTAAATGCAAGTGTTAGTCTAGACACATACGAAGATTACAATGTAGTCTCTGGTGTAGAAAGCTCTAACGACATACGAAGCGCAACGCTCAATTACCTTGGCTCTCTAAAGTCAATTCCAATAAGCATTGGTATTAACGGATCCTATCTGGAGAACGTTCTCTTTACGGGTATGTTCATTGTGCGCTCCCTGGGAGCGATGGCTTCGTATCGCTTTCTCAATGGCGATGTTGTGCCCTCGCTCTCTGTTACAATTGGCAGCAGCTCTCTTGGTGCCGTTGCCACCGATGCACAAATGTTCTTTAAGGCAGCAGTGCGGTGGCGCATTACAAAAACCACAAATTTCAATGTCAGCTACGGCAACAATCAATATATATACGGTAATCCTGCATCTCGCGGTTCATCATTCTCTGAACGTCTGCTGCAGCTCGCTCTTACAACCTCGTTCTGATCACGCTTCCTGAGGTCAACTATGAAGAAGAAAGCCCCTTACTCGTTACTGATGTTTTGCGTATTGTTCCTGCTCAGTGCAACCGCAGGTTTTGGACAGTTGAGAGTGTCGCTCAATCTTTCTTCGCGGCCAGATCCATATCTATCGAATTGGTCGCAGCGAAAAGACATTGTCTTTGTGACTGTTACCAACACGTCTAAAAGTGCGGTCAACGCAAAATTTGATTGCAAGGTGAACAAGAATGGGACTCTCCTTGCTAATACAAAACGCGAGAGCATGGCGCTGCTCACACTACAACCAGGTGTGACGATGTTTTATGGCGAAGATCTTATACCACTTGAAGCAGTTCGCATTATTGGTAATGCTGAACAGACTGCATTAAAAACTGGTATGCTTCCGGCAGGAATCTATGAGTTCTGCGTAGGTCTCATTGAACCCAATACTGGAGGCGTGCTTACCGCACCTGTGTGCAAAAGCTTTACTATTCAGAGCTATCAATCGCCGGTGCTGATGTATCCTGCTGATGGCGATAGTATGCGTGCCGCACAACGGCCGCTCTTTCGTTGGACGGCAGTCTCCCCTGCTCCCGTCACACCGGTGCGCTATCGTTTTCAATTGTTTGAAGTGATGCCAGGCCAAACACCTATCACTGCTTTCCGGGTAAACAGACCAATTATTGATGCACCAGATATTCTCGTAACTCAATTTTTGTGGCCTCCTGATATTGATCTTGCTAGCCAACAAAATCGATTCGTGTGGTCAGTTCGTGCGTTTGATGACGCGGGCAAAAGTATTGGTGAACCCAATGGCTACGCAACTCCTTTTGTGCTTCATACTGCAACTCCACGTGTCTCAATCACCGATGTCAATACAACGGACGGAGGAAATGTTGTCACTCGCTCACGCGATACAGGATCCCAACGAAAAAGCTCTGATGTAATAGCTGTTGCTGGCGACACTACCACCAGCGAAGAGGCATCTTCAAATTCTGTGTATGTAACACCACCAGGTCTACCTTGCGGGCAGTGCAGCTATCCTGTTGTTATCTCAGATACAACAGCCGCTGCTGGTAACGCCGCGCCGGGTGATTCTGTTTCCATCGGACGGTTTACACTGAAGATCATATCACTCACAAGCGCTCCATATGCACGCCTTTCTGGTAAAGGCGAGATCACAATTCCGTGGCTACTTGCACGAGTGCTTGTTACGTTTGATTCTCTTAAAGTGAACGCTGCTAAACAAGTTTATAAGGGTGACGTATCATCGGAAGTTGATGCATCCGCCCCACAGTATCCTCAACAGTGGGCAATCAATCAGGCAACGAGCTGGAACTGGACAAAAAAGATGGTGAGTTGGGTTGATGACTTTATAAAGCTGAAGGGAAGCCTTGTGAAGTCGGTCAATAGCATGAGTACGCCCCTTAAGGTTCCACTCGGTTTCAACAACATCAGCGGTTATACGATCTGCATTTCTGAGTTCCTCTTTATGAAGGACAACGCACTCATGGCGATGATAGCCACGGTGCCCCTTCCAAAACTTGATGACACGTTAAGTTTCGGCTTAAATCAAATACCGATATGCCCTGAAGGAATTGGCAAGTCTTCTCGCCTTGAACTCCTTGCCGATATCGATGTAAAGGGGCTTACCTCAAACCAACCAACGTTTGCTGTCACCGCTCGTGCGCCATCTACGTTGCGTCCGGGTTGCTACGTGGCATTTGGGTGCGATAACAACAGCGATACGATGTCTATTGATCTTGATGTAGCCTTTCCTCGGGCGTGGATGACGCCGAGACCTGATCCAGATTCTACAAAACAAACCATCGCAACCCTGCGAGGCAAGGTTACGAAGTGGAAAGAATGGTTGCTCATTGGCACGCTGCCTGCAAGTACGTTTGTTGGTACGAATGGTATGGGGCTTCGCATAGATACACTCGTGTATGATCATAGCGATGTTGAGAACCCACCTGGTATTGTATTTCCTACTAACTATACTGGCACAACAGACGCAACATTTAATGGCTTCTATGCAAAGACAATCAGAATGTGGATGCCTGATGGATGGAAGACTTTTGCCGACACTGTTTCTGCACCGGAGTTCATCGCCAACAAATTGATTATCAATAAGAATGGCTTCACAGGAACACTTCTTGGTGTAAACATCATTCAATTTCCGAATGCGAGTTTGAATCGGTTGAGTGCAAGCGTTGATACAGTAAAAGTTGAGATGATAAACTCGGGGTTAACATCTGCGTACATACGCGGAAGGCTACTATTGCCGATTACCGACTCAACACCTCAGAACGCAATTGCCTACAAGGCTCTGTTCAACGGCACGCTCAAGGTTTTTGATTTCTCGCTGAGTCCGGTAGGTCCCATTGACATGCGATTGTTTGCAGGAGCAAAGCTCACATTGCTTCCATCTTCTTCACTAACGATGAGCATTGCTAAAAATCGCAAGAAATTTGCACTGGTGCTAAACGGTTCTGCCGGATGGAATGCAGTTGATATTCAGGTAGGTCCGAAAAAGATTGCACTAGATCTCTCGCCCGACTTTGAAAACATGAGAGCGTCGTATGATGATTCTGCAAAACATGTGTTTGACTATTCTATTGGCGAATGGTCATTTGCGAGTCCGCAGAAGAAGATTGCGAAATTCCCTGTGACCATCGACAAGATAAAATTTGCAACGCTTACTCCGCAGGGAGAAGAGCTATTTAGGGGCAAACTAAGTTTTGATGTGATTGTCAGTTTAGATTCAAATCGTATTGGAGGAAAGGGCTCGTTTGACCTTACGGGCGCTGTTGAAAAGAGCACGCCAGGGGCCGCTTTCAAATTCCGTCCAAAGTTTATTGATTTCAACGTTTCCAAGATTACTCTGCACGCAACGCTACCGGCTGTGCAGATGACTGGCACGCTCAATATCTACAATGAAGATCCAACATGGGGTACGGGATTTGCTGCAGCGATCAAGGCAAAGTTTAAGGCCATGGAATTGCAGATAGATGCGGCAGCGCGATTTGGTTCAAAGGTTGACAATACGAATACTCGCTATAGGTATTGGTACGTGGATGCCAAGGCCATGTTGCCTCCACCTGGCATTGGCTTTCTTCCGGGATATGCATTCTATGGTTTTGGCGCAAGTGCGTGGCGACGAGTTTCAGTTGATATGATGGGTGCAAAACCAAACGCAAATGCAGTTGCAGGAGCAACAACAGCAACATCGGCTGCCGGAAGTGGTGCGGCAATGACGCCCGACCGCACGATTGGCTTTGGATTCAAAGTGCTTGCTGTATTGGGCACTAGTCCCGATCCGGCAAAGTTGAATGCAGACGTTGCGCTAACGGGTCAGTTCTCAGAGTCTGGAGGTATGACAACAATTGCATTCCTTGGTGATCTATGGATGCAGGCCAAGTTGTTGGAGCGCGCAACAGCTCCTGTTAAGGGGATGCTTCAGATTGGATATGACTTTACAACGCAGATCTTTGATCTCAATGCAACGATGACCGTAAACAAACCTCCAGTCACGGGATACGCAGACCTTAAGGTCCATCTCGAAGGTAAAACAGGAGTCTGGTACGTAAAGCTTGGAAGTCCTCCGCCTGCTGAGAGGTGTACTCTTGCTGTCAACTTTCTTGGTACATCAATCGCAGCAAGCTCGTACTTCATGTTTGGGAAGAACATTACGCCCCCTACCGGATTTACACAGCGCACGTACGACGGGTTGGCAAGTGTTGGATGTTCTAGTATGACGCCATCATCATCTGGCACTACGGGAGCCATATCAGGCAATGGTTTTGCGGGTGGGCTTGATGTGGGCTTCGACTCTGGTGAACGTCTAAGAGATATCGTTTGGAGACTCAAGGCAAAGTGGCGATTTGCAGGGGGCTTTGAGTTTAACGCTTCGTTGTTGCGTTATCCCAATGGCTCACTTTGCGGTGGCGATGGAATGAACTGGTGGTACGTGCAAGCGAACGTTGCAGCATATGCCACGGCAAGTGCGAGTGTCTATATCACTCCAAAGAAAATCAGCGATGGATGTTTGGTTTGTTGCACACTGAAGCATCCAGATGGATGTACGTTTAATATTGCGACCATAAAATTTGGTGCATGGGCCGAAGCTGGCTTCCCAAATCATTCATGGATTGTGGGTGAGGGTGCAGGAAGCTATGACGTGCTTGATGGAGCATTCACAGGCTCCTTCAGCGCAGAGTTTAACGTGGGTACGCGTTGCGAACCGGCGCCTCCGGTCGCAGTCACCGTAGCCGCTGAAGATGTAGGAGCTGAGCAATCAACAAAATTGATTCACTCAGTCACACCAACACATAACTCAATGAATGTTGCACTCGCCGAGCCTGTAACAGTTAACTATTCGTTTAAGCCAAATACCGCATTTGAGTTAACCGAGCAACAGGGTGGAGCGTCGGGCAATACTGTCAATCGTACCTTCCAAGTAAAATATACCGTCACTGTTGAAGGATATAATGCAGAGACGTGGGCGCCCCTTGCAATGCAGAGTACGAAGGATGCACTGGGCGCATATCTTTTTAGACGTAAATCAAGCACCGTAATCAACGCGCAGACAATCATTGCAGCTGAGCCCGTTATGGCCAATGTTAACCACGCACCGCCACAATTCAATCCGGTAAAGGTTACTGTTGCAAAGCCACGGCCTTCCGGCTTAGCGCTTGCCAAACTGAAGGATAAATTTACCAACCCAAACGAGCCCACTCCGCCACCAACGGAAAACGACTCATTCAGTTATGACAACTCTAGTGTAGACATTTTTAGAACGTCCACCCTGGATTGGGAGCTTGATAAGCGATATCGCGTAGTTGTGGTTGGTACGCTATGGGAGCTCATGCCGGGTAATCAATGGGCAATTGCTAAATCTAAGATTACAAACCAGAACATCGTGCAGACAGTTTCTGGTGTTTTCTTTACGCCAAAACCGCTAGTGATTGCGAACAACAATGCTCCGAATAACAGTGTTAAATAAGTACCGCAACCAAAGGACGAACATCATGGGCAAGCTCTGGCGTGTCTCGCTGCTCACAACACTCCTATTTGTTGTGGCATCACATCATACATTATCGCAATCAGACGAAGATCTCAACAGTGCACTTCGTCTTCAGATGAAGGGGATTGCCAAACGATATGCTGATAGTGTTGTATTGCGTTGGGCGCCGAACAACGCTGCAATGTGGCGCATTGCAAAGGCACAAGGGTTTCGCATTGAGCGAGCGGAGATTGTCAACGGCACTGTTGGTGCATTCAGTGCAATATCTGCAGATGTGGTAAAGCCCTGGTCGCCACAACAGTGGTCTACATTTTTACAGGCATATGCATATGCCGATAGTACAGAAGAACAATTGATTGCTGTTGCAAGTATGCTAACGGAGCAAGATGAAGCACCTGCAAACTCTACGGCTTCTGACCCTGGAGACCTTGCGGCGCTGCGAGGGAGCAGAAATAAGTCGGAAATGGCGTACTCATTTGCTTTGATTGTGGCCGAGCGAAGTAGAGTTGCTGCAAATGGACTTGGGATGCGATACGTTGATAAGACCGCAGTACTTGGCACGCCCTATCAATACCGAATCTCGGTGGCCGGCTCTACTGCGCCCTACATTGTTGCACCTGCCCAAACTAACGTAGCCGCCCGCCCCATTGACACAAAGAAGAACGATGCGGGACTTACCGCACTAGAGTTGGATACACGTGTCGTGCTGACGTGGGATAACACCACGGGCCATTCCACGTTTGATGTGTATCGATCGACAGACGGAAAGAATTTTGCGAAACGCAATGTATCACCGATACTAACTCTGCGTCAAGGAACAATTGATTCTGAATCCAATGGTTGGATTGATTCAAATCTTGTCAACTATACAACGTACCACTATCGGATAATGGGCAACAACTCCTTTGCAGAGGTTGACGAGATCAGCATGATGAAAGCAATGCCACGTGATCTTACACCACCGCCAACTCCAACAGGTGTGCGCACTGAGCATGTTCAAGAGGCAGATGTAGCAATAACGTGGGACATGCCAGAATCTTTACCTCGTGATCTTGTTGGATTCTACATTCAGCGATCAAACTCAGAAGAGGGCACGTTTCAGTTGTTGAACACCCAGCCCCTTGCCCCTCAATCCCGCAAATACGTGGATACGTCAGCTACGCTCGGCGATACGCTCTACTATCAAGTAGTGGCTGTGGACACTGCAAAGAACGGCAGTGTATCGTATTCCGTTTACGTGGCATTTGCAGATAGCATTGCGCCCAGTGCTGCAGTGCTTGTAAATGGGACGATGGATTCTGCTGGTGTGGTACGTGTTGTGATTCGTCATCCGTATGAATCCGACGTGATGGGGTATCGGTTATTGATTGCTAATGACACAACGCATGAGTTCTCTGTCAAGCGTGAATTGTTTAACGAGGATTCAGCACTGGTGCGAGGCGACACCATTATCACAGACACCGTAGAGATTCGCACCTTAACGAAATATGTGTACTACCGCGTTGTTTCTCTCGACTATCATTTCAACGAATCGGAGTTAAGCAACATCGTAGCAGTTCCCCGTCCAGACATCATCGCGCCTGTTGCCCCGGTGATCACAGACTATGTGGTCACAGATTCCAGCGTAGTTCTCCAATACAATCGCAGCAGTAGCAAGGACGTGCGGCACCATATCATCCAGCGTCGTGCCTACATCAACAATGATGAACTCAGCATGCCATGGGATTCACTCATGCGTGGTGGCAATTTGGACAGCGTTGTTGTTGATACATCGGGCGCATTGGCGGCTACCTATCAGTATACAATCGTGGCTGTTGATAGTGCAGGCAACCATTCGCCCCTTTCCAACATTGTAACCTTGATTCGATATGACAATGGCAAAAGGCCGCCCGTGCGTGGATTGCGCGCTGAGTATGATTCTGTAGCGAAGACCGTTCGTCTTCAGTGGACGTACAGTGACATTGGCGAGCCGTTCAGTTTTATGATCTACAAAAACACAGCAAACTCGCGCACCTCTTCTACTCCCAATACTCTAGAGTCGTTCGCAATTATCAAGGACCAACGCCAGCGCGAGTTTATTGACGTTAAGGACGCTGCTCGGGGAATCGTCTACGCTATTAAGGTGCTGTGTAATCAGGGGGCTGAGTCAAAGATGAGCGAAAGCGTCACTGCGAGGTAGTGCTCGGTGATGCCGGGCTTCCATCATGCCTGGTGTAGATGTGGGCGTGGGAGTTACATTTGGGTATGTCAAAATATAAATTCGACGGCCGCTTCCTCAAAACCAGCTCCGGTATGTGCATTGGAGAGTTCACAAACAATGCAATCAAGGACGAAGGCGGAGCTAAAATCGGTATCCTGGATGGTGAGATGATCAAGAATGCTCGAGGAATACGCGTAGCCTCGTTTGATGGACTCATCATCCGCGACCCAAACGGCAACCGCGTTGGAGAAATGAAGGACGTAGCACGCACGATTGATGGCACGAACGGTATGCCACTCATCGCTATGTGGTGGTTTTTTGTTCGATAATTCTCGGTTGCTATCTACATTCCTCAGCCAGACAAGGCTCAACTTTTTGCGCGCTGCTCATACCCAAGCATGCATATCTCCACACTTGCTGAACGTTTGAGTGCGCATGGTAAATCGTTGAGCAATTGATTGCTTCCTTCCCCACATGCACTTTTTCGTACCTTTGTGTGTCTGGATAGCGCATCAAACGTTGTGATTTTCGCAAAAGGATCAATCGATATGGCAAAGAATGTAGAACGCCCAACATTGGGTAAAAAACCCAAGACAGCGTGGACAAACCCATGGTCGGGCAGCCACTATATCTATCTTGCTGCTGGCATTGGTGTTATCGTAGTCGGATTTGTGCTTCTCTCTACTGGCATGTCCAATTGGGACAACCCGCTTGCAGTAGATGTTGCCCCGGTAGTGCTTGTCCTTGGTTATTGTGTAGCCATTCCTGCTGCCATCATGTGGTCAGGCAAGCAGAAGTCAGACGCCTGATTATGCAAGAGCGTAATGAGGAAGACATTATCGCTCAAACCGAAAAGCGGCTGCATACAGATAAGAACCTGCACGCTGCCAGCACGCTGCTACACAACATCCGCGTACTCTTTCGCATGCTGCGAGACGGCAACTTTAAAATGGAGCTCGCGTCACGAGCTTTGATAGTAGGCGGGCTCGTTTATTTCCTTTTGCCGTTAGACGCTACACCAGACTACATTCCAATCCTTGGATATGTTGATGACACAATCATCATCGGTGTGATTATCAAGCGTCTTTCAAGTGAGATAGATCGCTACCGCAGCTTCGTTCGTGGATAGCCAAATAGCTACCATTACGGTTTTGTAGCGGCAAGGGTGTGGTTCTCATAGGTATTCACCGATGAGACTGGTAGTAGCGACTTTCGTGTCGTATACTTGCGGCTCTTAGGAGCACTTCATGGAATTGAACAACGGTAGATATGAAATAGGCGGTATGCTAGTAGATGATCTGTGCAAAATCGCCGGAGCACCTGTCTACGTATACGATACAGACATCATGGCGCGCCAAGTTCGTCGCTTGCGCCGTGCATTTGCGGGTATTCCATTGCGCATCATGTATGCATGCAAGGCGCTCTCAAACGTCAGCGTTCTTCGCGTAATGAAGGGGCTTGGCACTGGCCTCGATACGGTCTCGCTACAAGAGGTTGAGTTGGGCCTCCACGCCGGCTATACGCCGGATGAGATACTCTTTACTCCGAACATGGTGTCCTTCGAAGAACTGCGCACGGCCGTAAACCTTGGTGTACACATTAACATCGACACCATATCAGTGCTCGAAAGATTCGGTCATGAATTTGGTTCGCGCGTGCCGGTATGTGTTCGCGTAAATCCACACATCATGGCTGGTGGCAACGAACGAATCAGCACGGGGCATATCGATTCGAAGTTTGGAATCTCTATCCATCAGATGAGACATGTGCAACGCATTGTTGCAACACATGGCATTCATGTAAATGGATTGCACATGCACACTGGCAGCGACATTGTGGATGCAGAGGTTTTTCTTCAAGGGGCTGAGATTCTCTTTGAAACTGCAGCGATGTTCCCTGAGTTAACGTTTGTTGATTTTGGCAGTGGCTTCAAAGTGCCCTACAAACCGGATGACATTTCAACAGACATTGAAGAGCTTGGCGCAAAACTATCAGCACGTATTGCAGAGTTCAATGCAAGTAGGTCTACTCCTATCGAAGTGTGGTTTGAGCCCGGCAAATTCCTTGTGAGTGAATCAGGCACGTTCCTCACTCGCGTGAACGTCATAAAGCAAACAACCGCCACTGTTTTTGCAGGCATAGATTCAGGGTTGAATCATCTGATTCGCCCTATGCTGTATAATGCGTATCATCATATTATTAACGCTACCAATCCAACGGGCACGCCGCGCATCTACACAGTTGTAGGCTACATCTGTGAAACAGATACCTTTGGATGGGATCGTAAACTTCACGAAGTGCGCGAAGGCGATATCCTAGCATTCTTGAATGCTGGTGCATATGGATATATGATGTCTAGCAATTACAACAGCAGATACCGTCCAGCAGAGATCCTTGTGCACAATGGCACGGCACAGTTAATTCGCAGACGCGAGACAATGGACGATCTCTTGCGTGGACAGATTGAAGCTACACTCTAGAAGTGTACAGCCACACCCACATTCCACATATGTGAGTTTAATGGGGCTTCTGTTGTAAACGGCCAGTTCATTTGATTCGTGCGGAGTGCCTTAAAGCCAGCAGCAACACCGTTCTTCAGAAGAAAATACACTATTGGCATAGCGCCCGGCGATGACTTGCCAATTTCTCGTGCGAACCATGTTGCTGTGCCATCTGCGATACCCTCAATTGTTTGGCTCAGCATCCAGTACCAGAACATATGGCGAGGATATATCTGCGACCATTCGTATCCAACACGAAGGCTGACGGGTTCTGCGATGCGCCAGGAAATCGCTGGGCGCATTGACTCTCCAAATCGAATACCGCCTTCAAAATCGCGAAGAGATTGAGCCGATGCCGTGTCTGACGCAAAAGCCAACGGCGTTACGGACGTCCAAGAGAGCGGCGCACTTGCAACAAGAAACGTGAGGTTCGACGTCTCACTAAACTTGTATCCAAATCCTGATTCATCCATGAGTCCGATACGAAACATATCCATTGATGTGGTTGTGTAACCGTGAGCATTAGCCCCCTTACCAATCCATATGTAAAGATTATTTGCACGGTACTGCACAATCCCGTTATCGCGGGCCCACGTTTTTTCTTTCGCTATACCCAGTGAGCCACCAAACGTAGTTGCATACTCAACCGTACCAGCAATACTCTCACGCGAGAGTGTAGCTGATCCGTACAAAAAAGAAACAATCGGCTTGCGCGAAGCAAAGTCCATGTCAGCAATGAGATCATCAGTTGAATCCGACTTTTTTAGAATGTTATTCTGTGGAGCGTTTTGCGAGGTTACAACAACTGCCATGGTGAGCAGACTTAGGAACGTCAAAACAATCAATCGCATATTCATTCCAAAAAAAATGAAAGTCTAGTCCTTCTTCCCAGAATCGTCCGATGGCCGAGTACGTCTGCTACGCATCGTCCGCTCAGTTGGTTTCTTTTCATCAAGATTTTCTTTGAAGACGAGCCTATCCGATGTGTAGACTTTGCTTCTGCCTTCGTCTCTCGTGTTGCGTCTGGCTGGTCCACCTTGCCCACCACCAAACCCACCGCCGCCACCGCGCTGCGGTCTGCCGCCGGCGCCGGAACGAGGTCTTCCACCGAATCCTCCGCCGCCCGTGCGTCCGCGTGGGCTTCTGTTTGCTGGGTTTTCACTGGTAAGGGGCTGTCGTTCGTCGTCAAATGGGCGTCCTCCAGAGCCTTGAGGTCTTGGTCGGCCTTGAGGAGGTCCGCGCCTGTCATCACGTGGCGGTCCGCGCCTGTCATCGCGAGGAGGTCCGCGCCTGTCATCGCGAGGAGGTCCGCGCCTGTCATCGCGAGGAGGTCCGCGCCTGTCATCGCGAGCGTCACGAGGAGGTCCACGTCTGTCATCACGTGGCGGTCCGCGTCTATCATCGCGTGGAGGTCCGCGCCTGTCATCGCGAGCGTCACGAGGAGGTCCACGTCTGTCATCGCGTGGCGGTCCGCGTCTATCATCGCGTGGAGGTCCGCTACGGTCATCACGAGGAGGTCCGCGCCTGTCATCACGAGGAGGTCCACGTCTATCATCACGAGGAGGACCGCTACGAGCGTCACGAGGAGGTCCGCGTCTGTCATCGCGTGGCGGTCCGCGTCTGTCATCGCGTGGAGGTCCGCGTCTATCATCGCGCGGAGGTCCATCAGCGCGTTGCGGAGCTGTATATGGATTATCGCTTGATGGTGGCTGGCGATCATCACCGTATTGCGGGTTTGGTCGCCGTGACTGTGATTGCTGTCCGCCGTACGGCCGTGAAAAACCTCCACTGCCTGGGCGTGGTTTCCTGCCGCCACGTGACGGCTGACGGCCCATTGCCGACTCATTCGTCAGAGGCTGACGTTCGGGGTCGCGGTCGTCTCTATCTCTATTCTCCATTTTCCTCGTTATCCCTTCTTCCACTTGATGGTACACCCGATGGCCTTTGTGGTGGCCGTTTCGGGCTTGGCTCCGTTAAGGAGTGCATCAACTGCATCCTCAACAAACTTCGATTCTGCTTTTCCGGCGTCATCCGGATTGTCATCTATTGCGCCAATGTATTCAACGGTCCAGCCCGTTCGTGTTCTCAACAACACAAAGACTTGCGGGGTACGCCTCGCCCCATACTTGCGAGCGATTGCCTGTGTTTCATCTACGAGATATGGAAACAGAAATTTCTTTTCTGCTGCACGCTCTTGCATCATGGTATAAGAATCTTTTGGTTCTACAGTTGAGTCGTTTGGATTTACCGCCAGGACTGGAAATCCTTTTGATGCGTACTTGTTATGCAGCTCAATGATTCTGTCTTCGTACTTCACACTGTATGGACAATGGTTGCACGTAAAGACCAGGATCACACCTTTTGATTCAACAAAACTGCGCAGACCTACAAGTTTTCCATCAACACTTTTGAGAGTAAAGTCTGGAGCTTGATCCCCAATTTTTATACCGTCTGGTGCCAGAGGATTTTGTGCTTGTACGGGGCTAACCATTTGCAATACGATTGCAAGAAGCACGCAGAATTTGGCTACACAAGCGCGTGTGGAATTTTGATTCATTTGCTTTGTTCTCGAAATGTATTGAATGTCGAGTCGAGGATTCTATATGTGAATTCTTGTTCTTTAAAAAGTCGTTTGCCTTGAGAGACAAACAACGTAGCCGGTATTGCACCGCTCCAGCTTGGGTCAACCTTATCAATCCAGATGTGTGGATTGCTCTCATTCAGCATTGCTGTCTCACACGAAAACCCCTTTTTCCGCAAGAACGTTTCAACCTTCGCGTTCCGGTCATTCGGTGAGTCTACGCTTACGAGAAGAACCACAACTGGGTTGTTTGCTTCAGCACGCGACAATTTGTCAAAGGCTGGGAGTTCCTCAACACATGGTTTACACCACGTTGCCCAAAAATTCACTACGTACACAGTATCACGGCCGGCCGCAAATCGCTTTTCTAGATCGGCTACAGAAACTTCTGCAATTGTCAAACCGAACCAAGAACAAGCGATTGCGAATACCATCATGTTCGTACGTCGCCAACAGGTTCTAACAGTTCACTTTCCGTGGTATTCATTTTAATCCGTGAGACTTCGCGTGTAATGGGATAGGCCTCAAGAAGTCCGTCTTCGAGTGGTCTCATAAGTGGTTCCACAATCTCGCGATCCTCAGCATGAAGCCATGCTTGGCGCATATCGCGTGGAATGATTACTGGCATCCGTTGTTTGGCATTGTGGACGTACGACATCAGGTTGTTTGCGTCCGTTGTTACGATAGAGAACGTCTGCTGTTGTTCTCCACTTATTTTATTTGTCCATTCTTCCCAAATACAGCCAAGTGTGAAGAGCTCAGATCCACGCAAACGCACAAGGTGAGGTTGTTTGATCTTTCCGTCCTGCCGCCACTCAACAAATGCATTAACAGGGAGGAGCCCTCTCCGTTTTACTATTGCATCGCGGAATGACGGTTTATCGTACACCGTCTCTCTACGAGCATTGAGCGTCATTTGACGCAGTTCCTTCGCCGCTGCTTCGTCCTTTGTCCACCTTGGGATAAGCCCCCATTGCAACAAGCCTATGTGTTCCGGCTGAGCACCGGTGATAAATGGCAGCGAGGCGTGAGTAAATGCAGAGACGTGAAAGAACGGCGTATAGTCTTCAGGATGGTCAAATATTGAGCCCGTATCTGTCTCAATGACATGCGTAGAGGCAAAGATAGAGACTGTAAAACACACTTCAACGTAACATCGGAATCACAACCATTGCCACGAGAACTACGATGCCTGCCATCATGATCAGAGCGTAATTCTGAGCAACACCAGACTGAATCTTTCTCAATGCAGTGGCCGAAGCCCCCACAATACGCGCAGATCCATTAACGGCGCCGTCAATAACGATCACATCCACGATCTTCCACATAGCATCACGAGATAAAGCAAGTATTGGGCCAGCAATAAACATCTGGTACACTTCATCTACGTAATACTTGTTCAGAAGCAATTGATAGACGCCCGTAAACCGTGCAGCAATGCCAGATGCAGTCTCGAGACCGTTTGCATAGATTCGTCGTGCAAGCAAGATACCCAAGATAGCAAGAACGGTTGACGCCGTCATGAGTATTACTTCGGTTGAGGTGTGATCGCCGCCATGCGCCGTCAACATTGACATGCCGGTTGCAAACACAGGCTCTAGCCAGTGTTCAAGGAGGTTCGGAAAATGCAGAGCGTGGCCAATGACGTGTGGCACACCCAACAACCCACCAAAGACTGATAACACAGCAAGAACAATGAGTGGAATGGTCATTGTAGCCGGTGATTCGTGCGGATGCAGGTGATGATGGTCAAACCGCTCCGTGCCGTTAAATGTTAATGACAATACGCGCCACATATAGAACGCAGTGGTAAACGCAGCTACGGCACCAATACCCCAGAGCACGGGGCTACCATTCAAAAATGCGAACCAAAGAATCTCATCCTTTGAGAAGAAACCCGACAGGAATGGAATACCAGAAATTGCCAGCGTACCGATAAAGAATGTGCGATATGTAATGGGCATATACTTCCTGAGTCCACCCATCTTCATGATGTCCTGCTCATGGTGCATACCGTGGATGACAGATCCCGCTCCAAGAAACAAAAGCGCCTTAAAGAATGCATGCGTCATAACGTGGAAGACACCGGCAGTAAATGCTCCAACGCCGAGTGCTGCAAACATGAAACCAAGTTGCGACACCGTAGAATACGCCAGCACCTTTTTTATATCTCGCTGAGCAATCCCAATTGTACCTGCGATGAGCGCAGTTGTAATTCCAACCCCCGTTACAACGGCCATGGTTGTTGGCGACATTGCAAAGAGTACGTTAGTGCGAGCAATGAGGAATATGCCTGACGTTACCATTGTAGCTGCATGGATAAGTGCAGAAACTGGAGTAGGACCAGCCATTGCATCGGGGAGCCACACACCAAGTGGTATCTGTGCGCTCTTACCAGCGCAGCCCAAGAATAGCAACAGAGTGATGAGCGTTACTGCAGTGCCCCCTGCCGTCAAGACTCCAGGTGCCTGTGCGTTGATTGTGGCGTAGTCTAGCGTTCCAAACTGATTGAAAAGCATGAACATTGCGAGGAGCACACCAAAGTCACCAATTCGATTCACAACAAAGGCCTTCATCGCTGCATCACCAGTCCACGTTATACGTGTACCTTCAAACTTGCGGTCATACCAAAAACCAATGAGCAAATACGAGGCGAGACCAACGCCTTCCCACCCAAGGAATGTTAAGAGGAAGTTACTTGCCAATACAAGGTTCAACATCATGAACACAAAGAGGTTCAGGTAGGCGAAGAACCGTGGGAAGCCCGCATCGCCGTGCATGTATCCGATGGAATAGACGTGGATGAGAAATCCTATGCCTGTAATGATGAGCGTAAACAGGATTGACAGTTGGTCAAACTGATATGCAACATCAACTGAGAACGAACCAGTGGCAATCCACGAATAGACATGGACAATCACCGAGCGATCGTCTTCCGGTCTATTTGTGAGGCCCACAAAGACCATCACAGCCGTTACGAAGCTGGCAAGAATTGCGGTACTTGCAATGCCCCCTATCAATTTTTCGTTTTTGAGACGTTTGCCAAAAAAGGCAACAATCACAAAACCAATGAGGGGAAACAGAGGTATGAGCGCAGCGTAGTTCATCCAAATTCCGGGGCTATTGTCTCAAAGTCCAGTTTCTCTACATCCATTTCCAAGTGATGGAAATGAATGCGCATTGTTTCATCTACTATCATCATCGAATTACGTTCAACCTTCATCCAATCGGACCTACGAGCGGTGAATGGCTCAGACGCTACAACAATAGCGCTTGGCTTGCCATAGGCAGCCTCCATCATACATTGATCTCCAACACAACGGTACTCACGGCCGTGCATGTAATACAGTGAGGCCGGCTGAACATTTGGGTTGGTTGTATAACGAATAGCAAGAAGGCACGTTCCATTTGTTACGGCTAGGTTCAGATATGAGTGCTGGCGAATAGATGATTCCATCAACAAGGTGTTGAGGTCTGCAAACATACCGTTCATTGCGCTAACCATCTCCTCGCACGTTACGGTACCGCTGGGGTCTGCAATGTGATTGAGAAAAAGGCCAAACAAATGTTCCGAATCTGTGCTGCCAAGAATGGCATCATAGGCTGTATCATTGAGTGTGCGCAATAGCCTACGGCGGATCTGCTTAAAACCCCCAACAACCCCATTGTGCATGAACATCAGCTGTCCGCATGAAAACGGATGCGAGTTCATCTCCTCAACAGGCATGCCTGGTGAGGCCGCACGAACATGTGCGAACATACAAGGTGAGTTGATCTTTTTTGCAAGACTTTTAAGATTGTGATCGCTCCATGCCGGCTTGATACTGCGGAACACGCAAGGTTCGTTATCAAGCTCAGGTGCATAGAAACCAATTCCAAAGCCATCACCGTTTACAGATACAGACATCTCTCCCGCATTCATCGTTTGTGCTGTAACGAGCGAGAATTTGGGTTTATACAGCAGATCATCTGCCAGTATGGATGGTCCTATATAGGCGATGAAACGGCACATGCTAGTCTAGGGAGCTCAGTTAAGAGCCGCTTTCTCCGTGCACCACGTGTTATACACGCCGTCGAGCAAAAGATTAAAGGCATCAGCAGCTTCACGAGCAGAATCTAGCGCGGCCTGCTTTTGCTCATCTGTGATACACAAGCGCTCTAGCGCTTCGCGAGTAACAACACGGTGAATCTCGTCTGCGTGCTCATGCACTGCAAAAAATTCAAGCGCATTTGTTGTGTCTAGATTGTACCACTTCTTGAGGCCGGCAATCTTCGTTGTTGAGATCTCAGGAATCTGAGACTCGTATGCATACAAAGCAGCAAGACCTTCAGAAGGGTTGTTGCGTCCGGCAAGTTCTTTGAGGATGCGCACTGACGCACGTGTGTGCGGCAGGAATCTGCGCTCCTTGATTTGTTCGCGGCTCATACCAAGCTCTTCAACAAAACGAAGCCAAAGCTCTGGGTGATTGTCCGGGCCGTGCTCTTCTTCAATAAGGTTCTCAAGCAACATCTGGCGAACTACCATGTCTTCAGTATTTGAATGCGTGGCGCTCACATACGTTGGGAACGCATGCACCTGATGGTAATATTCTGCCGCATATTCACGAAGCATCTCCTTTGTGAGAGTGCCTTCGTTCCACATGATGTAGAACGGATGCTGAAGCATATGGCGTTCGGCAACGGTTTCGTCGAGCTTGATCAGAAATTCTTGGGTCGTCATGAGGTCGTCCTCGAACATGATGAATTGCTTTGAATGAGGCACAAAGATAGGTCTTTTCGTAGATTTGCCCTGTACCTATGCGAACAACAAATTCTGTTTATAGTGCCGGCCCGATGGAATGGGCCAATCCGGACGACGACACCTTGGTGGACGTGGGGATGGCCGCACGTGTTATTCTCTATAATGACGAGGATCATACGTTCGAAGAAGTCATCAACCAGATAGTCGTGGCCACGGGCTGCTCGTATAACCATGCAGAAGGGCTCACCTACGAGGTTCATGCCACGGGAAAAGCACTCGTTTTTGAGGGTCAAATGCAGGAATGCCTGCGCGTGTCATCCAAACTCGAAGAAATCTCCCTCTTTACGCAGGTTGCGTTTTAGGCATCCACAAAGCCACGTCAGGGCTTTATGGGAGGGGGCACTACACGCAGGCTGTCTGAAACTGACCCTGGAAGTCTACCCGCGGCATTTTTGAGCTGCTGCTGCAAAAGGTCATTCACAGAACCACCATTTGGCGTAAGTCCGGGGATATTAGGCAATTGCACGTTAGGGCCCGAAATCTGTAAAGCATCCTGATTATTCTTGATGAGTTGCTGCAATACGTCTAACTCCCCCGCCTTGGCTCTATTGATCAGATCTTGGTCTAGATCTCTAAGCAACGTAGAATCTGAAACTTCTACACCATTGATCTTGGCCAATGCATACTCTACACTGGCATGAATTTCTTTTGCATACTTCGAACGCGGATACCGCTCAAGTAGTTGCCCATAATAGTAGAGCGCACTGTCGATCATTTTTACGTCACGCTCGTACATCCAACCCATTGCATAGAGAGACTTGGCTGCGTAATCATTCTCGGGGAACTTCTCAACAATGGCCATGTATTGTCGAGAAGCATACGAGTAATCTCTTACGATACGGAAACTATTGGCAGAGCGGTACAGCTCTGCGGCGTCATCAATGCCACCATCGGCAGAAAAACCAAGATTGGTTGAAGCTTCACGAGCGAACTCCGACTTTGGCCAGCGTTCAGCAACTATCTCAAACAGTGAGTCTGCCCTATCTGGATCGCTCTCGCGTAAGATCCGAGCCTGAGAAAAAAGATACCTACCCCGAGCAGGGTCAAGTACAGACGTGCTATCATAAGCGTACTGAAAGTATCGAAGCGCAGAATCCGAGTTTTCCAACTGCTCATGAATTCTTCCCAAAGCGAACAACTCAGCAGACTTTGTTCGCATGAGTGAATCGCGATACGTTGTATCAATCATCAAGGATTGATCAATGCTTCTAATTTTCTTCTGCTGCTCATCCCATTGTTTCAACAACGTAAAATATTTATTCGCCACATCATACACTGGTGTGCGGATAACTTTTGCCTTTGCGAAATACTTTAGGGCTTCATGATAGTCGCCTATTTTGAAAAGCCCCATACCTTTTTGAAAAGACTGAGCCATAAGTTCAGGACGACCTACAAAAGAAGTGTCGGCAGTTCTCTCTAACGCAATGAGAGTAGCATCCTTTGGGTCTGTGGAGCGCGCTCGCTCTAGGCCAAGTCTCTCCGCTTCGATGAAAGAATTCCACTCCGTAAAATTCTTGTTCTCGTCAAGATCGTTGAATATCTCTTCGGCTTCATCAAATTTTTCTAGCTGTACGAGTGATGCACCACGATAGAGTAGAGCTTCGAATTCTGCGAGAGCATCTGGAGATTCGTCAAACACCTTTAGGAATGCTTTCTCAGCAAGAGCATACCGGCCAAGTCTGTAATAGATTGATGCTACGTCTATCTGCCAGCGTGCACGTTGCTCACTATCCTCACATTGTTCAATTGCCTGCTTGAATGGGTTTACGGCTTCGTCCATCTGGCCATCTTCAATTGCCATCTCTGCCTGAATGCGATATGCTTCACTAAGAATGTCATATCGATTCTTGTACCATGCAACATCGATAGCACGAGATAATGTCTGCTTGCCCTGCGTCATCTTCCGCTGCATGAGAAAATTCTTGGCTAACAAGAGATGTGCATCAGGTGAAAAATCGCCATCGGAAAAACGCTCAGCAAGTTCAATGCACTTCTGTTGTGATGGCACCCATTCAGAGCGCACGAAGTAGGCCTCAGCCATCAGAAATAATGAACCTTCGATATACTTCGACTTTGGATGATTGGCAACTACCTTGGATCCCTTTATGAGAATCGAGTCAACTTTTGTTGCAACGGGTTGAAGCTTCGCACGCTCAATAACAAATGCACGCAGGAATTGGTATGTGGTATTCTTTGGCGGCCCTGATACGAGACGCATGCTATCCATTGCCGGCACAAGCACTCGAGGCTTGTTGCGTTTGTTCACATCTTGAAAATCAAATTCATCCTTCACCTCCGTCATGATCCTCTTCATGTTGTAGTATGTGTTGAAATACGTGGTCTGATTGTCAAACCACGAACAACCCTGCACACCAAACATGATAGCAAGAATGAAAAGGGGCCAGATGGTACGTTTTGGGATCACAATGTGCGGTGGAGCCAACGATCATGCATTTGCTTCTGACGAGAGCTTGGCTTCTCTATTTGAACAAGTCTAAGATTTGGTTGTTCTACAGGCGAAATCGTTGTGGTATACAGACGTCCGTCGCAATGGGCAGTAAGAATAGCCCCTTTACCGATCATTGTACCGCAATAATGGTCAACCTGAGCACTCGTATTTACACGTTTACCATCTACGGCTACAATTTCGTCGTCAATTCCAACCCCAGCGCGTGCTGCAGGCGACCCATCTTCGACGGCTCTCACACTGATTCGACCACCACTTTCCGCTAATGACCAACCAATAAATGGTACCCTTGGAACAGTTGCAAAAACAATGTTTTCACCAATCTTCACGGGATCGGCAACCTTTGCAGTTGTCTCTACGCGTAGGCCAACTGCATCGAAGATTTCGTTGTATGGTAATTCGGTAGTTCCATTGAGCCAGTCTAGAAGTCTGTCTCGAATCTGAATGCTTGTTGATTGTTCGATGATCGAGATACATTCTACCTCAGTCATGCCAACAGATGGATTTTGTTGATACCTCTTCCACATGGCACGCATGGCGTCATCAAGAGAATATTTTCCATCGCTGTGGTCAATAATGTAGATATCGAGAAGCAAAAAGATTACGCCTCCCTTGAGGTAATACGAAGGGAATCTATTCGATCCATCTGGACTAGCCATGTAGAGTTTAAGCCAAGCGAGGTACGAGCTGTCGCGCGTGGACATTGCGAATCTACCTGGTACCATTGCAAGCTTAGCAATATGGTCCTTTGAGAGACTATCAATGTATTCTTTTGCTGTTGTAAACCCACAGCGGTACGTGAGCAAATCATCATAGTACGAAGTGAGACCTTCCGCAAGCCAGAGCATCGACGTATATGATTCGCGAGTGTAGTCAAACGGACCAAGCTCCACAGGACGAATGCGTTTTACGTTCCACGTATGAAAATATTCATGACACAGAAGCGACAACAACGCAACAACCTTTGATTTATCTAGCATTGATGATGGTTCAACAGCGTTGACGCTGGAGCGTGCGTGTTCTAAACCGCCGCCTGCCCCAGGATACACTTGTATGATAAAAACATATCGATCATAAGGTACTCCACCAAACAGCTCGGCTTCTACGTGCACGATGCGTTGAATCTGAGTAACAAGCCAATCAAGGTCTAGCGTGTGATTCGTTGCAACAGCCACTTCATGTGTAGCGCCTGCTTCATCGAACGTTCGCACCTGATGATCGCCAATCTCAATTGGCGAATCGGCCAGCACGTCATAGTTCAATGCACCTAGTAATACACCCTCTGATGAGGGGGCTTTCACTGGCGAAAGTGCTGTTGATATACTTGGCCACTGTGCACGGTTGTGCGCAAACAAGACGTGATGCACTTCTTGGGTGCGACCTTCCACATACATACACAACGCTGTTGGCACCAGAAATGCATGATTGCGGTTGACGTGATTCGTGCGCACGGTACGCTCGTGAGCATAGATGAGATACTCGATCTCGATGGACGTTGCGCCCTTCGTTTCAATAACAAGGGATGCTTTGTCTCGCCATGCAGCCAGGGCTGGCTTTCGACGAGCACCGTCCATCAACCATGTTGATACATTACCCTGATATCCTGCATAATCGCGAATCTTATAACTACCAGGCGACCACGATGGCATAACTACTACGAGAGATTCGCCTAACACATTGTCAATACGCATTCGTACAGAGACAATGTGTTGTGCCGCCCGTTCAAAACCAATATGGTATGAGATAGCGGCCGTACCACCAAGCAATTGTTCGTCTCGTTGTTCAATCGAATACATTAGCGTTGTCCGAAGTATGTGTTCTTCATAAAGTCTTCTTCGAATCCTTGTTCGTCTGTTGACTTTAATGCGTTGCTACCAAGCGGCACACAACCGCCTGTAAGTTCGCGATAATGTTTATTGTTTTCATCAATCTCTTTGAGCTTTGTCTGAATCGATGCCTGCAACGCTGCAATGTGCTGTTCGCGCCATACTTCATCTGTCAATGCGCCTTCGATTGCAAATGGCTCCTCACCCTTTAGCCGCGCTAGTTTTCGTTCTTCAACGTGCAGGCGACGCTCCAACGACTGCACTTCGCTCGTCCAGCGGTCCTGACCCCAGGTTCTCGTTTCAAGATCAGATGCATCTCCCACGCCAAAGAAGGCAAGAAGTGAGCGAAGCTGACTCACATTACGATCTCGGTACGCATTCTGCACTCTGTGCCAGGCTTCAGTCCCTGGAGCGCTTTCGCCTGCTGCATCTGGATGAAGTTTTTTAACAAGCGTGCGATACATCTTTACGAGTTCTTCATCATCGTGTGCATCAACACGAAGTTGCGCAGAACGCTCGCGCTGCTCAGTATCCATGTTGAACGCTTCGTGAAGCCTGCGTTTGAACCGCGCGTATTCTTTGTTAACTACGTGGTTGATGAGATCAATGATCTCGGTAGTGAGTTTCTCGCCCCTCGCCACTTTGATACTAAGGAGTTCAACTCGTCTGAAAATTTCTGCGCTTGCAAGAGATGCGAATTGCAATTCTCGTTCAAGCTCGCCAAAGTAACGATCATATGTTGCATTGAGACGCGGACGGACTTCGTTCGACAACACATGCCATTGCTCAATTGCATCGCGAAGTGCATTTCGCGTCTCATGGAAGCGACTCTTGAGCAGCTCTATCTCGGGGTGGAGTACTGGAGTGGTCATTGCTACGAACTTACGCTGTGACGGGTGTCGCAGACTCCTGCGCCATGAAGCGAGACACCAACATTTCTGCAACTGCAAAAACTAATGCCAACAGAATGCACAACGGCCACAACTCAGAACCAGTGCGTGCCGCTTGAACAACCTCTCTCATCGATGTATCTGCTGAGACTTCTACTACATGATCGGCCTCAACAACAAGGGGCTCAACAAGCGGCTTCCATCCCTGCTTGTTGAGGAACAATAATCGAGACTCGTTGGTTGGGCCATTTGCCGTAACGGTTGCAACAGGAAGCGAGTCTGTTGTTGAGATCTTTACTACTCCACTTCGGAATTGAGGTGGTACCTGAACAAGTGTGGAGGTTGGTAGTCGTACAGGTGCAACCGTACTTCTCACTCGTAAAACATCGTCAATCACAAAGGCCTCACGACCTGCAAGCTTTGGCGGCACAGGTGTTCGAACTGGTTCACAAAGGACTACGTTTACACCCTGGTCTCTTGGCGCAACACAATAGAGTACGCTTCTAACAACAACTGCCGCAAAGAGACCGGTGCTTGGGAAGGTGCTCCACTCCATAGATGGAGCCACAGCACTGTATATAACTCGACCTCGGCCAACACGTTGTTCTGAAATCAATGCGCCGGCACCGGTCTGCATAATATCTACGCCACCACGTGCTGAACGAATCTTTGCAATGCGCGGAGATTCTACGCCACGGTTCCGCTCTTGATCGTTACGAAACACGCCTGACAACAACGGATGCGCTCTATCTGTGGTTGTGATGGCAAATGAGGCATCATCTGGTGCGATCCGCACGTCAGACATTGCAAGTCCACACTTTGAAGCAAGTGCTTCAATACCGGCTTGTTCAGAGGCGAACAACAATAGTCCGCCGCCGCCTTCAATGAATTGCTGGACTAGCGATGTTTCTATTAGCGAAACAGCGCCGCCTACGAGAATGATCACATCGAGATCACCGAGTGATGGAGCTGCTTCGGAGACTGTTGAAAACGAACGGACATACGGAGCGCTTCGTTCCATACCAGGAAGACTCAGGACAGTACGAACAAATATCGCATCCACTATTCCACCGATGAGTCCTACGCGCGCTCGTGCAGGCACCGTAACTCCAGCCCAGCGTACGTTATCGCGATCAATTGCATCATTCTCTAATTCAATAGATGCGGCAATCATCCCGGTACGTTGCGGCGGTGCTGCAAGCGCAACCGTGCGCGTGGTACCTGCCGGAATATCAATTGCGCGTTGTGCCACTCGCGTACCATCAAAAGCCATAGACACGAGTACTCCCGTTGCATCGCGCTCGCTACCATTGCGTACGAACGCTTCCAGTTCAAGTGGTTTGTCTGGCTGTAGCAATTTCGTAACGATGTTTATAGAGTCCACTGATAGGTTCTGTTCAAGTCCAGTTTGCCCATCGCCAATGCGTACAAGAAATATCGACGCATCTTTTTTGAGCACCATACCAGAATCATCAGATGCACGTTGTGCGATTGACCGTTGAGCATCACTGACTACGTATATCTCGCGGTGTGGATGTAATGCGTCCTCGAGTAAGGGGCTTATTGTGCGGAGACTTTGTGGGAGATTTGCTGCTGCCTCTGTAAGCACTACGTTATCTATCTGCTCGAGTGCAACATTAAACGTGCGCGAAAAGCTAATTGCTTTGCCTGGATTAACTCCGGTCATTGGTAACACCGCAACCTCGTCCCCATCTTGCAGTGACGCAACAATTTGCCGTGCTGCCGCTTGTGCCTGGCGCAAACGCGACCCGCGGGCGTCCGCCGCTTCCATGCTACCAGAGTTATCGATGAGGATTACAACACTCGAACGAGAAGTAGAGCTCAACAATGGAAGTGATCCCGGAATTGTTGGCCGAGTTAGCGCAAGTACGGCAAAGGCAATAAGCAACGTACGCAGAATGAGAAGCAACAACTGTTGAAGCTTCAGTTTGCGCACACGTGTTTGTTGAAGTTCAATAAGGAACCGCAATGAAGAAAACTCAACAGTACGAAGTTTGCGCAGATTGAGCAGGTGCAGCAGTACCGGGATACCAGCTGCTGCAAGTCCAATCAATGCAAACGGATTGAGGAAATTCATTCAGTGATCTTTACTTGGCGCTGCAGTTCATGTACCTCATCTCTTGTAAGATGGCGGTATTCACCTCGAGCAAGTCCGCGCGCTGTAATATTCGCATATTCTTTGCGGTCGAGACGCTTTACAACGTACTCGAAGTGCTCAAAAATTCTACGCACTTCACGATTGCGACCTTCTCGTATTCCGATCATCACAGAAGTACGATCAGAAGGATCGATTGTAATCTCACATGGTTGAGTTGGACCATCATCAAGCTCTATGCCCGAGCTGATCTGCCGCGCAATATCTGGACGAAGGGGCTTATCAAGCACGGCCTTGTAGACGCGTGCAATACCGTATCGTGGGTGCATGAGTTTATTTGCGAGGTCGCCATCATTCGTCAAGAGAATCACACCAGTTGTGTTGCGATCTAAACGCCCAACAGTAAACAATCGTGTTTTTAGGCGGACGATGTCGAACACTGTGGCTCGCCCCTTTTCATCGTTTGATGTTGAGATAACATCTTTTGGCTTGTTGAGGAGGATGTAGGTAAGGTGCTTGTAGCGTGTGATGGGCTCGCCATGAACCGTTACCATATCGTCCACTTCAACCTTGGTTCCCAATTCCGTAACCACCTTGCCGTTGATTTTTACTACACCTTGGCGGATGAACTCATCGGCCTTACGCCGAGAGGCCACACCAGCGTCGGCAATGGCCCTGTTAAGGCGGACCGACTTCTGTGGCTCTTCATAATTCTGGTCATGAGGCGCCGGGGAGTGCCTGGGCGTGGCTGCGGTTTCCCTAGTGCGGGAAGTCTTCTTGGCTGGACGTTGTGGTTTTTGCTGACGCATTGCGATTCTCATCGTGAGCGTGAATGAAATGATGAACACTATCGAATACAGTGTCCACCGAGATTTTTGTCATACATACATGAGTGCCGAGTGGACAACGTTCCGAACCATGTGCGCTGCAGGGTCTGCAGGCTAGGTTGGCGCGTTCAATCACCTGTACATTTGGTCCAAATGGGGCAAATCCAAATTCCGGTACCGTTGGTCCAAACAATGCCACAACAGGCACGTGCTGAAGTGATGCAAGGTGCACCGGAGCACTATCATTCGAAATTACGACATTGGAGCGGGCTATAATAGCGGCAGCCTGCCGAAGTGTAGTTTTTCCCGCAAGATCAATGACCCCAGAGATGCCGTCCATGGCGCCCTGCACAGACGAATCTCCCACTATAACCACCTGCGCGCCGCTCTGAACCAACTTTGAAGCCAACGCACGGAAATATGCAATGGGCCAGCGCTTTGTAGGCCACGCAGCCCCTGGCGCAAGTGCTACAATTGGGCCAGTATCTGCTCGCAACTCAACGTTGGCCCACGATTCGTCTGCATGAGACTGAAGTGAAATGGGCACCAGTGATTCTAGCGTATACTTTTCAGCTCCAAGCGGATTGAGGAGAGCAAGATGCCTCCTAGCATCGAGCATATGTAGTGGATACGGCACAACATCGGTAGCAATCCACCTCGTGGCAGCATCCGAATATGTGACAATCCGTTGTGCTTTCATGGAGCGCACGAGTAGCATGCTTCGCACACTTTTATGCGGTACAATTACAACCGTGTTGGCATGAGCGTTCAATGACGATGCAAAGGTTTTGCGCGAAGCCCGCGAGCGGTGTTGGCCACGCTTATCGAACGCCACAACTTCATCTACAACTGGGAGCCCCTTCACAAATTCACACGCAGCCGGAGTGGTAACTAAAACAACATGCGCCGTTGGGTCCATGCGTTTGATAGCTCCGCACAGTGGCAGCGTCAAGAGAACGTCGCCAAGAAATGCCGTCTGCACAACAATGTATTTTGTTGTCATTGTTCTACTCGTCATCTCCATCTACGATGTTGCCACGACCACAAGTGGGGGCAGATGTGGATTGCATCTTCAAGGACACGTACGTGACGTTTTGTGAGTTCAACTATTCCGCTATGATCGTTCTTTAGGTCGTCCATTGGCAGCTCCTTGATGGGCGCATGATAGCTTCCATCAGGTAGTCGTTCAGCAAACGCATAAAATATTGGGGCGTTGTATCGCAGAGCAAGTGCTGCGGGGGCTTCGTAGGTTGGTGTTTGCCTACCCATAAATTCTATCCACGGGTCTTTATCATGTTGACCGTATTGATCAACAAGAAACGCAACAGTGCCGCCTGCAGAAAGTGTTTTTACAAGGGGGCGAGCCGCCTCGCCCATTGCGATCACTTCATTTCCAAAGCGAGTGCGATAACTATTGATGCGTTGGTCTATTGCAGCGTTCGACTGCGGATGAGCAACGATTGTAACAGGAGCGTTGAGAAGTATTCCTGCCGTGATTGCAAGGTACTCCCAATTACCATAGTGTGCAGAAAGAAAAATGGTTGGTTTTCCTTGGCGGTGTCTATCGAGAACGCGCTCAAAACCCGGAATCTTCACCATGCTTGTAAGTTCTGACTTGTTCATCGCAGGGATGCACAAGAGTTCCGTCATGACAATCCCAAGGTTCTCGTAAGATCTGCGCATGACATGCGCTTGTGCTTTGGAATCGAGATGTGGGATTGCTTGTGCAATATTATCGGCTGTGATTGCTCTGCGTTTCGGAGAAAGCCCCATCATACGTCTGCCTAGAAACGAACCAAGGCGCTGACGTGATACATGCGAAAGCGCTTGAGCCACACTTCCGAGTGCCAGCAAACTTTTGGTTGTGATCCACTCAGCAAAGCTCATCAGCGCTGTGTTGGTTGAAGTGATTCAGGTGGCGTAGGATTTGGCGAGAACGCCTTTGCATAGAGGTTGAACCAATTAGTTTGTCTAACCTGTCCGAGCATTGTTGAGTGAACGAGGCGGTGATTTTGTGAAAGTTGCCAGTCAACAAAATAGAAATGAACCCCACCTTGAATATGCTGATAAAACCATATCTCATACGGTTTTGTATCAATTGTTGCAATGAACTGTTCTACCTGGGTGGGAATACCCCATCGTAGAAGAGCCTGGCCTCGATCTGATTTCCAACCATTGCGAAAGATTGCATTGCCATAGAACGTCTGCGCGCGTTTATACATAGCTCTAAATTCATCAAGCCGCTCATTGTTATGGGTTGTTGGATCTGGATCTCGCAATCTCCAAAAACGGTACAGGAAGCGCTGCCTTGATCTATCATCGGTACATTGAACACGAATTGATTTTTCTGCATCGGATGCAAGCACGTCAGAGAGTTCGAGTTCATGTGCAAGGCGTTCTCCGGAAATGACCGACCACTCAGAGGCCTGAAACTCTTCATCTTCAGTGAGCATAATCCTGCCCTCTGGAGGTAACTCGGGGTTAAGGATATAGAACCGTTCCTCGCGCGTTTCATGAACAACGGCAAGGTCATTGGACAATACGCGCATTCGCAACGTATACACTCCCGAGCGTAACGCGCCTGCCGGAATCTCGTCGCGTATGACGAGACCATCGCTCACTCCTGCCTGACGAATGTAACTCGTGAGTTGTTCCTCACGCACATTATCGAGCACCTGAAATTCAATAGCAAACGTGTCAGCATTATTGCGAAGCGCGTTATAGATCTCTACATAAATACAGATCGAAGGATCTCTACCGATTACTTCATGTCGCGGATTTGGTACCGCTGGTTCACCATTCCTATTGAACCGATCATCCACACCAGTTTTACGTGGCATCACGAACATCACATCGCTCATCGTCAGGCGATATGAAAACGGCATCACTGTCGATACAAAATTGCTTGTAATAGTTGAAGAGCGCTGATGCACATCAGTGGCGGTAAACCGCACCGTGTATTTGCCCGGTGTGAGTGACAAGGGGCGCACTCCCGTAAAAAACTTTTGGTGTTCGGGGACGGACTGCATGCTTGTTGCTGCAGCAATCCACTCATCGTGCGTAGTGTCATTCAACGCAGACACAATCTCCAACGTACAGAGGAGCTCACCAATGAACCCTGTTGGCGACAAAACATATCGAAGCGAAGTATCTGCGAATGAATACTGAAACTCCCAGCGTGTCTGTGCCCCATCCCCTCTAAACTGCACAACATCTGCTATCACATCAAGTTGCGTTTGAGATGACAGGTGTGGAGTGTTTGTCCCAACAACAATAGTGAGGCAAATACAGAATAAGAATCGCTTGATACTCATGGTTGTGCTTGCAAATGACAATGCCGCAGACCCATAAGATCGGCGGCATTGTACATGTTCATCGATAAGCCGTGGATCAATTGAAGCGCATTGCAACGCTAAATCTATTGATCAGACCAAGATTTTGAGAAGGGTTTATTGAATAATCAATCTGCCCATCAAAGCCGCCGCCATTGTATCTAATTCCAATACCACCGGCGAGTCCAAATTGATCAGAACCAAAACGGTAACCGGCACGAAGACTTACAAATTCTTTCCACGTATACTCAGTACCAATGGCAAACTGCTCAGGCACATCGCTATACGTTTCAAAATCAAAAGCCGTTGTCCACGAATGTTGAAGTACACCATCACCGTCAACTTCTTGTTCAAAAACAACACCTTTGCATAAATCTAGACCTACGCCCGCACGAAATGAAAGTGGCATGCTAAAAGATGCAGTTTGAAGTTGCATGTCTAGGGGGCTCGTATTCGTTCCGTTCACAGGAGGATTTGTTCGAGTAATGTCTGGCCCGTCGAATGCTTGCTGTGTACCTAACGAGTTGATCGAGAAACCAAGCACCAGTCCATTAAATCCTGTGTTGTAGCGAGTACCAACATCAAACACAAAGCCAGATGCTGACATATTTGTAAAAGCGTGTTGCACGTACTTCGCAGTTGCACCAAACGAGAATTGTTCAGTGAGATGTCCTGCCAGTGTCACACCAATAGCGATGTCACTTACATTGTATATACCGCCATTCCCCTCTTGTTGCGCTGTGGTTGTAACGTTGATATCACCACTGCTAAACCCAGTAAAGCTTGCACCAAGGCGGAACTTTTCTCCTACGGGGATAACAACAGCAGCGAAGCTATGCGTCATACCTGCGAACCACAGCGTTTGGCTAAAGTCAGCAGCATAGCGCTCCACGCCTGCAATACCGGCGGGGTTCCAAAAAATGGATGTAACGTCGTTGCCAAGAGCTGAGTAGGCGCCTGCCATACCCGTACCCCGCGCTCCTACACCAATCTTCAAGAACTGCCCACCTGCGAGGCCTACCTTCGTAAAGTTTCCTGCAGTCACGGAAATAAGTTGCGAAGAAGCAACGGATGTTGAGATGCACAAAAGAATAGCTGCGAATGCAAGTCGAGTCATGGTTTTCATGGTCTTTATAGTGTCCATATTATTCCCCTACTCCAATAATGCGAGCAGGGCCAACTACTACTGAAAACTTGCGAATAACGCTGGCTCCTTCAGGTGTCTCAATCTTTGCCACAAGCATCTGGCTAGCCACGCGCTGTCTATTGCTAGAAAAGAGATTCCATACATCGGCTGCAACTTTATCGGGAGCTGGACTCGTTAGTTCATTGTGTTGGATTGTCTGAACCAACGCACCATTCACCGTGTAGATCGAAATTGTGCACACTCTTGGTAGACGTGTGAAATAGATCAGGCCCTGGAATGGCGTGCTCATGCCTTCATGTGTAACGTAGTACGGATTTGGAACTACCTGCACTTGTTCAAGATTTTCATCGGTATACGACTGTGACTGCGACGATGCGAGATACGAATCGTATGGAGCAACTCGTATGTACGCCTTCGCGCTATCGAATGGGAAGCCGAATGCACCGCCGAGCGTAGTGAAGCGAACCTTGTCTCCAGCCTTGAAATCTTCTGTAGGGAAAACGTCAGGATGCACAGCTAACGTTGGTGGGTTGGGCACCGCATTAATGCTTGTATTGCGTCTTCCTTTACCAGCGAAGTCAATTGAAAATTGGACACCAGCAAGAGTAACAATGTTGATGAAGTCAAGTGTGTCTTTTCCCGTTGTGGAAAGATTCCGCGACTTGTAATACCGCAGCTGTTGGCCAAGTGGGCGGCCCGTGTTCAGCTCTGCTGCATATGGAGCAAGCGAGGACTTGCTCACCAAAGACTGACTCCAAATACTGTCTATGCGGGCATTTCTCCATCCGAATGATGCGCTGCCGTAGCTTCCTACGAGTATCTCTGTAGGAGCAGGGAATTCTCTTCTTCTACTCGGCGGCAGAGCATCATAATTTGTTAGCTGCGGCAGATACGCCAAATCATACCCAACTGGCACCTTTTCAGCAGTACCATCGGCACGAATATCTGTACGATCAAACGTATACACATTCTTGATTTCGTACGTTAGGTATGGCACGTTCGGAAATGTCATTGTTGAATCTTTGCCAACATCTGTAGTCTTGTTGAGCAAGAACTTGGTTGTAAGTGTTTCCGTACCGCCTTCTTTAAACGTTACTTCGTAAATGCCAGGTCCGTTATTATAGCTAGCGGCCCACGGAGAGCGAGACCTGAAGCCAGGATATGGAAGTTGAACGTACGCTGGGGCTGGTGTTAAACTGTCTGATTGGTTGTAGACAGCAGCAACAGAAGGCCCTTTGCTGACTGACATGTTCGCTGGGCCATTCACAACAAATGCACTGTCAGGTCGGTATGATCCGCCCCATTGTTCTATTGAATAGTCAAACGCAATGCCAAGGGCGCCGTATGCATACTTGTTAGAAAAACAAGCTGCGTTTGATGTATAGGTACCTGACCGAACAACCTTTAATTCTGAGTCTGGTAGTCCGAATTTGGTAATGTCAATCTTGTTCACACTTCCATCTGGATTAAACGTTGTGTCATAGAAGACGTTGTTAGAGTCAACGAAGACCCATGAGTCTTCTGCAAAATATCCTGGTAGACCTCTAACATTGGCAGATGGACAAAGTTCAGGAGGAAGGAAGTTGCTCCACTGGTTGAGAATTTCTCTCGTTAGAGAGTCTCTAAGAACAAACACTGCTCCATACAGCCCTACTCCAGGATCGGTAGAGCTTTGATCGCGATTGAAGCCAGCCCATTGCCGGAAAAATTCCAGTTCGAGCGTGCGCCCTGCAAACATCTGGTTGAATCGCTGAGGGTCATCAACGAGAAGCCGCACATTATAAATGCCACCCAGCTTCTTCTTTGTTCGCTCGTCTGTTGTAAACGAGAATGAAACCGCAGAACCTGGACGCGAAGCTAGAGGAGTTGCTGTTACTACGTTCGGCAATCCTACAGCACGATTATTCAATTTCGACTGAGTAGGTAGAAGGTAATCACCTTCGTCGTACGCACGAACGGCATAGGAATAATCAATGTTATTGATCAGTCTTTCGCTCGCCTCTGGATTAGTGGAGTATGAGATCACTCCATTTCTATCGTCGTCACCAATGTCGAACAGCACGCGGCCTTTAGACTGTTCGCGAATATAACGGGCGATGATTCCACTGCGCACTTCGTTGGTCTCTTC
>CANMBE010000017.1 GCA_947495975.1 Ignavibacteria bacterium | reverse complement strand
TCTTTGTACGTCACGCCTACTTCCTTGGCGCCAACGATCCTTACAGCGCACTTAAGACTACGCTTAAAGCAGAGATCGACGAAACAGCTTGGGCTACTTTGCACAGTGATACATCACGACCATTCGATAAGCCCAACAGCGGCAGGATTGCGGTAAAGGTCATCAACCATCTCGGAGATGAAGTGATGAAGGTGTTTAGGGTGGGAGCGCAGTGATTGCATACTATGGCACAATTAAGGGGGCTGTTCAACGCATCGGGAACGCAATTGACAGCACTGTCGATACATTGCTCGATGGACGAGTCACACGAGAACCAGCCTCTTACCTCAGCGCTTCGCGTATCCTTGAACTAACCACATCGAGCAGCCAGACTACGGCAGTAATGAGAATCACAAGCGTGCCAACTTCGTGATAACGTGCAAGGCCTTGATATTGCGTGAGGAGCGTACCGATTCCACCTCCACCAACAAAGCCTATGATGGTTGCCATGCGGACGTTTATGTCCCAGCGATAGATTGTAAAAGACAAAAATGGGATAACGCACTGTGGAACCACTGCGAACCATAAAACTTGAAGTCTGTTTGCACCTGTTGCCGAGATTGCCTCAATCGGACCTTCATTTACATCTTCAATCTGTTCACTGTATTGCTTTGTTAACGAAGCAATAGTATGAATAACAAGAGCCAACATTCCTGCGAATGGTCCAATGCCTACCCACACGCTAAAAATGATAGCCCATATAATGGGTTCCATTGAACGCATAATGTTGAGGATGGCGCGAAGCACTATGTAGATCGTTTTGGCAAGTAGTCCCGTACCTAACATGTTTCGTGCGGCCGGAAAACTCAGAACAAAGCTGAGTGGTACAGCAACAACTGTTGCCATGAACGCTGTAAAGATTGTGACAACCATGGCAGACAATGCCTCGCCAATAACATCAAATTCAGGCGTTAATAATGCTCCGAAGATCCGCCCAGCCCCTTGCAGACCCTCGCCTGATAGAAATTCAATGGGCGAAATGTCTGTGACAATCCATCCACCAATAATAAATGTTGAGAGAGCAAACAATCCAAGATGAGTTGCTATAGTACGAGCTGTACCTTCCTTTACCTCAAGGCCTATGTAGAGTCTTCCGAGCGAAGCACCGAAAACTAAACCTAACAGCATCCAGCACACAGAGGCAGAGCCAATGAAGGCAATTGAGGGCCAGCTAAACATCCACGGTTGAACATCTGCTAATGATGGAGCGATAACACGTTCGAGAAGCGCAGCAACTGCGGCTCCAAGTACTATGTCTATAACGATGGAAAGAAGTTTTTTCACTAGCGGATCTCCACCTCAACTGCATCTTCACCGTAGATGGTTGCAAACCATTCCTCTGTAATCTCGTGTGGCGAACCATTGAACACAAGTTCGCCTGCCTTAAGTGCGACAACGCGGGTAGCGTATTGACGCACAAGCGAGAGGAAGTGCAGGTTGCAGATAACCGTGGTGTTCATATCCTTGTTGATGCGATCAAGGTAGGACATAACCGAATGCGATGTTGATGGATCGAGTGACGCAACGGGCTCATCCGCGAGCAGCATCCGTGGGTGTTGCATTAACGCACGCGCAATTGCAACACGTTGTTGTTGTCCTCCAGAAAGAGTGTCTGCGCGCACTGAGGATTTCTCTGCAATCCCAACTACACGCAATGCATCTAACGCACGTGCATGAAGCTCATCAGAGAATTTTCCTACGAGGGAAGCAAATGTTGGCGTGTACCCCAAAGCCCCATACATCACATTATTCAACACGTTGTGCCGAGGAATGAGATTGAAATGCTGAAAGATCATTCCGATTTGTGCTCGATGAGCACGTAGGGCGTTCGAAGTGATGTGTGTTACGTCTGCGCTGTCAAATGTAATTGTGCCACTCGTTGGCTCAATGAGTCGGTTGATACATCGCAGCAGGGTGCTTTTACCAGACCCAGATAGACCAATGACAACAAGAAACTCTCCGGCTTCCACGTCAAAGGAAACGCCTTTGAGCGCCTGAAATCCGTTTGGATACGTATGGGTTAGATCCCGAACCGATAACAATGCCATACCGCAAGATACGGCTACGCAGTCTCCATTGGCCACACTCCACGTGCAATCAATGACGCAAAGGCTATTCCCCGGAGAGAAACAGACCCACTCACAGGAGGCATTGCGAATGTTGTGCACTGGCTACATGTTGAAGTATGGAATTTCCCATTGAGACAGCATGAGTGGTTCAGGGTTTCGTGTAGATTTGTTGTGCCTATGAAAAAGATCATTGTTACAATTGATGGGCCGGCAGGCGCTGGTAAGAGTACAACGGCGCGTAGAGTTGCCCACCGCCTTGGGTATCTCTACATTGATTCCGGTGCAATGTACCGAGCAGTAACTCTTGCGGCCCTACGCGAAAGCACGTCACTAGATGATGAGTCTCTAGGTGAGCTAGCAAATCGGTGCGACATCCATATGGAGCCAGGCTATGAGAGTCAGGCTGTGTTCCTCAATGGAGAGGACGTTTCGTTGGCTATCCGCCAATCCAACGTAACGGGAAGCGTAAGCCAAGTGAGTGCCTTTCCACGAGTGCGACGCGCACTTGTTCAGCGCCAGCGCAGTCTTGGTCTGCTGGGGGGGGTTGTAATGGATGGGCGAGACATCGGCAGCGTGGTATTCCCGAATGCCGAGGTAAAGGTGTTTTTTACAGCCGACACAGAAGAAAGAATTAAGAGGCGGCTCTCTGAAGCCATAGAACGGGGCGAATCGATAGCGGAAGACGAGGTTCGCCAGCAGATCCTTGGACGCGATAAAATTGACAGTGAGCGAGAGGAGAGCCCCCTCGTAAAACCTGCGGGGGCAACAGAGGTGGACACAACACGTCTTACTATGGATGAGCAAGTTGAGCGCATCCTTGAACTTGTATCGCAGTGTGCAAACTTCTAACATTTGAAATGTGTTGAGGCACGAATGATCGTATCAATCGACAAATACAGTGGCTTTTGCTGGGGCGTAGTTCGCACAGTGCAGATTGCCGAAGACCAACTCGCAGCCGCACGTGCTAGTCGCAATGTGTATGTGCTCGGTCACATCATACACAACCCAAAAGAAACTCAACGATTAGAGGACAAAGGGCTTACCACAATTTCTGTGGTTGATTTTCCGCGTCTTGCGCATTCTGGCGCAAAAGTCATTATCCGAGCACATGGAGAGCCTCCTGAGACCTACCGTCTTGCGTGGGAACATGGTATTGAGATTGTTGATGCAACGTGTCCGGTTGTGACAAAACTGCAAGAGCGCGTTCGCAAGTTCTGGGACCAAGGCTATCAGATTGTTGTTTTTGGCAAAAAGGATCATGCAGAGGTGCTAGGTGTACGAGGTGTTGTACGTGATCAGTGCGTTGTAGTTACGTCAGTAGAAGAAGCAAATGAATTGGTGGAGTTGGAGAGCAAGACTGTTTTGTTTTCACAGACCACCATGGACAGGCCCACGTTTTTAGCTGTGCGAGATGTACTCAAGACGCGGATTTCAGAGCTTGTTGTAGACACCATGGAAGACATTGCAACAGAGTTTCACGCCAAGGACACTATCTGTGGTCAAGTGAGCGGTAGGGAAGGTCAGCTCTCAAAGTTTGCTGCTGATAATGATGTAATCCTCTTTGTAGCAGGCCATGCTTCGTCGAATGGAAAGGTTCTTTTCAATGTTGCAAGGAAAGCAAATCAGAAGACATACTTCATTGAAAACACCGATGAATTGCAATCAGAGTGGCTTGAGGGTGCAGAGACGGTGGGCATCTCAGGTGCTACAAGCACACCGCAGTGGTATATGGAAGAAGTAAGAAACTTTGTTGAGATGATGTCGAACGAGTAATTCGTATTTTTGATGGCTACCCTTGGGGATGTAACGGTCTCGACGGGGTGAGGCGATCACGAAGATGCGTGTCGAGCTACGCTGGTGGAGCTCGTTAATACAACCGGCGAAACACAAATGCAGATAACTTCGGTTATCGCATGGCTGCTTAATTAAGTAGTTATGCCATCGGACGGATGGTTGCTTGTTGCCTTCCTCTCCGGTGACGCTTCAAACAAGCTGGCGTGCAGCTGAGTATCAGGGCATAGCGCGAGAAAACACTGAGACTGGCTGAGAGGGACCTATCGATCGGTTACCCATTTGGCGAGAAAACGTAGATCGAAGACACACGTGGTAAGCTTCGGAGAGTCCACTTCGGACCCGGGTTCGACTCCCGGCATCTCCACTTTGACTAGCGGGAATAGCTCAGGTGTTCCCGCTCAGTTAAGGAATCGTAACGTGGGTGATAGCCAACATCACGCAATCTTTGCAGTGTGTTTAACCACGTTACCACCGTTACTCATGATATCAATTGGCCGCAAAATGAATGTGCTTTTCCTATGTACCGGCAATTCCTGCCGGTCACAGATTGCGGAGGGATGGGCTAGGACGCTTCTGTCTGACTCGTGTGTTGCGTATTCCGCTGGATTAGAAGCCCACGGTCTCAACACGACGGCTATTCGCGTGATGGCAGAATCTGGCGTTGATATCACAACACAGCTTTCGCAAACTGTTGCTGAGCTTCCTAATATCGCGTGGGACCTTGTTGTTACGGTATGTGACGCAGCTCGCGAAAGTTGTCCGTATTTGCCTGGTGTAGCCATCACAATCCACCATTCGTTCATTGACCCACCAGCAGCGTCAATCGGACTTTCAGAAATTGATACGCTTAATGTGTATCGTAATGTAAGAGATGAGATAAAGGAATTTGTGGTTGCCTTGCCAAAGTATTTTTCGCCTATCACTGAAACAGCATGAACGTACTTGATAGATACCTCACGCTCTTGATTGTGTGCGCAATGGTGATAGGGATTCTTATCGGTTATGCATTCCCCTCTGTGCCATTGCTAATTGAGGGAATGCAATCGGGTTCTACGAACATTCCTTTGGCTATTGGTCTTATTCTCATGATGTATCCACCTTTTACAAAGGTGAAATATGAGTTGCTTGGACTTGCATTCCGTGATACAAAGGTGCTTGTACTCTCTCTCGTGCAGAACTGGATTATTGGTCCAGTTTTGATGTTCGGATTAGCGATACTCTTACTACCTGACAAGCCTGAATATGTTCAGGGCCTCATCATGATTGGCCTGGCTCGTTGCATTGCAATGGTCATGATCTGGAATGAACTAGCCGGTGGCAACCGCGAATACGCTGCTGGTTTGGTTGCATTCAACAGCATTTTTCAAGTAGTGTTTTATAGTGTCTATGCCTGGATATTTTTAACGGTGTTGCCACCCATGTTAGGGCTGCAAGCGGCTAGCATTGACGTATCAATGTGGCAGATTGCTCAGAGCGTACTGATCTATCTCGGAATCCCGTTGATTGCAGGCTACGTAACTCGCATTGTCTTGCGCAAGCGTATGGGGGATACGTGGTATGAGAATAGCTTCTCTCCCAATATTGGGAAACTGACACTCTTTGCACTTTTCATAACTATCACAATCATGTTCAGCTTAAAGGCTACAACAATTATTGCCTTGCCAATGGATGTAGTTCGTGTTTCGATTCCGCTGACGCTCTATTTCATTTTGATGTTCGCTATAAGCTGGTTTTTGAGCAAGTTGATGGGTACCGATTATGCCCGAACAACAACATTGTCGTTCACCGCGGCTTCAAACAACTTTGAGCTAGCCATCGCAGTTGCGATTGCCGTATTCGGTTTGAATTCAGGTCAAGCATTCGCCGCAGTGATAGGCCCCATGATAGAAGTACCAGTTATGCTCCTCCTTGTAAAAGTAGCGCAACGTCAACGAGCAACCTTCGCGTAGCGACGTGAGCACATCACTGCCGCTACGGATCTGTTTTCTCTGGCATCAACATCAACCCGACTACCGATCCGGTGATGGATACTTTTTGCCATGGGTTCGGCTCCATGCAACAAAGGACTATAGAGATATTTGTAAAATCCTTGGGCAACACCCTGTAAAGCATACAATCAATGTTGTGCCATCTATGCTTATGCAGCTCGATGGTTACGCAACGGGGCGCATGGATGAACTTGAGACACTTACTCTGACCTCTGCCATTGACCTCACTGATGAGCAGAAGCTGGCTTTGGCGGGCTGGGCAACAACTGTGCAGCGAGGTACCATGGTTAGCCCCTTGCCACGATACGAGGAATTGTTTGACTCGCTTGTTGCGCGCAAATTTGAGGGGTATGACAATCAGACATGGCGCGACGTGCAGGCACTTGTGAACCTTGCTTGGCTTGGTCCGGAAGTGCGACGTACATCTGCGCTAGCAGTTGAGATGATTATTCAAGAACGCAACTTTCATGAAGAACAGATTCATGCATTGATTGCCCTGCATCACGAAATCATGGAAGATGTTGTTCCAACGTTGCTTGAATATGAAGCATCTGGCATGTTTGAGATTAGTGTTACGCCATATCATCACCCTATCCTGCCCTTGTTGATAGATTCAGATGTAGCACATGAGAGTATGCCGGATGTTGAACTACCGTATCCTGCGTATTGCGCACCGGAGCATGCACGCAGACATGTATGCAGAGCCCTGGATGACTGGCAGCACCGAAGCGGTCATCGCCCAAAGGGCATGTGGTCTGCAGAGGGTAGTTTGTCTACCGCGTCGCTTGCAATGTTGGCAGAACATGGTGTAGTATGGACGGCCACCGACGAAGATGTGCTTCAAAAATCATTGGGCGAATTGTGGCATCCTGCAGAGAAATATTTTCCGCATGAAGTAGAGACGTCGTTTGGACCAATAACTGTCTTATTTAGAGACCACGGGTTAAGTGACGCAATTGGTTTTGAATATGCACGATGGGACGCAAACGTAGCGGCAGATGACTTTGTTCGCCGACTTCACGAACGCAGGCTCATGATCATTTCGCAGTTTGGCGAGGAGGCTCTTGCTTCAGCCGTTGTTCCAATTATTCTTGACGGCGAAAACTGTTGGGAGTTTTACGATGGTAATGGAGAAGAATTCCTCAATGCCCTCATGCAGCGGTGTTCGAATCCAGCCCTGTTCACGTCGCTCACGTGCTCTGAAGCTGCAGATTCACCTGGCAAGCGCAGGCTTCACCATTTCACAGCCGGATCCTGGATAAATGGAACCTTTGACATTTGGATAGGGTCGCCACTGAAGAATTTGGCGTGGTCACTCCTCAGAGACGCCAAATTAGCATTGGAGGGGGCTGGAAAGACTCCAGAAGAGGTTGCAACTGCAATGGAGACCGTAGAGGCATCAGATTGGTTCTGGTGGTATGATGACCGGCACATGGCAACCCATAAATCCAATTTTGATTCTATCTTTCGTGGCCACCTTTCAACAATGTTTGAGGCATGCGGGATTTCACCTCCGGTGGATCTATCCCGACCACTTCAGGAGGTTGTTATGACGAGTGACCCAATCCGTGTTCCCGTGATATTCGGAACAGCTGCAATGCACCGTGCAAGGGCCTTGGTGCGCGATGTATCCATTGAGAATCACGAAGACTGGCAACGCATAACAATTCGTCTTGAACGACGGCCTTCAGAGTTAGAAGAGATTATTATACAGATTGCAGGACAGGATGGCTTTGAGCGCGCATGTCTGATTGTAAGCGACGAACTCTTGTGGAGATCACCCCATCACGATGAAGGATTTGAATGGCTCGCCGAAAATATGGTAGCACTGTATTTGCACACGCATCACATGTGGACGCTCAAGATCATGGAAGAGCGCCCAAATGAAGGTCGTGCTACAGCCATCGTTAATCTATCAGCGCGGTAACTCGTTTGTAGGGAAGATGTCTACGCGTCTACTCTGAGGATTCTCTTTAAGCCCCAGCAATGTGCCTGGATTCTCTATTCCACGCCCAATTGGACGAATTCGATCAGGCAGAAGTCCTAGAAGTAGGAGCTTCTCAAAAACCGATCGAGCACGCTGTTGAGACAGCGTATTGTTACGCGGGGGCGTGCCCACCGCGTCTGTATACCCAACAACCTCAAAGTCAATCTGCCGCACATCGTATTGCTGCACAAGGTTCTGCAAGAGTGCTGCGTTCTCACTGTTGAGTTGAGCAACTCCGCGGTCAAAATAGATTGATGCGAGTGGTTTGCGCGTGTCAAACAAACGCGTGGTAACACGAATCGTGGTGTTACTATCGAGTGTACCTTCACCAATCACGTGATGATGATCAACATAATGAGAAGCGCGTGTTACGATCTTACATTGATGTCGTAATGGTAATGTAATTGCGAATGTATTGTCTGAGGAGTCTAGCGGCAGAACGAATGGAATGCATGTAGCTGCAGTGTCCTGAATGATGAGCGTAGCAAGGGTAAGGGGCGCATTGGTTACCGCATCAACAACTTGTCCTGCGAATCGGCATGTTGGCAGAGGACGAATATCCTCAGATAGCTCAACGAGATAAATTCCGGGCCGGTCAGAATCCGGATCCCAAGAGTAGATCAACGCGCTATCGCCGCGCCCAATGAGGGAAAACGCTGTTTCGTCTTCAATCGTATTGATGCATGATCCAAGATTTACTGGCGTTGACCACTGTTGCCACGAGTCATCACGTCTACGCGTCATGTAGAGATCTGCTTTGCCCCTTCGATCGTCGCGTCCACTAGAGGCAAAGTACAAGGTAACACCATCAGGTGCGAGCCATGGTGCCCCTTCAAAAGCTACAGTGTTGACACTAGATCCAAGATTCACAAGTGCTGACCAAGATTTCTGACAATATGATGTATGATACAGATCAAGGCCGCCAACGCCACCAGGTCTTTCGAGTGCAACGATGATCGACTGGCGATCATCGCTCATGACGCCATAAAAATTGCGACCTAATTCATCTACACCCGGCAAAACCACAGTCTCGACGTGGGTAAAAAGGTCGCGCTTGGATCTGCGTGATATAATGGCCAACGATGGAACTGAATCTCCGTTGAAGATTCGATATCGTCCAACAACAAGCGCAGCAAGGCCATCACTTGTGAAAGAAAAAACAACATCAGGCCTTGTGAATGTCGTGAACTGCTCTCGTACCACCTCGATCCATTTCCACGACACATCGTGTCTCGACATCCAGACATCATCTGGATCTTTTACACCACCATCGGCATTATTGGGATGCTGTTTACGGTCAACAAACAACGTGCCGTTTGGTGAGATAACAGGCTGCGTTGTTGTTTGAAATCGATTGATTGCATCAGGAAGACGGTCGCGCTTGCATGTTGTAACAGCTTGAGCAGACATAGACAACGCACTCGATGCCAAGATGATGCACGATGTGATTGCAAGTGCAAGTGACCCAGAGCGAAGCTCATCGAGCACGGTCCGAATGACATCCCAGGCATAGCCCCGATACTGCAAAAAACGCATAAGCTTATCGTTGCGCTCTTTGTCTGTTGATGCCGTTAACATTCGAATCTTTTTTTGCGCTACTCGTCGTGCAGCATCAAGTGCGTGTTCAACCAAATAATGCTCTTCAAGTACATCATCAATGAGCATTTCGGGAACTCCTTTGAGCTTCAACGTGCGCTTGGCTGCTGATCGTGAAAGGGGCTTCTGATCGCGGGCTGCCTCAAGAAAACGTTCAGCATACTTGCGATCGTCAAGCAAATGAAAATCAATGAGCCACTTCATTACATCGTCAATCTCTTCATCAACAGCTTTGCGTCCAGCAAGATACACGCGCACTTGTTTCTCGGTGCGTGGCTTGTATGTGGCGTAATGATATGTCTTTTGTCTCAGAACGATACGCCTATCCTCCTTGCGAAGATTACGTTCAAGTTCATCCGACATTTCAAGACCTTTGCGGAGCCCGAGTGATGTTGCCACATCAATCGGACACGCCGCAAAGAATGCTTCGTTAACAAACACCGAGCAACGCCCACCGTCCTTTACGTTGCGACGGATTGACGTGATGATGCCCATGAATTACTTTTTCTTGTTTGGAACCACACCAGGAGTAGGAAGATGGAGTGCCTCTCGTACAACACTTTCAAGTGCTGCATAGAGTGGCGCATTTTCTGTCAAGAGTTTACGCATACCATCACGGCCTTGAACTCGCTCATCATTGAACGAGAACCACGAACCAGATTTTACAATGATGCCACTCTCAACAGCAACGTCGATCATATCACCCAGCCGCGAAATGCCCTCGTTATACATGATGTCGAATTCTGCTTCGCGGAATGGAGGAGCTACTTTGTTCTTCACGATCTTGGCACGAACGCGGTTTCCAACGATTTCTTGACCGTCTTTAATAACGTCCTTGCGTCTCACATCAATGCGAACAGACGCGTAGTACTTGAGCGCATTGCCGCCAGTTGTTGTCTCTGGATTACCGTAGACAACACCAATCTTTGAACGCAATTGATTGGTAAAGATAACGGTGGTATTTGATCGCCCAATTGCAGCATTCAGCTTACGCATTGCCTGACTCATGAGGCGTGCCTGAGAGCCCATTTGTGCGTCTCCCATGTCACCTTCAATTTCAACTCGAGGAGTAAGTGCAGCAACAGAGTCAATTACAACCACATCAATGGCACCTGAGCGAACCAACGTCTCTACAATCTCTAGCGCTTGCTCACCGAACTCTGGTTGTGAAAGCAAGAGGTTGTTAAGATCAACGCCGAGTCTTTGAGCGTACTTGACATCTAAGGCATGCTCAGTATCTACAAATGCAGCAAGCCCACCATTTTTTTGTGCTTCAGAAATGACCTGAAGACACACTGTTGTCTTTCCTGAAGATTCAGGTCCATAGATCTCAACAATACGACCTCGTGGTACGCCGCCTATTCCAATAGCAGCATCGAGTGAAAGACATCCCGTAGAGATTGATTCAATATCAACGGAACTCTCATCACTAAGGCGCATGATAGAGCCTTTGCCAAAAGCTTTCTCGATTTGCTCCATCGCCAACTGGGCTGCTTTTATCTTGGCTTCTGGTGGTTTCAAAGAGGTTGATTCCTTGACCTCCTTAGGCTCCTTTACTTCTTTTACTTCCTTTGGCTCTTTGGGTGCCTTCGCTTCTGTGCTCATGCTAACATCCTGGTGTAAGTGATCATTTGCTCATTAATAGCATCGTGCGCTGAAGGTTGCTAAGCGTGACGCGAGCCGCAAAATACCGCGTTGTTGGAGCCCCTTAACGGAGTAAGTTTTCAACATTGACACCAAGGAAGTCACGTTCAAAAGGTTCGGGAGCACAGATAGCGGTGGAACAACGCCAACCACTCCTCCTGATTTCACTATGGGTGCTTCTTTTGACGCTCTTGTTGGCTTCAGGGGACGTTCCAGTTACGTTTTTACAATGGGGGAGCAGTGTATGCAGTTTGGGAGCAATTCTCGGACTGGTGCGCGGTAAGAACAGCATGGCAATGTGGTTAGGATGCCTAGCAATTGGTTGCTGTACGTCGGGGCAATTAGTAGAGCGGTCTGTGAGCTCCGGTATCGATTTTGGTCCAAAACTTCGCGCCCGAATCGAGGGAAGAGTCGTTAACGTGCGGCGATGCACGCCAACCGTTAGAAAATATGTCATCGATGGTGAGGTTGACGCTGCACTGCTTCCGTGTGTCCTTACTCGGTGTATCATCAATGAACGCGTCAGAGATTCAACGATCCCATTACCTCGAGTTGGTGAGTACCGAATTGTATTCGCAGAAATACATCGACCTGATCCTGCTACACTTCCTAGTGAGTTTCCTGAAGTGGCATTATGTAGAAGTGTCTGTGCATCATTCATCGCCGAACGCGCGCGGTCTGTGGTAACTCACGAGCAACCATGGTTGTATAGAAGTAGAGATATCCTTCGAAACTGGATTACCACAACACTATCACACTATTTGCCTCGCAATGAAGCGTGGATTGCAGTGGCCGTAGTCATAGGTGATAAATCAGGATTGGAATTCACATCAATGCAGGCATATGCAGCAAGCGGAACGGCGCATATGTTCTCAGTGAGTGGCTCACATGTAGGCGTGATCCTTGGTGTTCTCTTCCTTCTTATCGGCCGGTCACCGTCATGGTGGCGAGTAGTGGTGATTTCATTGTTCATCGCAGTATATGTCTTTGTAAGTGGTGCAGAGCCCCCTGCCATTCGAGCCGGCATGATGGGAATTGTGGCATTGATTATTAAAAGGGGCGAACGAGATGTTGATCTTGTCAATATTCTCTGTGGAGTTGTGATCCTTATGATTTGTTTTGATCCAATATCCTTGCTTCAGCCTGGAATGGTGCTTTCGGTAATTGCAATGGCATCCATCCTTATTGTAGCACCACTATGGTTACAAAGAATAATGCAACTCGTTCATCGGCCTCGACCGTGGAAGGTAGCAATTGTAATGACCCTAGCAACGAGCATTGCTGCAACGATTGGCGTAAGTATTCCTTCTGTCGCATACTTTTCATCCACGTCACTTACGGCACCAATCGTTAATTTAGTTGTTGTGCCACTGCTAAGTGTAGCGCTTGTGTTAAGCTTGGTAGTTTGCGCTGTATCAGCAGTTGGCATTGCATATCCGATTGCATGGTGCGCAACAGTTGTTATCAAAGCGGCAGATGCACTTGCCCTTGCTGGTGCTGATCATAGTCTGGATTCGGTGCCAATAACATTGCGATGGATTGTTGTTGTGTTGTTCATCATTGTGCTACTGTGGCCCACTGTTGCAAAGTCAATGTTGGGTGCACTTGTAAGAGTCGCATGTGGTATTACCGTTGTGATACTTTTGATCTGGAATACTTCTAGCGAAGACCCATACCACGTGGTTGCGCAGAGACGAGAAGGAGTTGTTTTCGCCTATCGATACCGAGATACAATGAATGTTTTACTTCGTGGACAACTGTATACGGGGAGCGATGTACGATTGCATCAGTGGTGTGCGCAACAACGCATACCCCTTGCGTGCGAGGGCGTAGGATTATGGGGCAGACGAATGAGTGGAGGAATTCGAAGCAAACTCGTAGGTTCGATTTATGAAGATTCAAGACGCTCTAGACGATAGTCGACTGTGGAGTGGTATCACCACTGTTGATACTTCAACACTGCAATGGCCAGGGTATACATTTTCGTCTTCACCTTCAACAAGTATTGAACAGGTTGAGCAATCATATATTGAGCTAGCACATCACCTTGGCATTGATAGAGAGAACATCGTTACTGTCCAACAAGTGCATGGTTCAAGAATAATCGTTGCTCAAGCGAATACGACTGAAGTAGCCGATGGCCTGATCACCACCACACCAGGCATTGTTATTGGCGTAAAGGTTGCTGATTGTTGTGGTGTACTGGTACACGACCCAGTGAGAGGCGCAGTGGCCGCCATTCATAGCGGCTGGCGCGGAACGGCATCAAACATTGTAGGAAATGCTATTCAGAGCATGAATTCATACGCAGGAAGCAATGCCCAAGATTTACGCGTTTGGCTATCACCATGTGCCTCTGGTGAGCACTATGAAGTTGGTGAGGACGTCTTTAACGCACTTCCCGGATACTGCATGCCCAAAGGACAAAAATGGCTGTTTGATAACACTCAGGCTATCACGGACCAGTGTGTATATGCAGGTGTGACGAGGGAGAACGTTGCCGTGTTTGGCTCGTGCACAATGACACATGAACTTTGGCATTCATACCGGCGAGACAAGGAACTATCAGGTAGAATGTTGGCGTTCATAGGGTTGCGCAGCAAGCCGTAGGAAAGTGGTTAGTTTTGCAATCACGTTTTAATGACACGAGAAAGTGTTCGGCCATGATGTCGATGAATAGCGCCTACGTTGAAGAATTGTATTTCGACTACCTCAGAGATGCGGAGTCGATTTCTCCAGAGTGGAAATCATTCTTCCAAAACTATACGCCGGAAAAACCGCTTTCCGTCCCTCCGCGTACTGGAGCGAAGGGTCAGGCAACCTCAGAAGTTGTTACGCCATCCAATGTGAATAGACTTCCTGCTCTTGGTCCTGACGATACTCTGGTACCACTCTCTTCCATCGGTGGCAAGATTGCCGAAAACATGGAGGCGTCACTACGCGTTCCTACGGCAACAAGTGTACGGAATGCTCCAGTGAAGGCACTTGAAGAAAACCGACGAATCGCAAACACGGTGTTGACAAAGAAGAGAAGGTCTAAACTTTCCTTCACACACATCTTGGCTTGGGCAATTGTGAAGGCGGCGGAAAAATATCCAAACATGAAGAATTCATACGGCCTCCATGAGGGGGTCCCTGTGCGTGTTGAGCGTGGAGGCATCAATCTTGGTTTGGCTGTAGATACAACGCGTAAAGATGGAAGTCGCATTCTGTTAGTGCCAAGCATCAAACACGCTGAGAAGTTATCATTCGATGCCTTTGCACGAGCCTACGATGAGATCATTGTGCGTGCCCGCACAAACAAACTCACGCCAGAAGATCTATCGGGTGCTAATATTACCCTCACGAATCCAGGTGGCATTGGCACGGTGATGTCGGTTCCTCGTCTCATGGATGGCCAGGGGACCATTGTTGCTACAGGCGCTATTGAATATCCTGCTGAGTTTCAGGCAATGATGCCAGATGTTCTCTCAACACTTGCTATCTCAAAAGTTGTGACGATCACATCCACGTATGACCACCGGGTTATACAGGGTGCTGAATCAGGTGAATTTCTACAACACATCCATCAGCTCTTGATTGGCGAACATCGTTTTTATGAGCAGATCTTTGCCGCCCTTGGAATTCCATTTGAGCCAATGCGCTGGACAGTTGAGAAGGGGGCTAATCCTTTCCTTCCTCAAGATCAGCCAGAGATAATCGATAAAGAGGGACGCGTGGTGCAAATGATAAATGCATACCGCGTTCGAGGTCACCTCCTTGCCGACATCAATCCTCTGGGCTTAGAAGCATATCACTATCCTGAGCTTGATCCCGCACATTACAATTTCACGATTTGGGATCTCGATAGAGCTTTCGATACGGGAGGCCTTGGTGGTGTAAGGCGAGCAACACTTCGTGATATTATTGACCTGTTGCGAGACACGTATTGTGACCATGTTGGCATCGAGTACATGCATATTCAGGATCCTGATCAAAAGCAGTGGATTCGTGACAATGTTGAGTCAACGCATCTAAAGGTGGCTCCTTCAAACGAAGAGAAACTTGAGACCTTTAGAAAGCTTGCACGAGCAGAAAATCTTGAAAACTTTCTTCACACAAAGTTTCTCGGCGCAAAACGCTTTTCATTGGAAGGAGGCGAAAGCGCCCTTATCATCCTTGATCAAATTCTTCAGGATGCCGCCACCAATGATCTAGCGGGTGTTGTTCTAGGAATGACGCACCGCGGTAGACTCAATGTGCTTGCCAATATGATGGGTAAGCCCCTTGAAAAAATCTTCAATGAGTTTGAAGGGAAGATAGACCCGTTGTCCTACCAAGGTTCCGGTGATGTAAAGTATCACCTTGGGGCAAAGGGGACATACCGTTCGAGCGACGGCAAGTCCATTCACATGGTGTTGGCACCAAATCCAAGTCACCTAGAGGCGGTTAATCCTGTTGTTGAGGGAATTGCCAGGGCGCTCGATGATAACATCAATGACGAGACGTACAGTAGAGTGATGCCAATTCTGATTCACGGAGACGCAGCGTTCGCCGGTCAGGGTGTTGTGCCAGAAACCCTGAACATGGCCCGTCTGTCTGGATACGCTACGGGTGGAACAATTCACATTATCATCAATAACCAGATTGGTTTTACTACCTCACCTGAAGATTCGCGGTCAACACACTATGCTACCGGTATTGCCAAAATGCTTCAGGTTCCAATTCTCCATGTAGATGGAAATGATCCAGAGGCATGCAGAGCTGCTGCGAAGTTCTCATTCGCTTATCGCGAAAAGTTTGGCGATGATGTAGTGATTGATATGTATTGCTATCGCAAGTATGGCCATAACGAACAAGATGATCCTACGGCAACACAACCATTGCTCTATAAGAAGATTCGCAATATGGTTCCTGTGCGCCGCGTTTACGAGGCCCTACTCATTGCTGAGGGAATCAGCAATGCAGAATCATTGCAGACAATCGTTGATGAAGAGCAATCGGTGCTCGTTCGTGCGTATGATAATAGAGCAGCAGCAGTAGCATTGCATCCACAAGCTATTGATGTAGACATGTTTGCAGATGTCAAGACAGATGTTTCGCATGAAGAGCTAGCATTTATTGCCAATGCGGTTACAACCGTACCCGATACGTTTTCAATCCATGCGAAAGTGAATGCAGAAGCAATAAAGCGTAAAACGGCTTTTGATGCAGGAACCGTACAGTGGGGAATGGCTGAGGCTCTGGCGTTTGGATCGTTGTTACGAGAAGACCACCTGGTTCGCATCACAGGTCAAGACACTGGACGCGGTACGTTTAATCATAGGCAGGCAGTTCATCGCGACATTACGAATGACACTCGCCACGTTCCGCTAAATGAAATCGGAGCACCGCAATCACTGCACATCTATGATTCACCACTTTCTGAATATGCAGTGCTTGGATTTGAATACGGGTATAGCACCGTTTCAAAGACAGGTCTCACAATTTGGGAAGCCCAGTTTGGAGACTTTGCAAACGGCGCACAGATCGTGTTCGATCAATTTATCTCGAGTGCAGAAGAAAAGTGGAATCAGCGTAGCAACGTAACAATCTTGTTGCCACATGGATACGATGGTCAGGGTCCAGAACATTCTAGTGCACGTCTTGAACGTTTCCTTCAGCTTTGCGCGCAAGACAACATGATAGTCTGCAACTTTACTTCACCAGCAAACTACTTTCACGCGCTGCGTAGACAAGTAAAAGCGCAGTGGCGTAAGCCCCTTATCGTTATGACTCCCAAGGGATATCTGCGCATCTTTCAGTCAAATGTTGATGAGCTGTATCACGGGGCGTATCAGGAAATCATTGACGATTCTACAGTAGAAGATAAATCAGGCATTACCCGCGTGGTGATTTCTACGGGGAAGGTTTATAACGAACTCCTCAAGAAGCGTAGCGACCTAGGTACATACAACGTGGCATTGATTCGCTTGGAGCAGATTCACCCATTTCATAGCCAAAAGATGCAAGAGCTGTTGGGTCAGTACAAGAATATACAAGACATTGTTTGGTGCCAGGAAGAACCCAAGAACATGGGAGCCTGGACATTTGTGCAACCGTATTTGCTTGAGCTATTGTTGCCTGGACAAAGTCTGCACTATGCCGGAAGGGCCGCCGCTGCAAGCCCTGCAACAGGATCACCAAGCACACATGCTCGTCAGCAAGACGAGCTTCTCACTGATGCGTGTAGGTTTGCTATCGATACTACGGCTGAATAAGTGCAACCGCAACGCTCTTTTCGATCACAGTTGTAAAGCCACCGTACCAAACGATTGCCAATCAAATGCTGAGTTGTGGTTAGTGTATCATCGGTGAATGTCGCCGAAGAACAGCTGTGAGTAATATGATGAGATACGTCAATCGATGATTCGTAAAGACTGCTCAGTATTTTCTGCTGTGAACATAGCACCAAATCGCAGGCCACGCGTGGTGATGCGAAGAGTAGGACACATGAATATTCTCATAGATTCAGCGAGTATCACTGACCCCATAGGCACAATATCGGCCCTGCGTTCATGAATTCCAGGGATTGAACGTAATTCATCGATTGTCAATGAACATAGCCAGGCGGACAATTCATGCACACGATCTACGCTCAAAACATGTCCTTCAAGAGCAAGAGCGTCATAGGTGTTAAGCCCCTTATCAATCATAGCAAGAGCTATTGGAGTTCCAGCAACACCTACACACATCGTTGAGTTGCGAAAATCCTTTCGGTAGAGGGCTATTTGGTCCCCAATCAAATCTCGAGCAGCAATAATCTGTTTATCAGGAATTGGTTTCTCAGTAGCAAATCGTTCAGTAAAGCGAACAGCTCCTATAGACGCACTAACGGCAATGGAAACGTTTCCATTGACGCCCAATGCGTACTCTGTTGAACCACCGCCGATATCGATCATGAGGGTGGGCTCCTGCGCAGAGCCAACTGAACCAAGGAATGTCAATCGTGCCTCGTCTGCTCCAGAGATGATCTCAATAGGCCAGCCTAGAGCGCTCTGCAACAAGGCTAGGACGTCTCTACCATTCGTTGCTTCTCGCATTGCACTTGTAGCAACGGCCCTGACTGACTCAACTCGTAGTTCATGCAGAATTGCGCCAAATTGTTGAAGAGAGAGTACTCCGCGTGCACATGCATTATCATTGATGAAGCCATGGAAATCAATACCTTCACCAAGCCGGGGCACGCTATGCTCATCTTTCAAAATGCTGAACGATCCATCAGAATGTTTTTCAGCCACAACCATCAAAGCCGTATTGGTTCCAATATCGACACCAGCGATGATCATTGTGTTGCTCGTAAGTGCTTGCGAATTGCCTCAACCACCTCGCGTGCTGCAACAAGAATGTTCGTTCCAGGTCCAAATATCGCCGACACTCCTGCTTTAGTGAGCATATCATAATCCTTGGGTGGTATAACACCACCAACAACAACTAGAATATCTTGAGCCCCTTCTTGCTTTAGAGCAGCAATGAGCTGGGGTATAAGAGTTTTGTGCCCAGCCGCTTGACTGGAAACACCAACCACATGCACATCGTTGTCCGATGCCTGACGTGCTGCTTCATCAGGAGTTGAAAAAAGGGGACCAATGTCAACGTCAAAGCCGATGTCTGCAAAGGACGTGGCAATCACCTTGGCGCCTCGATCATGCCCATCTTGTCCAAGTTTTGCAACAAGAATCCGTGGACGTCGGCCAAATTCTTTGGCAAATTCATCAACATTCGCACGGAGAGATGCATACTCAGGATCGTGCGCGTATTGCGCACCATAGACTCCTTCAATTGCCACGGTCTGTGCCTCAAATCGTGTGAATACTTTTGCTAGAGCATCGGAGATTTCACCAACCGTGCATCGTGCTCGCGCCGAATCAATTGCCAATGCAAGAAGATTTCCAGACTCGCTACGAGCAGCTTCTGTAAGCACATCGAGTGTGCGTTGTACGTCAAATTCATTGCGTGTAGCACGAATGGAAGCAAGACGTGCTATTTGTGATTCACGCACTGATGTATTGTCAATGTCTAGTACATCAATCTCAGGTTCAACATCTAGCCGGTATTTATTTACTCCAACAATCACTTCTTTCCCTTGATCAATCCGCGCCTGCCTACGCGCGGCAGATTCTTCAATTCGCATCTTCGGAACGCCTGCATTTATTGCCTGGGTCATCCCACCCATTAACTCTACTTCCGCGATAACTGCAGAAGCATCTCGTACAAGTGCTGCAGTGAGTGATTCAACGTAATATGATCCACCTAGCGGGTCAACAACCTCTGTTACGTGGGTTTCCTCGGCTAGGATGAGCTGCGTATTTCGTGCAGCGCGTGATGATGCTTCTGTTGGTAACCCGAGAGCTTCATCGTATGAATTTGTATGGAGAGATTGTGTTCCGCCCAAGACCGCAGCAAGTGCTTCAATAGTTGTGCGCGCAACGTTGTTAAATGGATCCTGTGCGGATAATGACCAACCAGATGTCTGACAATGCGTTCGTAGAATGAGCGAGTCTTTTTTTACTGGGGCGTACTTCTGCATTGCAACTGCCCACAAGACACGTGCCGCCCGCAGTTTTGCTACTTCCATAAAGAAGTTCATTCCGATACCAAAGAAGAATGAAAGTCGTGGTGCAAAAGCATCTATTATCATTCCGCGTGCAATTGCAGTTCTCACATATTCAAGCCCATCTGCAATGGTATAGGCAAGCTCTTGAACAGCTGTGGCACCTGCTTCGTGCATGTGATACCCACTGATTGATATCGAGTTGAAGCGTGGCATTTCCTTACTTGTAAACTCAATGATATCGGCCACGATTCGCATTGATGGTTCTGGCGGGTAGATATAGGTATTACGCACCATAAATTCTTTGAGGATATCGTTCTGAATGGTGCCATTCAATTTCTCACGGGAAACTCCTTGCTCCTCTGCCGCAACGATAAACATTGCAAGAATGGGAATCACAGCTCCGTTCATTGTCATGGAAACACTCATCGACTCCAATGGAATCTGGTCAAAGAGAATTTTCATATCCTCAACGGAATCAATAGCAACTCCTGCTTTGCCAACATCACCAACAACGCGAGGATGATCGCTGTCATATCCACGGTGTGTGGCTAAATCAAATGCAACAGACAGCCCCTTTTGACCCGAAGCAAGAGCCTTCCGGTAAAAAGCGTTTGACTCTTCAGCAGTAGAAAATCCTGCGTATTGCCGAATGGTCCACGGTCGGTTGGTATACATGGTTGCATACGGTCCACGCGTATAGGGGAATTGCCCGGGAAGGGCATCACCGTCCTCAATAGAAATCACATCATTTGATGTATAAAGGGGCTTAATTGGGATACCTTCAGCTGATGCCGTCGTAAGAGAATCAAGGGGCCGGGCACCTAATTCCTTCTGAGCCAACTCAAGCCATGGCGTGATATCAATTTTCATATCAAAATGGGTCTCAATTGCGTAGAGCCCAAAAATACAGAAGGGGCCCGTGTGGAGCCCCCTCTGAATTTACTATGTGCGCTGACTGTCTATTTATACGTCGCAACTACGCGCACGGCAATACGACGGTTTTGCTTGCGAACAGCTTCAATTTGATCCTTTGAACCCTTCTTAGGGTTGAATTGTCTACGTTTACTCTATAACGTGGATTGGCGCAGCCAGCTCAACCTGCTTGGCTCGGGGCTTTTGCTTCCGGAGTTCCGAATGATAGCATCCAGCAGAATGAAAAATCCCTTGTCAGTTTTTGCCGGTGGCCTCCGCAAATGCGCAATTGTTCCCTGCATTCGCTATCTATATGGGTTCTGCTGATAACGTGTTGCTTCTTCATGACTGCCGCCGCTGTCGTCCCAATCAAGGACCTTCTTATACTGTGCGAGAGCCAGTTTTCGCTTGCCTTGTACGTCATATATCTGACCAATCTTCAGATTAGTCTTTACCATAAATCCTGACGGGTCTTCATCCAATACCCTGCTGGCTTCATCACACTTATAGAAATACTTCAGTGAAATGTCAAGATCCCTTCTCGTCATTCTAGCGACACCAATGTAATAGAGCGCCTCTCTTGCAGCAAGTTTGTCATATCCAGTTCTTTTCTCTATGTAACGTATAAGCACATTACGCCAACACGCCTCCATCGAATCCAATGGTCCAAGCGAGATAAGGCATCGTCCAAACGCGCGTTGAAAGGCAGGGTTCATCGGGTACTGATGATGTAAGTCTCGTGCATATTCCATGGCCTCAAGAGGGTTTTTCTCGAAATCAAAATATGCTTGAATCAATATGTTTTTTGCTTCATTAGCCGCATACTTGCCATTTCTTGCTGCCGCCTTGAGTTGAGCAAGACCTAAAATCTTATCACCCCTTGGCAAAAACACCATTATGGTGTTTAGTGCCGGATATTTCTCAGGCAGGGCAGCCGCGTAATAATTGTAGAGCCCCGTACCAAGCATGATATCGTGGTTCCCAGGTGCTACTTTTTGACATTCTTGGATTATGTCTAGAGCAATACGACCATCTTCTGCTGCACTAAACATGTTATCACGCATCGCGTGATATCTACCACGAAATCCAATAGCACCTCCCTTGAAGAATAAAGCCGTGATATTGTGGGCAGAGGAGTCCAGCATTTGATCACAGACGGAGATAACCTTATCAATTTTCTTCAGGAACTGTGCATTCCCTGAACTATTTCGCCTATCCAAATAGATCTTCCACCAATCAACCATTGCATCTAGAAAATATCCGGATGGATGATTTGGATAAAGCGCAATTACCTTTTTAAAGTCTTCATGAGCAGATTCAAACTCCACATTATATACGTGGTTGATCCCGCGCTGAAGAATGGTATCTCCATCTGCCTTTATGAGTATCCATTGAGCACGAGAAATCGTTGTGGCTGCAATCATGCAGATGACGGCTAGTGATAGTTGTTTCATACTGCGTTGACCAATATTTGAAAACATCTAGGAAGGGATAAAGTAGCGTTGACGATTGCGTGCTGCTTGTACATAGGGATCGAACGTATCGAGTTTCGTCATCATAATCATGGAAACAACCAATAGTATCGACGTAACAAGTCCGTCCTCAACACCGAATGGACCCTCCACGAGCCACCGTGTGGATTGAGCTATGGCAGCTGTGTCTAGTGAGGTGAAGTTGAGCGGAAGATCCATTCCGCTAACAATTCCGAACACCAGCGCAACCCCAACATTCCAAAGAACATGGAATCCAATTGCCATCCACAACGAGCGAGTAACTGCAACAGAAATACCAAGCGCTGCTCCGGCTAAAAATACGTTGATAGCACTCGTTAACGAGGAGCCGGGATTATAGATATGAACAAGTGCGAAGGGAACACTCGTTACAAGCACTGCTGCAGTCGATCCAAATCTTTCTTCCAATGCACGGAAAATCGTACCTCGAAACAACACCTCTTCACCGACTGCAAAAATGATAACTGCAAAAATTGTTGAGACCTCGATGGACAGTGGAAGTGCCGTAAAGGTTCCACCTAACGATTTAGCAAAAAAATAAATGACCATTACTGACACAAAAGCCCAGCACATGCCAATCAGTAGAAGTAATGGACTACGAGATGTAGGCATAATGCCTGAAGCCATCACACTTCCAAAAGGTCGTTGAGCTTCCATTGTGATCATGGCCACAAGACATATTCCGTAAGCAATTTCCTGCACAGGTAGAGCTACGTGAGAATAAATGTCAAGATCATCAATGCCTATCATAGAAAGAGCAAAGGTTGCAAGCATGATGCAAATGCGTACCCACCAGATATTCAGCGCAGATCTCACCACGAAAACGCCATCATGACGAGTATGAGAACACTGCACGGAACGAGATACCAATTTTGTTCGGCTCGTTCACGCACAAGAGCTGACACGAAGTTGACTAATAGAAAGACAGCAATGAGCGCAGTGCTATCTGAAATCATCATTGCAGAGAGAAGTGTGGCAAGAGTCGTCACAACACCTATTCGCATTTTCATCCCAAAGCCCACGCGCTGCATCCATGTTTGTACCATTCCGAAAATAATTGCACCGAAACAGAACGGAGGCAAGATTCCCAAGACAAGCCATACACCACCGATATGGAGATAGTCTTTACGAAGGGTACGTCGAAGGCCATAGGCCAATAGAGTACCAATCAGGGCTACCAAGATGGTAGTGAGCAACACAGTTTTGTGGCCATCTCGTAACGCCACGACGTATGCTACAGGTGTAGCGACGAGAAGTGTAACAACGAGACGAGACTCCCAACGAAGAGCCGCCAAATACCTACCCATACCTGTGGTAGGGGACTCAATCATTCGCGGGTTAATCCTGCGTGGTGGTCTGTTTTACAGACGCGATGTAGTTCATTACGAACTCCTTCATTGCATCTTCAACTTCCTCGTGTGCTTGCCCCTTAATCATGTGGGCTAATTGAGTGCAATACGACGCATAGTCTGATTCACCACGGCGGCGTATGAGTATCTCATAGTCATTCGGGTCGGTACTAGTAGGCATTTTCATTTGTACGGCACCAGAAAGTTATCGGTATTTATTAATCTTTGATTGTGTTGGTGATCGTAGTGCATCTCGCAGCAAGCTGTTTTGCCACGCACGAATAGCCCCATCAATATCGCCAAGCGCTTCTAGAATGTCACCATAATGTTCATAATGTGTTGCATTGCCACCATTGGTAATTGCACGCTCAATGAACGATTTAGCTTTTTCGAGTTCTTCTGACTGAAAAAGTATCCATGCATACGTATCAAGATACGCGGCATTCATTGGTTCTGCTTGTACTGCTTTCCATGACATTAATCGAGCGCGATCTAGGTTAAGCCCCCTACCTGCAAGGGAGTATCCATAGTTGTTATTTGCTAAAGCGTGGTCTATATCAATATTGAGAGCCCGCTCATAGGCATGGTCTGAACTGTCCAATGCACCATGTTGATCATAGAGCAGACCCAGCTGCACCCAGGCATCAACTATTGTGGAGTCCAACTCCAAAGTTTGCTTGTAATAGGAGAGAGCTTGATTATCCCTACCTAAATCATAGGAAGCGCTGCCAAGAAGAAAAAGGAATCGCGGATCTTTTTCATAACGTCGTCTACCCAACAGCAAATACTTTTCTGCATAGAGGGGATAGTCATTAACAAGGTAGATGCGCGAAATCTCGAGATAGCTTTCTGGTCGAGTTCCTGGACTTTTGATCGTCAGATCAAAAAAGACTGCAGCCCTTATGGTGTCTCGAAGTAGCATGCTTAGCGTTCCACCAAGAGCCATCACTGGCCATACTTGCGGAAAATACTCTTTCGCTTCGTCAAGAATAATTATGATGTCTTCCTGATACATCCCGGTAACCAAGGTGTCTTCAAGGATACTCGAAAGTGCTACTCCCCATACTCGAGCGCTACGATCAAGATCGAGATCTCGGCCTCGCCACATCGAAAGCAATACGCGTAGCTCAGGGAACATACCTTCGTGCACATAAATCTCCGCAGTGCGAGAGGCAATCTGTGGATCTATTGGATCAATGAACCTAGCACGTTCAAGAGAACGTAAAACTCCCTTGATGTCACGCTTGCGTTCATATAAATCAGCCAACCGGAGTAACACGGTTTCATCTGGTTCTTTTTCACAAAGCCGCTCGAATACTTCAATGGCTCTTGCCGCATTGCGGGGCTCGTACAGCCTGCCTAACGTATAGAGCTGTCTGCGGGTAGGATTGAGCTCTAGTATCCGTTCGTATGCAGCAATGCCTTCATCGTATTGCCCCCTAAGAACCTCGATTTCTGCGATTAGCTCCCAGGTGTCGCGCGAATTAGAATCGCGCTGTATTGCCAACTCTGCATACTCACTTGCCATATCAAGCTTGCGAAGCTCAAGGTAACTTCGCGCGATTGCTGCAAGTGTGACCGATGAGGTATCAGACCTCAGTGCCTGCTGAAATTCGAGGATTGCCTCTGCATGGCGATTACCTTGTATCTGCAAGGTTGTGCCATTAATGAAATATTCCCGCGCTTTCCGGCTGCGGAGCGCAGCATCATCCTGTTGTGCACTGCAAGAAATGCTCCCCAGTGATCCCATAAGTATCGTGGGGAGTAATAAGGCGGCAAGTAGTCGCGACCGTAATGCCAGAGTGTTCATCAGCGTATGGGACGAACAAAGTGGTGGTTTAATGGCTTCTGCAGGCAACCTTACTTTGCAGCGCGTTTTGCCATAGCAAGATAACCGATCTTATCGAGCGTTTTGATTGCTCGTGCAGTTACCTTCACCGTAACCCAGCGACCTTCTTCAGGCACCCAGATACGCTTCTTTTGAATATTAGGAAGGAAGCGACGACGGGTCTTATTGTTCGCGTGCGAAACATTGTTACCGGACATCGGACCTACACCAGTCAGTTCACAGCGACGGGCCATGATTTAACTCCAGATTGGGGTTCATTTTAGTACAGACCACTAAACTACGGAATGTGTGGTATGTAAAGCAAGTCCCGTGCCATCAATATCTTAAGATGTGATTTCAAGCTATTTTTGCTGATAATCCTCATCGCCAGACATTGTAAAGTCCCTTTTGTCCCTGGAACCGTCCTCAGCACTCCCCGCACCAGCCCCTAAACCGAAACGTGTTATCGCGATTCGCGGTGCTAGGGTAAATAATCTCAAGAATATCGACGTTGATATACCTCGCAATGCACTTACGGTCATTACGGGGCTTTCTGGCTCAGGGAAATCGTCTTTGGCTTTTGATACGCTTTATGCAGAGGGTCAACGCCGGTTTGTTGAATCCCTGAGCGCTTATGCCAGACAGTTCCTGGACAGAATGAACAAACCTGATGTGGATAGCATTAGTGGACTGCCGCCAGCAGTTGCAATTGAACAGCAAGCATTTGCAAAAAACCCACGATCAACCGTTGGAACCACAACAGAAATTTATGACCATCTCCGTTTGCTTTATGGAAGAATTGGCATAGTCATAGACAAGGACTCAGGCGAGATTGTAAAGAAAGACAACCCACAGTCAGTAGCTGCTGAAATTCTTTCTTGCCCTGAAGGTTCTCGGCTTTACATCATGTACGAACTACCTTCGGAGCATGCCATTGTAGAGATAGTAAGAGAAGGACTATCTGCAAAGGGTTTTACAAGAGTGGTGATCGGCGCCTCTACAGAGCTCATTGAAGTAGCAAATCTTACTGAGCTACCAGCAGATGAAACGCCGGTCTATGTACTTGTAGATCGAATCGTAGTCAATAGTGACAGCGAGACTATCACACGCATTACAGATTCTGTTGAACAGGCATTCGATAATGGCAGTGGAAGAGTGCTCGTCCGCAATCTTGGTGATGGACGCGACATGCATTTTTCTTCGCTCTTTGAGAGTAATCGTACAAAGACGCTGTACATCGAGCCTGAGCCACGGCTCTTCTCTTTCAATAGTCCATTCGGTGCATGTCCAACGTGCCAAGGGTTCGGTAGAAGCGTAGGCGTTGACCTGAACCTTGTCATTCCCGACAAGAGTCTAAGTCTCCGACGTGGCGCACTGCATCCGTTTCGCGGAGAAACGTTTGGTGCACATCTCAAAGTGTTAATCTCGGAGGCGCCCCTTGAGGATATCCCTCTGGATGTTCCGTTTCATGCACTAACAGCAGAACAGATTGCTGTTGTATTTGCAGGATTTGGGAAATACATAGGTGTTGATGGATTCTTTCGGATGCTTGAAGATAAATCCTATAAGACGCACTTCCGTGTAATGCTTAGCCGATATCGCGGATACACAACGTGTGTGAAATGTCAAGGCTCTCGAATCCGTACCGCTGCTCGTCAGGCCTTTGTTCATGGTAAGAACATTCCGCACATTGTTTCGCTCACTCTTCGTGATGCACGTGATCATTTTGATACACTCATTCTAACACCTCATGAAGAAAAGATTGTTGGGCAAATACTGATAGAAATTCGCAGAAGGCTTCACTTACTCTGCGAAATCGGTCTGGACTATCTCTCGCTCGATCGATTGTCACATACATTGTCAGGGGGCGAATCACAGCGCATCAATCTTGCTACGTCATTAGGTTCAGCACTTGTTGGAACGCTCTACGTCCTTGATGAACCAAGCATTGGTTTGCATCCGCGTGATACAGACCGCTTGTTGAGCATACTCCGAAAACTTAGAGGTCTCGGTAATACGGTTGTAATTGTTGAGCACGATCTAGATGTGATTCGCACTGCTGATCACGTTATTGATATAGGCCCACAAGCCGGTGAGCTGGGTGGAGAAGTGGTCTACAGCGGAACCCTTGCAGGCTTGATTGAAAGTGGTACGTCTCTGACGGCCGACTATCTTACGGAAAGAAAACGAGTCAGTGTTAAAACCTCCTACCGAGAGGGTACTGGTTCATCCCTCATCATTCGCAAACCCATTCATCACAATCTCATTGGCGATGATGTTACGGTTCCACTAGGTACCATGACTGTGGTAACAGGAGTTTCGGGCTCTGGTAAAAGTTCGTTGGTACATGATGTGATCTATGCTGGAATTCAACGAATGTTAGGGGGCTATTCCGGTGAGATAGGGCACTATGAACGGATGGAAGGGTTGGAACACATCACCGGCATTGAGATGATCGATCAGGCGCCAATTGGCAGATCGAGTAGGTCTACACCTGCAACGTACACCAAGATGTTCGATAACATTCGCGATGTATACGCTTCTACTCAGGTTGCAAAGCAACTTGGTTGGAAACCCGGTCACTTCTCTTTCAATGTTGCAGGCGGTAGGTGCGATGTATGTGAGGGGGCTGGCACGGTGACAATTGAAATGCAGTTCCTGCCAGATATCGAGTTACCGTGTGAAGTATGCAACGGAACCCGATACAAGCGTGATGCACAACATATTCTGTACAAGGGTAGGTCGATTATTGATGTGCTCGGGATGACAGTTGAAGAGGCAATCGTTCACTTTGAAGCCTATCCGCGCATCGTTCAGAAGCTCACAATTTTGCGAGATGTAGGTTTGGGTTATATCCGATTAGGTCAACCATCCACGCACTTAAGTGGTGGTGAAGCTCAGCGCATAAAACTTGCATCACACCTCGATACTCAGAACGGTGGTTCGATGTTGTTCGTTTTTGATGAACCTACAACTGGACTACATGTTCACGATGTTTCCGCACTGATGGCAGCCTTTGACTCTCTCGTTAATCGCGGACATACACTTATCGTCATAGAGCACAATGTGCACGTTATGGCAGCTGCAGATTGGATCATAGATCTTGGACCAGAGGGTGGCGACCGAGGAGGTCGTGTTGTGGCAACAGGCACACCACAGTCAGTAGCTTCTAACAACGAATCACACACTGGCCGAGCTCTCGCAGAATTCTATGCAGATTCTGGTATGGTCGCAGTGAAAAAAAAGTTGAATAAATCAACGTGATGAAAGGCCGAACAATAGTTCGAGTTTTACTCGGTGCTTCCATTCTCATCTTTGCGCTATGGTATATGCAGAAGGGGGTGAATCTTGATTCTATGGTTGAAATCATCCGTCAATCAAACCCGTATTTGCTCTTCCTTACGTTGCCAATCATTATCGCGTCGCACGTCGTTCGTGCGCGACGCTGGCAAACACTTCTTCTGCCATCGAATCATCCTACTCACCTTGGAAGAGCATTTAAGGCTGTGATGATTGGATACGCCTCAAATACCATCGTGCCACGATCTGGAGAGTTTATACGTCCATGGGTTTTTGCTCGGAGAGAGAATATTCCACTCGGAACCTCACTCAGTAGCGTGCTGGTTGAGCGTGTGCTTGATGTATTGACCTTACTTTTTGGAATATGTCTGGTGATGTTTATCACACCTTCACGTTTCGCAGAGATGTTGCCTGGATTTACTCCCACCGTTGTTGCACTCAGACTTGCCTTGCCGATGGCAATTATTGTGGCGCTTATAACCTTGTTAGTGTTCACACCACTTGGTGTTGTTGCTGCTCGCCGTTTAGTAGCCAGAATACACGTTGGGTTTGCAGCAAAGTTGGAGTTACTTCTTACTACAGTCAACACAGGTATGCGCGCATTAGGGGAGCCTCGTCTCTATGTGCGATTAGCTAGTGAGACAGTGATATTGTGGACGCTGTACATCATTCCGCTATGGATGGTTGCTATGTCTCTGCCATTTTTATCGGCAAATACATTGAGTCTAATGGATGCTTCAATTATTCTTGTGATCATTGCAGTTGGCGTTACGATTGCTCCAACTCCAGGAGCGCTTGGAGTATATCAGTCATTTGCACAAGTAGCGCTTGTTGTCCTAGCAGGCGCCACTCAAACGGAAGGTCTAGCGTTTGGCATTCTTACATGGCTGGTGAACTACGGAGTGGCGTTGATTGTTGGAGCAATTTGTTGGATAATCGAGTCGCGCAATGGAATCTCGCTGCGTGCAATACGTACGTCGTCAGATTGACTTGTGCCAACTCAACAGTTTTAAACACAAACATTACTTTTTAGTGTAGATCATGTATCAAACAGATGTCATCATAATCGGGGCAGGCCCATGTGGACTCTTCACCGTTTTCGAAGCAGGATTGCTAAAATGGAAATGTCACCTTGTTGACTATTTGCCTATTCCAGGCGGCCAGTGCTCGGAGATTTATCCGAAGAAACCGATCTACGACATTCCTGGTTTTCCATCAGTAATGGCAGGTGATCTTATAGAAAACCTTTTGAAGCAAGGGGCTCCATTTCATCCTGATTTCACACTTGGAGAGCGCGCGGAACAACTTGAAAAACTCGACGATGGATCGTTCAGACTTACAACATCACGTGGGACTGTTATCAACGGTAAAACCGTCTTCTTGGCAGGCGGTCTAGGTTGTTTTGAGCCGAGAAAACCAACCATCTCCAACATTGTTTCATACGAAGATCATGGTGTTGAATACATCATCAAAGATCCAGAGTTTTATCGTGGGAAGAGCGTGGTTATAGGTGGTGGGGGAGACTCGGCATTGGATTGGACCATTGTGCTTGCAGATATTGCACGTGAAGTGACATTGATTCACAGAAGCGCACAGTTTCGCGCCGCACCTGATTCTGTAAGCAAGGCTCAAGCATTAGCTGATGCAGGACGGATCACCATGATCACCGATGCACAAGTGACGGCTCTTCATGGAGCAGGTGCTCTTCAGTCTGTGACAATCACGCATAATGATGAGTCCACAAAGGGTTTGAAAACAGACCATTTCATTCCACTCTTTGGACTGTCTCCAAAACTTGGTCCAATTGCCGAATGGGGACTTTCACTGCACAAAAGTGCAATAAATGTTGATCCACTAACATTTCAAACGAGTGTTGAAGGAATCTACGCTGTTGGCGACATTGCCGAATATCCAAACAAGCTCAAACTTATTTTGTGTGGGTTTCATGAAGCTGCGATGGCATTGAATTATGAATATCAGCGCCAACACCCTGAGAAAAAACATGTTATCAAATACACAACTGTTACGGGTGTTGGTACCTTGTAGAATGATGGTCCTGATCACCTTCATTGTGATATTCTCTGTGGGTTGTCAACAAAATTCAACACGCGGAGAGACGCCAAAGCCTTCACAACTGAAAAGCCCCTTAACATATCCATTGAAGGGGGCTACCGTTGCAGATGACTTTCCAGACTATACATCAGAAGATGCTGGACGCTTGTATGATTCACTAAAGGCTGCCGGGATTGAGTGGGTTGCAATCACGCCATGCGGTTTTATTGATAGCACCTTTGATACGAGCATTGGCTGGACTGCTTGGTCTCGACGAGATTATTCAGCTGGCATACGCAATGCTATTAATCATGGCATGAAGGTCATGGTGAAGCCTTACGTATGGTCTATGGATTTCTGGACAAAAAAACGCTGGACGGGCGACATCGCATTTGCAGACTCAACAAGTCGCAACGCATGGTTTCAATCCTATACAACGTGGATTCTGCAGTGCGCTGCATATGCACGAATCGGTGGTGCAGAGTTATTCTGTGTCGGCCTGGAGCTACCAAACCTAACGCCATACACCCACGAATGGACATCGTTGATTGACGCAGTGCGGGCGGTGTTCCCGGGTGCGTTAACGTATGCATCACACGGACTCGATGAGGCTGAGTCGATTACATTCTGGGACTACTTAGACGTAGTGGGTGTAAACATCTATCCTACGCTCAGCAGGGATGACCATCCAACCGAAGATGACCTGCAAAATGGATGGATACCATTTACAAAACGCCTTGAAGGTCTTCATACGAAGACGAAGCTCAAAATTATACTTACAGAAGCGGGCTTTAGAAGCGTGGAGCGAGCCTATGAAAAGCCATGGGAATGGCCTGAACATCGTCCTCGTCCAGTAAATGACGAACATCAGCGTCAGGCCTACGCCTCTCTTGCGCATGCTTGCTATGGCAAGCCGTGGTACGGTGGCATCTTTTGGTGGAAGATGTTTACCGATCCTCGTAAAAAAAACGAAGGGCGAGATGGATTCTCGCCCCAAGGGAAATCGGCGTGGAAGCAGATGTATCGAGATCTACAACCGTGATTGAGAATATTATCGCGCCTTTACAGGCGTCAACCACGTGAACATGCGCGGTGCAACAGCGATGACGGATGCAAAGAGCCATGTTGAGACAATTCCGTTGATGAGGAAGTTGCCTCCGTCACGATAAAAAGCCAGACCAGCGGCATAACAGGCGATAAGTCCTTCAAGACTATGTGGATACATAGATCCGCTTACCCATACTGCGAAGTTGGTTGCTAAGAAGAACACAATCGCTGCAATTGATCCGCCGCCTAGAACCAGTGACACTGGTTTCCATGAGCGTGCTGCATGTCCAAAGAGTGCAATGGCAACCACGCAGCCATAAACCCACGGCTGGGCGCTGTGCAGGGCGTATTCTTGCCCCAAAACAACTCCTAAAGCCAAGTCGCTGATTATCATGGAAAGCACAGGGACAAGCAGCGAGCGAACCCGATCCGAAAACATAACACCGCCCATAAGTGCAATTGCCATGACAGGTGTAAAGTTTGGCCAATGCGGTAACAGACGGCTTAGGGCCACCAATCCAATTGTTGCGATGGTGGCTGCGTCAAACAGGCGCTGATTTTTCATATGTGAATCTTTCAATAACAAGGGGAATACTGCACCACATCTAGTTTACATAATGTAGATTATACTTCTTATGTATGAGGGTGTACTGATGAAAATGGTAGGTTACTTAAGCCGTAACTGCTTTAAGTGTCAATGCTTCAGTCACTTTCTCTGCAGCTTCTTGTAAAGTAGCCGCTACGAGGAAATTAAGACCAGATTTGCGCAGAATTTCGCGTGCTTCTTCGGCGTTTGTTCCGTCGAGTCTCACGATAAGTGGCACCTTCACATCTACTTGTTTGAGCGCTTGAAGGATACCATTTGCCACCCTGTCGCAACGCACAATTCCGCCAAAGATGTTGATAAGAACAGCTTCAACGTGTGGGTCGCTCATCATAATGCGGAAGGCATTGGAGATACGCTCCGTATCGGCCCCACCGCCCACGTCCAGAAAGTTTGCTGGTCTTCCGCCAGCCAACTGAATGATGTCCATTGTTCCCATGGCTAGTCCTGCGCCGTTTACCATGCACCCCACGTTGCCATCAAGCTTGATATAGTTCAAATTGTATTTGCCGGCTTCAACTTCAAGCATGTCTTCTTCTTCGATATCACGCAGTGCAGCCCACTCTGGGTGACGATATTCAGCGTTATCGTCAAAGTTGACCTTAGCATCTAGGGCAATAAAGGCACCATCTGAGTTGACGACCAGTGGGTTTACCTCCAACATGCTGCAATCCATCGTTTCATAGGCCGCATAGAGAGTTGTGATAAAGCTCACAAAACTTTTTAATGGCGCTCCGCTAAGCCCAAGTCCAAAAGCAAGTTCACGAGCTTGAAAAGGCATAAACCCAGCAGTTGGGTCAACGTGTACCTTGATCAACTTTTCCGGGGTTTCCTCTGCTACAGTTTCAATCTCTACGCCCCCCTCTGTTGAGACCATGATAACATTTTTGCCTACGCTACGGTCAAGCAAGATTGAGCAATAATACTCGTGCTCGATCTTGCACCCTTCTTCGATCAGTACCCGTCGAACAATTTTGCCTTCTTCGCCTGTTTGGATGGTAACCAGCTTGTTGTTGATCAGTCCATTTGAAATCTGAAATGCCCTATCTGCAAGGTTACCCTCGGTTACCACGGTAACACCGCGGAGTGGTTTGCCATTAATTTCAATCACTTGATTGGTTGCCGGGTGATGTACAATCCCTTTGCCTCGTCCACCAGCATGGATCTGCGCTTTAACGACGATCACGGAGACGCCTTGGGCAACGAAGTCCGTAAATGCTACGGCCCCTGCGTCAACAGCCGAGAACACAACCTTATTGCGGAGAACTGGTACTCCGTACTGTTTAAGGAGGTCTTTGGCTTGATATTCGTGAATGTTCATGTGATCCTCAATGTTGAAAAGTTCGCGTCGTATCTTGTTGAGGTACGAATTTACGGAACCACTTCGGTATTTGCGAAGAAGCTTCATCAACATGCGAATTACCCGTATTTATCTTTTGGTGATAGTAGCCATTTTAGGCTGGCTTACCGTGCGCCCCTTCTTGGTCAAGGACATGTCACCCGGTAGTGTGAAAAATCCAATCAGGCTGATGCTTACCCCATCAACCGACGCCCAGGCTATTATTCGCGATGGCGACGTATTAGCACAATACCTCTATGAAAAGACAGGTCTGCACGTAAAAGTGGCCGTGCCAAACTACTATATCACGGTTGTTGAGGCATTTGGAACCGATCGGGCAGATATGGCCATCATGAACACGTTCTCCTACCTATTGGCCCATGCCAAATATGGCTCTAAGGCAGTGCTCAGAGTAGCAAGGCGTTATGGAGAGCTCACCTATAGAGGCGAGTTTATCGTTCGCTCAAACAGTGGAATCGATTCACTGCATCAGCTACAAGGCAAGACCATTGCCTACGTAGATCCATCGTCTACGTCTGGATACATTTATCCCAAAGAGATGCTCCGACAGCGAGGCGTGGTCCCTAAGCAAGAGGTTTTTGCTAATGGTCATAACCAAGTAGTTACAAAGGTCTACCAAGGTGATGTTGATGCCGGTGCCGTTTTCTATTCTCGCCCTGACAGTGCAACTGGTGAGAAGTTAGATGCGCGGGCAAAAATTGCAACAGAGCACCCCAACGTCTACAGCGTGGTAAAAGTGATTGCACTAACAGACGAGATCCCAAACGATCCAGTAGTCATTCGTAAGGGGCTCCCAAAGGACGTTGCAGATAAGCTTATTGCTGCCCTTCTTACGTTTCAGGAAACACCGCAAGGCAGAAAGTCATTGATGACCATTGCCAGCGTTGAAGGTTTTGTGCGTACTGACGATCAACAGTATGAACAAGTCAGAAAGCTTGTAGCCCAATATGGCATTGATGTTGAGACTACCCTACGAAAGAAAAAACGCTAACTCAACGAGCTGTCAATTTCCGAGCAAATGTTGTAACGCCGCGCGCCACACCACTAACAATTGAAGCTAAATCTTCGAGCGAGGGCTTTACGCGGGCCAATAGATTCTGCTCCAACAAACGAACATCTTCGGCAATGCCAGCGATGCTTTTTGCACCACTTGATAGCACTTCGAGATCACTCTCGAGTCGGCTAAGTGTTTGCTGCGTCAGATCAAGAACAAGTCCTGCCTTCTCAATGACTGGTTTGGCAGAAACCTTCAGCTCATGAACATCTCGCTGGATCAATTCCACAACAACCGTCATTCTATCAAGATTTTTGCCTGCTTTCATCGCAAGCTGCGCACACACGACAAATAAAATCGTGGCTGAAGCAAGTGCAATGCAAATGAATATGAGAAGTGTGGTATCCATTGATTACTGAATCTCTGAACGAAAAGCTTCTGAACCCGCTTTGGCTGCATCACTTATTTTATGGGAACGGCTCTTTGCGTCGCGAAGAACCTGCTCTGCATTTGACATGAGGTTTTCTGCTTGATGACGAGCCGAGGAAACAATGCGCTCGGAAGCAAGACGGCCCTCATTAACAACATCGTCGATACCATCTTCAAAACCATTCGTTGCATTGCCAAACATCTGTTGGGCCTTGTCTACAACGTCTTCGGTTCTATCGGCTATGTCTCGCCGAAGTTCACGGCCACTCTTTGGAGCCAACAGTAATGCTGCTATAGCTCCAGCGGCACCGCCAAGAAGCGCGCCGATGAGTAATCCTTTTGAATACGATTTTGTGCTGTCTTCCACTGTGTCCTCCAAAGTTGTCGTTACCATTGTTCAGGAAGCGTTATTGGCTTATTCTGAGCAACTAAGATGAACTCCGCAAATTCGCGGACCGCACCGTTGCCACCCAACGCACAACACGTGATGTTAGCGTGTTCCTTTATAGCATCCACTGCGTCTGACGGGCAAGCCGTTAGTCCACACAATTGCATAACGTGAAGATCATTGATATCGTCACCAATATACGCAATGTCCTGTGCAGCCAGGTCCATCCGACGTGCCAGTTCAAGCAATGTTGTGGTCTTATCCCTACAACCTAACATCACCTCGGATATACGAAGCTTTTCGGCCCTACGCGAAACGATCGGAGAATTCTCGCTCGTTATGATGGCTGTCTGAATGCCCGCTCTGTGTAAAAGAGTTATACCCATTCCGTCTCGAGTGCTAAATCTTTTGAGTTCTTCTCCCCTCTCTGAGAAATACATAGCCCCATCTGTTAGAGTGCCGTCAACATCCATCACAAGGAGTTTTATGCGCTGTGCTCGCTCGGTGTTTGTCACGGCTATACCTATTAGTGCGTTGTGATCTAAATATGCTAGTGTAGTTTCGCATCACAAATCTACACTGGATGCTCATGGCAACGCGTTATGTTCTGCTTACCCTCTCACTTCCAGAAGAAGAAATGGACCTAGCTCTCGGTGTCCTCTCTGGTTACCCTCTCATTGGCATAGAGCAAGGGACAGATGAATTCACGATCTGCTTTGAGCAAAATGACTGGCAAGCTGATTATGCTGAGACCATAGTTGCAGAAATGATTGATATGGGGCTCTCTGTTGTGTTTGCAGGTCTAAAAACAGAAGAAGACCAAAACTGGAATGCTGAATGGGAAGCAAGCATTGACCCTGTGATTGTGAATGATCGAATCGTTATTGTCCCCGAATGGAGAGCCGCAGAGTTTGATCATCCACTCACGCTCATCATTACACCGAAAATGTCTTTTGGAACGGGGCACCATGCAACCACTCGCATGATGTGCATCCTTATGGAAAAACATGTGGATGTAGACGATGTTTGGGTTGACGTTGGAACAGGCACTGGAGTACTCGCCATTTTGGCTGCCAAGCTAGGCGCAACGGATGTCTTTGCATTTGACAACAATGAATGGTCAATTGCCAACAGCATAGAGAACGTAACGCGCAACAATGTTCATAACATCGTTCGTGTTGAGCATGTAGAGTTGCAGGACGTGGCGCTTCCATCGTGCAACGGACTGGCAGCAAACCTCTACCGCCACCTCGTTATTCCTTTTGCATCTGCATTTATTCGTGCAGTAGAACCAGGCGGCACAATTCTCGTGTCTGGAATATTGAAATATGACAAGGATGATGTTTCAGCCCCTTTTCTATCGCACGGATGCACCATTGTTGAAAGTCTTGCAGAAACCGAGTGGTGTGCAATTGCTTTCCGCACTCCTGAAGCGTCTTCATGAGTGAGCCGCAAAAACGAAATGAATGGATCCCGATCGTTCTTGGGATTGTCTTTGGCTCTGTCCTCATACTCATTGTGCTTAACGGCGGAATGTGCGAACGATATGAGCGCCGTATGCAGAGACAGCATATGATGCAGGACTATCTCGACTCGATGCGAAAGCGCTGAGGGCGTCTAGTTATTCCAATACTGCTGACCAAAGAAAAACGTATCGTGGCCACTGCGGCCTTCAATAAAAAAGACCACGTCGGTCTGTGATCTGCGCTCGAGGTAAGCCCGGGCATCTTCTACAGGAATTTCAGCATATCGCGCTAGGTCGGTTACTACTACCCTACCAGCATTTGTTCGAATTAAATGACGCATAATCGCATCAACACGCTTCGTTTCAGCACGATAGCCTCTCAAACTGCTCAGAAGCAACCAACCTCCAATTGCTACATGGATTGAGCCAATAACAAAGCATGCAAGAATGTGAAGGAACTGTGCCTGGCCACTGAGCCAGCCTACAACACCTAAGGCGAAGTAGGCAACACTACACGCCGTTACCACCAATCCGAGTATAAATTTGATTCTGTACATGTTGTTATCGAGTATGATCCGATGCAAAACTACGAAGTGGCTAACTTCGTAGCACCACGAACTCTTCATCTTTGAATGCAATCAATTCAGTCAGACTATTCTGCGGTCCTTGAGCGCTTAGCATCTTCGGAACCTGTCTTGCAGGTAGCCAAGGCACTAACCCGCTCGGCGTCTGTTTCTGTAAAGACACTTGTGGGCTCGTCACGGGCTGCAGTCGTTGCAGCACTGTGGTCAGTGGGATCAATGCCGTTTCTCGTGCTTACGTCGGACGATAAAGACGTGGACGACATTGTACACGATCTTGTTGCCTTTATTGGTTCAGACAAAGTTGCCGGGATACGAGGAGCCGTTCGTCATAGCGCGCTTGCCACGGGCGGCATGATTCATCACGAACAGGTTGATGCGCTCACACGACTCAAAGACAAAGAGCGGTTCATCGTTGTTGCCTCAGCCGCAGCTTTAGCACTGAGACTTCCTGCAGGCACCGAACTCAATTCTGCGAAAATGAAGATTACTCGCGGTGAGGAAATTGACTTTGAAGAGTTTGTTACAGGGCTTGTTCTTGCCGGTTTTGAACGCACTGATTTTGTTGCAAAGCCAGGCGAGATTGCAGTGCGAGGTGGAATTGTAGATGTATTTCCTGGTGGTTGGGACAATCCATTACGCCTAGAGTTTTGGGGAAACACCATTGATTCTATACGAGAATTTGAGCCCCTTTCTCAACGGTCTATTCGCGAGCACGGAGATGTTTCCTTTCTGGGTAAAGTATACCATGAGGACGACGCAACGTTAACAAGTGGCGTTATGGATCACGTGCCGAGTCAATGCATCCTAGTCCTCGACGGACCTGAGGCGATTGATGCGGAGATGCATCGTAATGATATCCAGTTAGAAAGTTCTGATTGGCAGTGGCCTACACTTCGAATCAATCCGTTGGGTGAAACGGACGTTGTTGTTAAGACGGCAGTACAGCCAACATATAGCGCCACGATAGAGATGTTGTTACGTTCGGCAACTCAGCTTCATTCGCGCAAGGTATCTGTAACACTTGGTGCTGACGGTCGGCAGAACGTGAAACGAATTCGTGAACTCTGCGATTCACTTGCAGATCAGATTGAAGAGGATAACGAGTCTGACGGCGCAGCGTACCACCGAACAATCGACTCAATGCGATGGGCCAGCGTAGCCCTTAGCGAAGGATTTCTGTGGGAAGAGCTTGGACTTGCGTGCCTAACAGAACATCAAGTATTTGGTAGGCAGCGAGCTCAGAGAAGGTCAAAAAAGCAAGAAGGAGGCTTCTCACTCCGAGACCTGCAACAGTTGCACCGCGGTGATTATGTTGTTCATGCTGACAAAGGTATTGGCAAATTTGAAGGCCTCGATACGATTGTCATCAATGGGTCAACCGTGGAATGTGTAAAGTTGGCTTTTCATGGTGGAGACAATCTTTACGTCCACCTCAACTATGTACACAAGCTCTCGAAGTACGCAAGTGAAGAAGGCGCAGTTCCTAAGCTGAGCAAACTTGGATCCGTTGAATGGGATCGTAAAAAAGCAAAAGCCAAGAAGCGCATCAAGGATATTGCTCGAGACCTTATCAAACTCTATGCACTGCGTAAATCACAACCTGGATTTGCATTCGCGGCCGACACTATTTGGCAGAAAGAATTTGAAGCCTCATTTCAGTATGAGGATACTCCTGATCAAGCCAAGGCTACGTCTGAAGTGAAGTATGATATGGAGCAACCAACTCCAATGGATCGTCTTATCTGTGGGGACGTTGGGTTTGGTAAAACGGAAGTGGCTGTAAGAGCCGCATTTAAAGCGGCTCAAGCCGGACGCCAGGTTGCCATCCTGGTTCCTACTACGATTCTTGCAGAACAACATGGTGTGACCTTTCGGGATCGTTTACACCGCTACCCTGTGACAATTGAAGTTCTCTCTCGTTTCAGAACCAAACAAGAACAGAAGGACATACTCGAACGAGTAAAAACTGGTCGAGCAGACATCATTATTGGAACACACAGAATCTTGAGCAAGGATGTAGACTTTCAGAATCTTGGTCTACTCATCATTGATGAGGAACACCGTTTTGGAGTTGGAGCAAAAGAGAAACTTCGGCAACTCCGAACACACATAGATACGTTGACGTTGACTGCTACACCAATTCCTCGAACGCTCAACTTCTCTCTTATGGGAGCGCGAGACCTTTCCGTGATTGAAACGCCTCCTCGCAACAGACTCCCAATTCGTACTGAAATATTGCAGTGGACAGATAGTGTTCTGAGAGAGGGCTTGCTGCGTGAACTAGAGCGTGGAGGCCAGGCATTCATCGTTACAGATCGCATTACAGATATGGATAAACTCTTGATGAAGATCAAGATGTTAGTGCCAACTCTACGCATTGCAATGGCGCATGGACAGATGGAGACGAGTCTGCTAGAGGACGTGATGGAGGGTTTTCTTGAGCGCAAGTTTGATGTGCTTATCGCTACAAAGATTATTGAGTCGGGGCTAGACATCCCAAATGCGAATACAATGATCATAGAGAATGCCGACAACTTTGGACTCGCCGAATTGTATCAACTACGAGGTAGAGTTGGCCGCTCAAACTCTCAGGCATATTGCTACCTGCTCATACCTCCTCCTCATACACTTTCACGCACGGCTCTGCGAAGACTTCAAGCACTCGAAGAATACACAGATCTTGGATCTGGATTTCAGCTAGCTATGCGAGATCTTGAAATCCGTGGAGCAGGAAATCTGCTTGGTGGAGAGCAAAGTGGTTTTATCATGGACATGGGCTTTGAGTTGTACCAGAAGATTCTCGACGAGGCAGTAACGGAGCTGCGCCACGAAGAATTCTCTGAGCTGTTTGCTGGTACAAAGAAGCTTGCATATAACTTCACGAATGAAGACATTGCCGTAGAAGTTGATGCCGATGCACTTCTGCCAAAGGCATACATCCCGGGCGACACGGATCGTTATGATGTGTACAAACGCCTCTATAGTGCGCACGAGCAACAAGATGTAGACCTCGTTTATAATGAACTTCGAGACAGGTTTGGAACGCTTCCACCTGAAGCAGAGGAGTTATTGTTTGCCGTTCGTCTTCGTATTGCAGCATTGCCAAGCGGATTTATGCGTGTCAATGTACGTGATGCTCGCCTGCTCATTGAATTGCCAGCTGAAACTGATCTTCGTTGGTACGATAAAGTATTCAAGTCGATTCTGCCACTTATAACTACAATTCCGAATACACGATTTGTGCAGAATGGTAAACGGTTGCTCGTTGAAGTGCTGCTTGGACGTCGTGAAGATGCAGTGAGGATACTAGAGCAGTTCTCCGCTTCTGCGTCTGTTTTACAGATCGATGATACTCTCCAGGATCAATCATGACCCGTCTTCTCGCTGTTGAAACAAGTGGATCAGTGTGTAGTGCTGCCGTTTCTGTTGATGGTGCATTGCTTTCTTCGATTGAGATATTGAAAGCGAATGTTCATGATGCAATGTTGTCACGATGTGTTCGCGATGCTCTCGAACATGCCGGGGCAACAATCAATGACATTGATATTGTTGCACTATCGTCCGGACCTGGCTCTTTCACTGGTCTTCGTATCGGCGCGTCATTTGTTAAGGGGCTGTGTTTTAATGATTCACCAAAGTTCTTGCCTGTTCCTACATTGACGTCGCTCATGTATGCCAGCAAGGAAGTAGCCACACTTGGCAGTATGAAATGGATCACTGCAATTGTGGCTTCACATAGAGACCTCTATTACGTAGCAAATTGTGCTATAGACGATGATATGTTCAATCCTACCGTTGAACTCCTAACGGCAGAAGATGTTAGTGTTCGCATTCTTCCAGAAACACTGGTCGTTGGTCCAGCTGCACCGTTGTTTGCTCCGGCACCAATAAGCGGATTAACAAGATTATCAGCCCGATTTGTCTCATACGCAGCATGGTACTTGCTCAACGCCAACTGCCCTTTTTATGAAGCTGCCACGTTTGTTCCAGACTACGGACAAGAATTTACACCGCTTTAGAAATGAAACTCTGCCAATTCGTCTGCCCTAAGCCCCAATCCCGACGCCCTATTTCGTATTTTCATGTTTTTCCCTGTAACGCCCCCTACCAATGATTACTCGATACACACGGCCCGATATGGGTGCTATTTGGTCAGATGAGAATAAATATGCCATCTGGTTAGAGATAGAAGTTCTTGCATGCGAAGCCCAAGCAGAACTCGGCGTTATACCGCGTGAGGCTGTTGTAGAGATTCGTGCAAAGGCTGCGTTTAACGTAGAACGAATTCTCGAGATTGAAGAAATCACGAAACACGATGTGATTGCATTTACGACCAATGTTGCTGAATACGTAGGTCCGGCTTCTCGCTTCATACACTTGGGAATGACCTCAAGCGATGTCCTCGATACCTGTCTCGGTGTTCAGCTTAAGCAAGCCGGTGAATTGATGCTTGCCAACCTCAGGATACTTCGTGACATTCTTGCGCGCCGCGCCAAGGAGTTCAAGCATACTGTATGCATCGGACGCTCGCATGGCATACATGCAGAACCAACTACTTTTGGATTGAAACTTGCCTTGTGGCACGAAGAATGCAAGAGAAGCATTGTTCGTATGGAGCGGGCGATAGAGTCAATTAGCGTTGGAATGATCTCGGGTGCCGTTGGAACATTTGAACATCTTTCGCCCGAGGTTGAAGCATATGTATGTGAGAAGTTAGGTCTTAAGCCAGCTCCCGTTAGCACACAAGTCATTCAGCGGGATCGTCATGCGGAGTATCTAACGACACTTGCAATCATCGGTGCATTTCTCGAGAAAATCGCAACAGAGGTTCGCCATTTACAGAGAACGGAAGTTCTTGAAGCCGAAGAGTTCTTTTCAGCGGGACAAAAAGGTTCATCGGCGATGCCACACAAGCGTAATCCAATCTTAAGCGAACGTATTTGTGGGATGGCACGCATTCTTCGTGGTAATGCTTTGGCCGCGATTGAAAATAACGCACTCTGGCATGAGCGCGACATCTCGCATAGTTCCGTAGAAAGAGTAATCTGCCCAGACTCCACCATAGCGCTCCACTACATGCTACATCTTGCTATAGGGCTTATCGATAAGCTCTTGGTCTACCCCGAAGCGATGCTCAAGAATCTAGCGCTCACACATGGACTGCCATTCTCACAATCGGTTCTGTTGGCCTTAGTCCGTAAAGAAGTATCACGAGAAGATGCATATAAGATGGTACAGCGAAATGCAATGCGTACTTGGGAAACCAAAATCCCTTTTCGTCAGACACTTCGTGAAGATCAAGAGATTATGGCGCTGTTTTCGGATGATGAACTCGATGCAATATTTGACGACACTCGTATGTTGAAAAACGTAGACGCGATATTTCAGCGTTGTGGTCTAAACTGACGATGCGTGCGATCTTTCTTTGCATAGTTATTCTAGCCTCCATCTGTGGCGGGTTCGCAATTGTAGATGCAGAGAAGGACGAAGGAAAAATCCTTTCCGACCAGTATTGCGCATCGTGTCATGTTAAGCCCCTTCCCGAACACCTCAACAAAGCCACGTGGGTTGCTAAGGTGTTTCCCATGATGCGTCAATACATGGGCATGGATCCGCTACCCAAGCGCGAACAACTGCCACATGACCTAGCAGCATTCTTTCCATCTTTTCCAACGATGACGGAAGACGAATGGTATACTGTTGCACAGTGGTACATCGATAGAGCTCCCATCAGCTTGCCAGAGCCGCCGCCAATTGTGATATCTGGAATCACTCCGCAATTTGTTTCAACAGCAATTATGCGTGATGTTGAAATGCCGATGACAACGCTTGTAAGACTCGATGCGCAACGTGGTAGGTTCGTCATAGGTGATGGCATGGGTAATGCGATTCACGTTACTGATCGTCAGGGTGTCGCAATCGCCTCGGTTCAGTTGTCTGGTCCGCCCTCGTGTGTTGAGATTCAACCAGATGCGTGGTATGTGACGGACATGGGGATGTTACTTCCTCATGATTCTGCAATTGGGAAGCTAGTAAAGGTCACGTGGAATCGGGACACTCCTACAACTACCGTGATTCTGGATTCGCTGCGCAGACCAACCCATGTTATTGCAATAGACTTGAATGGTGATAAACGACGAGACTTCCTTGTATGCGAATATGGGAACCTCGTAGGAAGATTTGGATGGTATGAAATTGACGCATTCAACAAAGTGAAATACCATCTTCTTTCACCAACACCTGGTGCAATTCGCGCAGTAGTTCGCGATGTAAACGGCGACAAGAGACCAGATATCGTGGTCCAAATGGCCCAAGCACGTGAGGGGCTTGTTGCATACATTAACAAAGGAAAGGGCCGCTATGCTGCTCAAGAGTTGATAACCTTTCCTCCGTCTTATGGCTCATCGTCCTTCGCATTTGTTGACGTGGATGGTGATGGTAAAGAGGAAATTATTGTGACCACTGGTGATAATGGCGACTATGATAATCCGCCATATAAGCCGTATCACGGTGTCTACACCTTTACATCAAATGGCAAGGGCACGTTTATGCAATCGCAGTTTCAGCATCTCGATGGGGCATACGGTGCACACATTCAGGATTTTGATGGTGATGGCAATCGTGACATGTTATCATTTTCGTATTTCCCTCGATTTGACCGAGGTGATATTGACCTCGTACGGTACGACTCGAGGTATGGAAAAGCTGATGTAACATCGTGGCGCGTTCAAGGTGCTGAACGAGGTCGATGGCTTGTTACAGATGTAGGAGACGTAGATGGTGATGGAGATCAAGACATTCTCCTTGGAAATGTTTCGATTGGACCCGGCATAGTTCCAGATACTATAGCGCGGCGTTGGATGGGAAGTCGAATAGTTGCACTCTACTTGCGAAACAGTCAAAAGTGATTGGTAGTGATCACTATTCAATCACGATGCCATACGTCTGACTTCGTCCGTTCTTAATCAATGTCATGAAGAATGCACCAGTAGCAAGGTCTGGAACTACTGCACGTAGCATACTACCTGTTCGCACGGTTTCAATTACTACTCTTTTGCCAGTAAGGTCAAAGAGCAAAAGCTCATCGGCGTCGGCTGATATCGTTTGCCCTTGAATGAAAAATTTTGATGAATCGCGAGTGATGAGACGGGGTCTGCCGTTGTCAACACAAACTCCTTCAAGTGTAAAAGTCCCATAGATCAATCGTAGATCACGGACTGTCGTGTCTAGGCGAACACTATCAATCGCGAGCACGATCTTTAATGAGTCACCAAGTGCCGCAATAGCAGTTGCTCTACGATAGCTACTTCCTGAGCGAGCATCGAGACGCAGTGGAAAGGCCATCTGAATTGTGCTGTCACTTGTGTGTTTGGCGCTACGAACAGGGATGAGGGTTGTGGACCTCATCGATACAAACACCGTTCCCGTAATCGTTCTCACATTTGTTGGTTCTGATTTGATGCGAACGTAGAGGTCAACAGTATCACCTGGAGCTGCTTTGGCATCATCAACACTAATCGTGAGCTTGGGCAGTGCAGAGAGTCTTGGTCGAACCAATACACTATCAAGAACAACACAGCCATCAAGAGTAGTGATCTCTACAACGAACCATGTTGGCAAAAAGAGAGCTGTGGTTTCTGCCGAATCTCCTAGGGGTGACGTAACGCTTACGTTCGTTGGCCATCGATATGACACTCCCCCACTTGCAATGAGGATTGTACTCATACCATCATCCACGAGAGAATCTTTTGCGCGCAATGAAATACGATCACGACGGATTTGACCCGTAGAGATCATAGCGCCGGAGATTGTCCCCCCTGGCATGCCATCTAACGCTCCATATGTACTTGTGTCCAGTATCTCAACTCGTATTGAATGTCCGCCACCTCCACCACGAAGTGATATCGTTTTTTGCAGCATGAGTCTCTGAGATTGAAAGGCAACTATTCCACCACCTCCTCCTCCGCCTGGACCGTAGTGATAAATTATTCCTCGTACGCTTCCCCCATTTCCACCTGAAATGTCAATAGGAAGTAGACCATTAATCGAATCTGTAAGTATCACGAGTGTTCCGCCACTGCCACCACCACCTGCGCCGTCCTCTCTGGCGTCCTGTGCATGTTCCCCTCCAAGTTTCGCACGTGCATTTGTACCTACAATGATTAGTGGTGCTCTCACAACTATTATTCCACCACCACGCCCACCTGAAGATCCATTGAAATCATTTTGATGGCCGCTCCCTCCACCACTTCCAATCAACACCAGAGGTGGGTTTGTATTATCAAGTAAAGCAATTCCTCCTGCTCCTCCTCGCTTTTGAATCCCATAGGCAGAAGTTTGAAAACCGCCCCGTCCGCCGCTTCCAAAGAGCGCACCTCCCCCGCCACCAGCGTTTCGTGCTGAACCACCTCTTGCTAAACCGCGACCTTCGCCATCGGTTGGTAATCGCAGCAGTGAAGCATTCGTGTCTGAGGAAGAGGCAGTATCTAACGTATTGAGACTCGCTCTACCTCCGCGGCAACCGGCACCATAGACATCTATCACGCCATTGATCGTTAGACTGTCTACGCAGTCAATAGCAATGACCCCGCCGTGATATCCGTTCCACAATAACGTCCGGAGCGTGTCAACAATCACGCCTGACATTGCATGTAGGACTTGAATTGCCTGCAGTCCATGTAGCGCATCATATTGATGCATACGAGACGTTTTGAGGTAGACTACATGACCAATAATCGTATCAACAATACTCCATTCGCAGAGACCAGCTATGCCTTTGTTACTATTTACTGTTTGGTGCAATAAGAGGTGATCTCCCGAGCGAAAGAATGATGGGTCTAGGATCGTTATCGTACGTCTGCAGGAATCAACAGCAATGACAGCTGTTGAGCGAGATGCATAACCCGACCATTGTACTTGCGTTTTACACGGCAAGACTTGAATAAGAAATGAGGACACAATTACAACTATGAGCCAATGACGCGCCATCGGGCAATCTCCTCATCATACCACAGGAAAAGGGCATCGTCTGCATCTACGAGTAGATCATTGCCTCCACTCAAGTGAAATCGATGTTCTGCTTTTGATCCTATATGATTGTGTCCAAGCCGTAAAGTGCCTGCTGTTACTACAACAATCAATGTTCTATCGCGCATCACGCCCGCACAACCTGAAAGTGTTGTTGCATTGACGTCTGCGGCAACACGAAGGACAGAAACGAGATCCGTTGGCAAATCATCAACTGTTCCCGGTCCCAACACGCGACTAGTAGCCCCTTTCATCGTAAACATTGAAACACCGATGATACCGCTTGCAACCAAGTCATACACGTGTGTTCTCGTACGACCGTCATGTTCAGCAAATGTTGACAAGGCAAGTTGAGGCGGACGCTCTTCATCACTGCTGCCGAGGTAAATATCACCACCAAGGGCACACAGCGACAAGTTGGTTGTATCAGTAATAAAACATCCGCCTATTGCAACAGCTCTCCCTGGTGCTTGTGCTATTGCGCGGCCAAGCACTCCGATGGATGTACCTGCGTGTGATGAGCCGGTTGACGTTGACTGTCCAACGATCCCGATTGATGTTGTGAGTGTGCCACCGCTTCCTCCGCGTACGCTACTTCCCATAGTGCCAACAATCGTGTCGCTGATTGTTGGTGAGTTTGTAGCTGCATGTCCACGAACGCCAATTCTCTCTGTTGCGGGAACCGTGGTATAGGACGATGACTGCGATATACCAATGACACCTGCGCCGTTTGTATTTGCAAGTGCAAGCAATCCTATGTGAGACGTGCCCGTTGCAACAATCTCAATTCCTCTACGGGGCGCGATGGTTCCGCCAATTTCCAATGCCGTGCCACTACCAGAAGTGAGTGCGTTATATCGAATTCCAGTACCGCCTGTAATGTCGATTCCAGTTGATAGTACCGGTCGCAGCATACCAATCGGTCCACCAATTCGTATTCCCGTTCCCATTCCATTGGCACTGCTTTGTACAACAATCCCTGCTTCATCAACACCGCTTACTCCTACGTCACGAACAAGTAAACCTGTACTGGTTGATGTACCAAGAAGTGAAACAACAATTCCTCTTCCTCCAATTGGTTGAACCGAACCTACACGGATTTGTTCGTTAGAGTTTGCTCCTACAAGTGACCCGATGCTCAGAGGTCCTCGAATCCACGTTGTTCCCACAGCGTCAATCTCTAACGCCCGAATCGACCCGCCATCGCCGGCGAGAAACCGTATTGGTTGTCCCGCCGGCGCGCGTTGAGCTATGAGTAGCGGCATATTAGCTGATGACTCAAGCCTGGATGTACTGAACCCCTGTGCAGACAGTCGCATGCTGCATGAGACCAGAATGAAGAATGCTAAGAAGCAATACATTGATGTCTATCAATTTGGTTGGACCATGATCCATGCAATGCGATCAGCAGTTCCTAGTGGAATTGATGTTTCAACAGTCATCGTGTCATTGATGTCATTGATGCCGGTTACACTAATACCAATCGTGGTACCCGGGGGATTTACCATAGTCACAATTGGAATTGTGCCAGATGTGATGTTTGCGCCGATCGCAATGACGTGCACGTAATTTCCAACGACGGGCGTAAAGATGCCACGTATCATATCTCGCAACGGCCGAGTCCATGACAATGTTCCGCCTGTTGTACTTGTGAGCACAAGACCATCGCTCGTGGGTGCCACATCAGGTAATGTGTATGTGATATCTGCCGTCTGTACTGCTGCACGAAAGGACGTGAAGTTGGAGCCACTTGCTAAGGGCTCAGCAAAACGTAGTTCCGTAGCCAGGCCAGTATTTGACAATAGGACTGTCTTGGCAATGTCTACCGGCGCCGAGGGCGTTGTTGTACCAATACCGATGAAGCCTTGACGGGGTCCTGCTACACCAATAACTCTGAGTGCTTCGCTAGCATTAGATGCAAGCACGAGATCTTGTGCATTGTTTGTTCCAAGATACTGTTGATTTGTTGCTGTACCCCCCGTTGTGATAGCAGTGCCGTCGAGCTTCCAGAAGGATGCATTTGTCCAGTTCATCGTTGCAGTTGATCCAGTAACGTTTTGAATAGTCAATGCTTGACCCGCTGCGCCTACCGTAGACGGTAAGAGCATCGTATACGCAGTAACACCGGTTGTTGGTAGCGATAGGGAGACTGTTGCGGGCTGTGTGTTACGTAGGTTAAGTGTGCCCATAGTCTGGCTTTGAGCAAAAGCTGATTGTGATCCTACTGCAAACATGAAAGCGGCCACTGCCATGCAGATCGTAATACGCGTTGTCATAGGACATCCTAAATGTGAAATGAAACAAGTGAACTGAGGTTGTTAGCGTCGTATCTCCCACTCCAACTTCTCAGATGATAGAAGTGGTGCTGAAGTCACAAACACAATCGTGTTCGTCATAGCGTCAATTGAGATGCCCGCAGATATGGTTGTAGTGCCTGCATTGACTCGGAACGTGACATCTACATCGCTGGTGAGCGATGTACTAGGCAAAACGCGGAACTGAAACGTGAAGCCGTCGCCTTCAATAGCTCCGCGTTCAATGATGATTGGTGTTCTGTTGATACGGAGTATAGTACCGTCGCGAACCACGCGAATGCCTGACTCACCTACGACCTTTACATTGCCGGCTATTTCATTTATTGATGTAACAATCCCTGTTACTTCAGGTGCGAGTGCATTTGCGATCTCTGCTCTCGCTGCAACACGGGCAAATGTTTGAGGCACAATTGCCACTCTTGGTAAACGCTCCGGCGTTCCGCCTACCTCAACACCTAAGAAGGCCGTTCCTCTTTGCAACATTATGAGCGGTAAGGGGCTAGTGTTCCCTAATACCACGGAGCACGATCCACTAAGAATCTCAACGTTGAGCATTTCCAACGCAAACGGCGAGCCCCCTACCGGCGCGTCATACCACCGTACAACTAGCGAATATTGACCATCTGGCGTTTGAGCGTCGCCAAGGAAGAGACGAACCTCTACAGTTGAGGACACCTGGGCAGCGCCGGATGCTACGGCCAAAAGGAAGAGGATGAGTGTGGAGCGCATGACGGTAACTGTGGAAGTCTTGTTGACCTCCTCGTGCCGTCAGCCTGCATAAACGTGACACGCCTCGGCCCGTTACTTTGTAGTTATCGTCATCAAGTTTTCGCTAGCCTGGGCTTTATGATGTTCGCCGGCACTCAAGCGAAGATTACGTAATTGACTAGCGTAAGGCTTTACGCTATCGCT
>CANMBE010000016.1 GCA_947495975.1 Ignavibacteria bacterium | reverse complement strand
TGTGGATGAATGTTTTTGAGTCGGCCATTCACAACGCCTTTTTCTACAAGTGGGATAAGGCCATCGCTAAACATCTCAGAGTGTACGCCAAGGTCTTTATGTCCGTGCAGTTCATGTAATACTGCATCTGGAATTGCGCCAATTCCCATTTGGATGGTTGCACCATCCTCCACGAGCGAGGCTACGTTACGACCAATACGGCGCTCTATTTCGCCCAACGCCGCTGGCTGGACTTCAAAAATTGGATCGTTCACATCAACCATGTAGGTGAGGCGGCCCATGTGGATGAGTGCGTCGCCATGTGTACGAGGCATGTTGGGGTTTATCTGCGCAATGACAATCTCAGCAGATAGGAGGGCTTCATGGGCGGCTTCAACGGTAACCCCAAGTGAACAGAAGCCATGTTTGTCCGGAGTGGAGACGTTGATGAGCGCCACGTCGATTTTTAGAATATTGCTGCGAAATAGGTGCGGTATCTCGGAAAGAAAGATCGGTGTGTAGTCGGCTCTGCCTTCCTGCACCGCTTTGCGCATATTCTTGCCAATGAATAAGCAATTCACTCTGAAGTTTTCCGCGTATTGAGGCTCTGCATAGGGGGCTGCACCCTCTGTATGCATGTGTACAATCTCAACGCCACGAAGTCTCGGTGCCTGGCGTATGATTTCGGCAATCAACGTTTGTGGGGCAGCGGCAACACTGTGGAGATAAATACGGTGCCCCGATTGAATAGAAGCAATTGCAACGTCAACACTAACTCGTTTACTCATATTGTCTCCATTGTGAACGCAGACTGCAAAGTTAGCGTTTGGTATCTTCGCGGTACGCAGAGGAATACACATGGCACTCAAGAACATCATTTTCATTCTCGTCCTGCTTTTGGCAGGGGGCTTCTTCACGTTAAGCGCACTGAGGCTCATTGCCTGGTTGCGCGTGGGAAAAGCAACGAATCGACTCGATCGTTTAGGTGGCCGTCTCCTAACGACGCTCGTTGTGGGCTTTGGCCAGAGCAAGATCTTGCGAGATACGGTGGCTGGACCCATCCATGCTGGGATCTTCTGGGGTTTCCTCATTCTGCTCTTTTCAGCGATCGAAATGGTCCTGGAGGGGCTTCATGAAGGCTGGTCGCTCAATTTCCTTGGCCCTGTCTATTCAGGAATCACGATTCTGACAGATTTCTTCTGTCTCCTGATTGTGGTTGGCACCGTCATGTCTCTGTGGCGACGTTACATCTCGAAGATTCGCCGGCTGCAGGTTGAGCATGAAAAACTAGAAGCCGGCATGATCCTCGTAACGATTTTTTCGATCGTTGTAGCGCTCTTCATCCAAAATGCACTTCGAGTGCATGTTTATGGAACGGACCTCGCGTGGGCCGTGCGCCCCATTGCAAGTCCTGTAGGTACACTTCTGCATAGTATCCTTGGCAATGGCAGTACCGTAGTTTTTGAGATCGCATGGTGGATGCATGCCGTTCTCATTCTTGCTTTCATGAACTATTTGCCGTTTTCAAAACACCTTCACGTTCTTACGTCGATTCCGAACGTATTCCTTGGCCCCTTATCACCTACAAATAGCCTCGAAAAGATTGATTTTGAAGCGGAAGGTGTTGAAACGTTTGGTGTTACAGATATAGAAGATCTTTCTTGGAAAACGCTGCTCGATGGATACACGTGTACGCACTGCGGTAGATGTACAAGCGTGTGTCCTGCAAATCAAACAGGCAAGGTTCTAGATCCACGCGGAATAATTGTTGCGATTCATGACAGAACAATGGACAAGGCTCCATTGATTCTAAAGAAAAAAACGGGTGCTGAACTTTCAGCAGACGAGCAGATGGTGTGGGACAAGAAACTCATTGGTGACTACATCTCGCCGGATGCGTTGTGGGCATGCACAACATGTGGCGCGTGTATGGAAGAGTGTCCCGTCAATATTGAACATGTTCCGGCAATTGTTGGAATGCGTCGCTCGATGGTGATGATGGAATCGCAGTTTAATGATGAGTCGGCGCTTCTGCCAGATATCTATGGCAACATGGAGACCAACTCGGTGCCATGGGGTGGATTTGGACATGCTGACCGGGCAGATTGGGCAGAAGGTATGGGTATCAAGACTGCTGCAGAAGAGCCAACAATGGAGGTGCTTTTCTGGGTTGGTTGCGCTGGATCGTATGATGACCGAGCAAAGAAAACAACCAAGGCTTTTGCCGAGTTGATGCAGATTGCAGGGGTGGATTTTCGCATCCTTGGCACCGAAGAAAACTGCAATGGCGACGTGGCACGCAGGACAGGGAATGAATATCTCGCTGATGCGCTTACGAAGACCAACGTTGAGACCTTGCAGCGCTATGACGTGCAAAAGATTGTTGCCACCTGCCCTCACTGCTTCAATACACTCAAGAATGAATATCCTCAGTACGGACTTTCGGCTGAGGTTATGCACCACACACAATTCATTCAAGAGTTGATAAAGGATGGACGTCTTGTGATCGACAGAACAAGCGCTTCATCAGATGCGATAACATATCACGACTCATGTTACTTGGGCAGATACAATGATGAATATGAGGCACCACGAGCAACACTCGAAAACGTACCAGGTCTAACGATTCTTGAGCCCGCCCGATCAAAAGATCGCGGACTTTGCTGCGGGGCAGGGGGCGGACGCATGTTTATGGAGGAACGCGTTGGTGACCGCGTTAATGTTGTGCGCACAAACGAGCTGCTCGATACAGGAGCTCAAACGATTGCAGTGAACTGTCCATTCTGCACAACGATGATCACCGATGGAGTGAAGGCAGCTGACAAAATTGACTCAGTGAAGGTCAAAGACATCGCAGAGATTATGCGAGAACATGTAGTGGATACGAGGCACCATGTCTCTTAATAAGTCAACAACCCTTCGTGATGCTCTGAAATCATGGGTAGACGAAGGACTCGTTTCTCCAGAATCGGCTTCCATTCTTACGGAGAGGTATGAGCTCGATGCCGGACTAGCTTGGTATCGCAACACGACCTTCATGATTGGTATCGTTGCCTCTTTTTTGGTTGCCGCTGGTATTGTCCTGCTTATAAGTGAGAACTGGCATAGGTTAGGAATCCCAACACGAATGGCGACAGGAATCGTGCCTTGGTTCGTTGCATCATTCCTAACAGTGCGTGCGCTGATCCGCAAACAACATCGTCAAGAAGAGGTGTGGGGAACGCTTACAACGTTGCTTTTCGGGGCAAACATTTTTCTGCAGGCGCAGATCTTTCATCTCTCCGGATTTTGGCCAACGGCCATTATGTGGTGGGCAGCGGGAGCCTTTGCCATGGCTCTTGTGCTCAGGAGTCCAACCATTCTTATTCTAACGCATGCGCTCGTTACAATATGGATAGATGGGGAAACGAGCAATGGGCAGCTCAACCCACTTGTTCTCATTGGTGTTGTTGCCGTTGTGCTTGCTGCATGGAGACAACTGTCGCGCTTGACATTGACGTCATCAATCATCGTCTTCGGTTATGGACTCTCGCATGTAGCCATCAGCATGAACGGGGGCGTGTCAGAGCCTCTCTTCAATCTTGCAATCATAATGTTCTCAGCTGCCGTCTATGCATGGGCATATCCCGTCTCTCCTCGGTTTCGTGATATCATGATCCGTATACTTTCCGCGGTTTCTGTCCTGATCACTGCGATTTATTTTGGCAGCATCAAAAACTTCCAAAGTGAATATCACATTGAAAGCTGGCAACGGCATGATCCTTGGTTTCCTGCTGTATTGGCTTCAGTTGGCGTTGCTCTCCTCATTTTCCGCCGACGTGATTGGCTTTCGATTGGGTTATGCTGCGTGACGATGCTGATCGTAGTTTTTTCATTCGTTGACGCTAGGTATACCTTCATTGCAGTGTACGGTGTGAATGTTCTTTTGCTTGCAACTGCAATCGCAATGGTCTGGTCAGGGATGAAGAATATGCATAAGCTAGATTTCATGTCAGGCCTTGTTCTTATCATCGCCCTAGCACTATCGCGCTATGGCGATTACTTCAACGACTATCTCGTTGGCGCGGGCATCTTCGTAGGATCGGGGATTCTACTTTTTGCGGCGAATCTATATTGGAGAAAGCTGTATGCTACGCATTAGCCTCCTCATCGTAGCCCTGTTACTACAGGTCACGATTGTAACGGTCATGATCGTAAAGGCAGTGATGCCTATTTGGAATGGTCGCGAGACACTATTCATGGCTCAACCCGTTGACCCTCGTGACATCATGCGTGGCGACTATGTGGCTTTGAATTACGAATTCAACAGTATACTCCCTCATCGCATGAAGACCGATCTTGCTCCAGGCTCTGTTGTGCGTGGAAACGAATATCTCTTCGTTACGATTCGAATGTCTGATACTGGTGCCGTACCTACAGGAATATTTCGCAGCACTCCAGTAGGCGAACAATTCATCAAGGGGCGATCTGGACAGACCCAGATTGTGCCGGAAACCGATCAGGATGCTTCTTATCATGCAATTGACATGTCATACGGCATAGAAGAATTCTACACGGATTCTGAAACAGCACAGGCGCTTGACGATGAACTGCAAAAAGGGAAGAAGATCCCTGTGGTTGTTATGATCGACGCCGAAGGGAATGCACGCATCCGTTCTGTTGCACGTGCATCACAAACACCTCATTCCAAGTAAGCAACGCGCTTAGAATCAAACAACCTTGGTTGCCATTGCAAGTTGCTTGGCCAGGGATGCTGTAAGCATGCGTCTGTCAAAACTCTGAACAACCGCTTCATCAGGAGTAGGGAGTAAGCCCTTACGCCATGCATCTACCATCTCAATGATACATGCGGCAATTGCATCTACGTCATCGGGTTCTGTGATCCATGAAGCCCCATACCGCTCAGCATCTTTGCGCAGTGCGCCATTGGGTACACTTACCAGAAGGGGCTTCCTGGTTCCCATGTATTCGTAGAGTTTTGCGCTGGAAATTGTATCTGCGTTTCTCGTGTTGCCTACCATCATCCACAAAGCATCACTCTCTAACAAAAGCTGAACAGATTCCGCATGTGCGCAATATCCATGGTTGTGGATAATGTCTGTGAGCTCAAGCTTCTTTGCAGCTTTGACGTATTCATCGCGCAACAGTCCCGCAAAATGCAACTCGAGAGTAATGTCTTTTCGCTCCGCGAGTACTTTGCGCACTGCCTTAAAAAACGGTATTGGTGTTACAACGTCGTAAAAGATGCCGGTGTAGGTCAATCTGAACGGCCCGTCATGGCGCTGCGCAGGTAGTGTTGGCGGAATATCTGCCGGATCAAATCCATGAGGGATGATAACAACATCTTCAAAATTGAGATGGTTGTATGTGGCAATGAGTCGTTCCTTGAGCTTACGATTTGTAACCGTTACGCGCGAGGCGTGGATGAGGACGTCGTGCTCCAATGCCTGATGTCTGTGGGCGTGCCACGGCGTGGCATAGAAATGAAACTGATTGCCGTACCAGAGATCGCGGTAGTCTACCACGAGCGGAATTCCGGTTTCCTCACTGAGGGTGGCTGCGGCCATCATCGTGGAAAATGGTGGACCACTTACGAAGATGGCATCAAAGTGATGTTCCTTCACAAGCTCACGCGCAAGCGCCAAGGCCTGCTTTGCCCAGCCGCGCTTGTTGTCTGGTATAAACAGCGTATCGCTCACGGCTCGCATTATCTTACGCATCCATTCGCGCGGCATTTTCACTGTGCCTTTGCCTTTGAGCAGGCTATTGGGATCAGAGCCGGAGGTGCGATGGATAACGACATCTCTGCCGTCGAGGTCATCGAGCAACGAAGTATCGTGTGCATAGTATGCAATTGGACCCGTAGTAATGACGTGCGGACGCCATCCATTCTCGGGCAAATATTTTACAAATTTCGAGACACGCTGTACACCACTAAGACCCATTGGAGGAAAATAGTAGGCAAAGACGAGGACTGATTGCTGTTCCATCACTCCTTATACAATCACGAGTTCGCGTGGAGCAGTAGTGAGAATATGCGGACCTTTTTCAGTGACAACTACATCGTCCTCGATGCGCATCCCAAACTTGCCTGGTATGTAGATCCCTGGTTCAATTGTTATGACGCAACCACTTGGTATTGTCTCGTTCTTATTGCCCGATGCTACTCGTGGATTTTCATGTACTTCGTATCCAAGACCATGACCTAGCGAGTGACGGAAGTATTCTCCGTAGCCGGCTTTTTCAATAACAGATCGTGCCGCACGGTCGAGCTCAGCAGCACCTACTCCACCAATTGCCGCATCAAGTGCCGTAACGTGCGCATCGTACAATACACCAAAAACGTCCATTACTTTTTTTGTTGGGGTACCAACACAGAACGTGCGCGTCATATCGCTGTAAAGCCCGTCTACGCAGCAACCAAAGTCTACCGTTACCACATCGCCATTCTTGATCACTGCATCGCTTGCTCTGCCATGGGGCATGGCACTGCGTGCGCCGGAGACAACAATGATGTCAAAAGCATCTTTCTCAGAGCCTAGTTGTCTGGTTGTTGTTGCAAGGAAGGAAGCTACTTGTCGCTCAGTCATGCCGGCCTTCATAATGCCAAGCAAGCGCTCATATGCTGTGCTTGTCATCTGAGCGGCTTTGCCAATACTCTTGATCTCTGAGCTACTCTTGACGCGAGTGATATTTTCTACGAGCCCGATAGACTCAATGAGCTTGGCAGATCCAAGTGCCTTTTTCATTGGCTTAAAGCCAGAGACCGTATGTTTTGTTGGATCGAATCCAACGGTCTTCCACGATTTGGAGAGCCCCTTTTTTGCAATTGCACCCCATGCATCGCGATCGATAATCACTTCGAGGCCATCGATCTTTACAAGTTCTTTTCGAACCTGCAATTCATAAAGATCATTCGTAAAAAAGTATGCCTTACGCCCGGTTACAACGGCCATAGCTGTTGATCCCGAAAATCCGAAGAGATATCGAAGACTTGGCACATGCGCAATAACGTATGCGTCGAGCTTAGCTGCCTTCATCTGGTTACGCAGAGTTGCGAGACGCTGTTTAGCAGAAGTGGTTTGCGATGAAGTTGCCATAGTTAGCGGGTGTTATAATTAGGAGATTCTTGGGTGATGATAATATCGTGTGGATGCGACTCGCGCAAACCAGCCGACGTCATGCGCACAAACTGAGCGTTTCGTTTCATCTCAACAAGATTTGAACAACCACAATATCCCATGGCAGCACGCAAACCGCCAACGAGCTGGTAAATAGTGTCTGCTACATTTCCTTTATACGGCACGCGGCCCTCAATACCTTCAGGAACGAGTTTGGCGATCTCGTCTTCTACGTCTTGGAAGTACCTGTCGGCAGAACCCTGATTCATTGCGCCAAGCGAGCCCATGCCACGATACATCTTGTATGCGCGACCCTCGAGAAGAACCTTTTCGCCTGGTGACTCTTCATGGCCTGCTAGCATGCCACCTACCATGACGGTATCGGCGCCTGCTGCTATGGCCTTGGCCACATCACCCGTTTGTTTAATCCCACCGTCGGCAATCACTGGAATACCGGTGCGTGATGCAACTTCCGCAACATTCATGATTGCCGTTATTTGCGGAACGCCAACGCCGGCTACAACACGAGTAGTACAAATGGAGCCAGGTCCTATGCCAACCTTGAGAGCATCTGCCCCTGCATCGATCAATGCCTGTGCGGCCTCGCCCGTGCCAATGTTGCCTGCAACTACAGCTAGCGATGGGAATCGTGATTTGATGGCACTCACAATTGTAATCACACCCTTGGTGTGACCATGTGCGGTATCAACAAAAACAACATCCACACTCGCTTCTACGAGTGCCGCAACGCGCTCTAGGGTATCAAAGGCGATACCAACGCCGGCGCCAACGAGGAGTCTGCCTTGATCGTCCTTCGCAGCCATCGGATATTTCTGTTTCTTCGAAATATCCTTAACCGTCATCAGTCCAACCAGCACACCGGCAGCATCAACGATTGGGAGTTTTTCAATTCGGTGCTGGTGAAGAATTCTCTCCGCATCTTCTAGCGTTGTACCGAGTGACGCTGTGATGAGACCTTCACTTGTCATAATATTCGAGACAGGTTCTTCACCGTTGAGAGCAAATCGCATATCGCGATTTGTTACGATACCAACGAGGTGGTTCATTGCGTCCACTACAGGAAAACCAGAGACCTTATATTTTGCCATCAGGTCCTGCGCATCACGAATAGTGTTTTCTCTAAACATCGTGATTGGTTTGCGGATCATCCCACTTTCAGAACGTTTCACACGGTCCACTTCTTCGGACTGTCGTTCAATGGACATGTTCTTGTGAATCACACCTAAGCCCCCTTCACGAGCAAGAGCTATAGACATCGATGACTCCGTAACCGTATCCATCGCAGCGCTGATGATCGGTACGCGTAGTGTGATGTTTCGTGTGAGCAACGCCGTAGTGTCCGCATCCCGCGGAAGCGTCTCAGAGTAGCGGGGTACGAGAAGGACATCGTCAAATGTGATGCCTTCACCGAGGATCTTGTCGATTACCATTGGCAAATATAACGTAATGGAGAATGACGAAGGATGAACCACAAATAAAGACGCCCAGTCTTGCGACCAGGCGTTGTGGGATTTACACTATTTCCTTTTGAAGACGAGCTGCTCGCAATCGTGCCTCAGCCCAATGGCGGTCCTTATGTGCAACATCACGTGCTGCTCTGTCTGGATCACTGGAGGCTTTTTCCTTGGCAACTTCAAGATCATTCTGCGCACGCACCTCATCAACTTCTGATGCCAGCTGAATGTCTTGTACCACGATGTTCACTACATTTTTGAGAACCTCAACAAAACCTTCACGCGTAGCAAAGAAGCTTACGTTGTTGGTTGCATCTTGGATTTTCAGCACGCCGATATCCAGCGAAGAAATAATTGGTGCGTGATTATAAAGAACTTGAAAGGGGCTTTGAGATCCCGGAACACTCACGGCTGCTGCCATGCCCACAAAGGCCGTGGTGCGCGGAGTAACGATACTGACAGACAAAAGATGCTCAGCCATGTTAATTCTGTGACTTCTTGTGGGCTTCCAAAACTTCGTCCAACGTTCCCTTATAGCTGAAGAATCCTTCTGGAACTTCGTCAACATCACCGTTAAGGATTGCCTTGAAACCTGAAATTGTATCGCTGATCTTCACATAGCGACCAGGGAATCCTGTGAATTGCTCGGCAACGTGGAACGGTTGTGAGAAGAAGCGTTGAATCTTACGCGCGCGGTACACCGTTGTCTTGTCATCGTCAGACAGCTCATCCATACCAAGGATGGAAATGATATCCTGAAGATCCTTATACGTTTGGAGAATCTTCTTCACGCGTGTTGCGGTGTTGTAGTGCTCATCGCCAATGATGAGCGGATCAAGGATACGGCTCGAAGAATCGAGAGGATCCACAGCAGGATAGATACCGAGCTCAGCGATTTGACGACTCAATACCGTAGTAGCATCAAGGTGGCTAAAGGTGTTCGCAGGTGCCGGATCCGTAAGGTCATCAGCAGGCACATACACAGCTTGAACCGACGTGATGGCTCCGCGGTCAGTAGATGCGATACGCTCTTGGAGCTGACCCATCTCTGTTGCCAATGTTGGCTGATATCCCACGGCAGAAGGCATCCGACCTAACAAAGCAGAAACCTCTGAGCCAGCTTGTGTGAATCGGAAAATATTATCGATGAACAAGAGCACATCACGGCCTTCTTCATCACGAAAATATTCAGCCATCGTCAGTGCCGTAAGAGCAACACGTGCACGTGCACCCGGTGGTTCGTTCATCTGACCAAACACAAGTGCCGTTTTATCGATAACGCCAGACTCGGTCATTTCTAGATACAAGTCATTGCCTTCGCGTGTACGTTCGCCTACACCCGCAAACACAGAATATCCACCGTGTTGCTTGGCAATGTTGTGAATGAGCTCTTGAATGATAACAGTCTTGCCCACACCAGCACCACCAAACAAACCAGTCTTGCCACCCTTTGTAAAGGGCTCAATAAGGTCAATAACCTTGATGCCCGTCTCAAACATTTCCTTTTGTGTGGAGAGTGTAGAGAAGGCAGGTGATGGGCGGTGGATTGACCATTTCTTTTCGCTAACAATTGGCCCCTTGTTATCGATGCCTTCACCGATGACGTTGATGAGACGACCAAGTACGCCGGGACCAACGGGTACCGTAATCGGTGCTCCCGTATCAACGGCCTCCATACCACGGACGAGGCCGTCTGTGGAGTCAATTGAGATCGCACGCACGCGGTCTTCGCCAAGGTGAAGCTGCACTTCGCAGACTAACACTTCTGGCTTTCCGGTTTCGATGTTTTTGCGCTCTACGGTGAGTGCATTGAGAACGGCGGGTATGTGACCATCGCCGAATTCAATGTCGATGACTGGTCCAATAACTTGAACGATTCGACCCTTGTTCATGGTTGATCCGAATTATGATCTCGATGAAAGAAACGGCTGCTTTGAGAATAGACTTGCGAAAATACGGAAGAGAGTATGCACGAAAAAGGGAATCGGTCTCATGATAGGTCAATGTGGTAAATTTGTGCTCAGAATTTTACGCCCGTGTCCTTAAACCAACCCTACGGAACTATCATGACGTATATCATTTCGGCTGCCCGTACTCCAATTGGCTCGCTCTTGGGCAGTTTGAGCGACTTTAGCGCTCCACAACTGGGCTCACTAGCAATAACAGCGGCCATAGAGCGCGCGAAAATAGCACCTGACGCTGTGAGCGAGGTGATTATGGGAAATGTGCTCACTGGGGGGGTGGGACAAGCACCAGCCCGCCAAGCAGCCATTTTTGCTGGTTTGCCGAAGAGCGTTCCGGCATTGACCATAAATAAGGTGTGCGGATCAGGTCTGAAGGCAGTGATGCTGGCCGATCAGGCTATTCGCTGTGGCGATTCTCAGATTGTTGTGGCTGGTGGACAAGAGTCCATGACCAATGCGCCCCACGCCATGCTCGACTCGCGCAAGGGTGTAAAATTTGGTAACGCTCGTATGGTGGACTTGATGCAGTGGGATGGACTCTGGGATGTTTACAACCAGACGCCCATGGGCGATGCAGCTGAGCTTTGCGCCGCAGAATGTGGTTTTACGCGCGAAATGCAGGATGCCTACACTATTGAGTCCTACACCAGAGCACAAGAAGCACAAAAAAACGGCTGGTTTGCAGATGAGATAGTGCCAGTAGTGGTGAAAGGGCGCAAAGGTGACGTGATTATCGACACTGATGAAGAGCCCACAAAAGTAAACTTTGAAAAGATCCCAACGCTGAAGCCTGTGTTCAAGAAAGACGGTACTGTAACTGCGGCAAACGCATCAACGATAAATGACGGTGGAGCAGCGCTTGTTTTGGCATCTGCTGAAGCTGTCAAGACACATAACCTGAAGCCCCTTGCTCGAATAGTTTCTCAAGCGTCGTTTGCACAAGATCCGATGTGGTTTACAACGTCGCCAGTTCAAGCCATTACGAATGTGCTTTCAAAAGCTGGACTCACTCTGGGTGATGTTGATCTTTTTGAGATCAACGAAGCATTCGCAGTTGTTGCACTTGCGGCAAAAGATCAACTCGGAATTCCACGCGAAAAGATCAATGCGTTTGGAGGTGCAGTTGCGTTGGGTCACCCTATTGGCGCTAGTGGCGCTCGAATCTTAACAACACTGATCTACGGACTCCAGAGACAAGGAGGTAAGTACGGTCTTGCAACGTTGTGCATAGGTGGTGGTGAAGCAAGCGCAATCGTAGTGGAGATGCTATAGCATGACGATTGTAACCCTTATTGAGGGCGATGGAATTGGACCGGAGATCTGTGAAAGTGTTGTTGCAGTTTTTGCTGCTGCCAACGTTCCGATTGTCTGGGAGAAGGCAGTCGCAGGACTTGTAGCGATTGAGCAATTCGGAAATGGCGTGCCTCCTGACACATTCGCAAGCATTAAGCGGAACAAGCTTGCGCTAAAGGGGCCAACCACCACGCCTATTGGTGGTGGCCATAAGAGCGTTAATGTTACGATTCGTAAAGGTCTTGAACTGTATGCCAACGTTCGTCTTGCTAAGTCGATGCCTGCTATTGAAACGCGTTTTGACGGGGTGAATATCCTGATCATTCGCGAAAATGTTGAGGATACCTATGCAGGTATTGAGCACTTTCAAACTCCGAACGTTGCTCAGTGTTTGAAGATCATCACTCGTCAGGGGTCGATGGCAGCCATACGATATGCATTCGAAGAAGCACGTAAGCTAGAACGTAAGAAAGTAACGTGTGTTCACAAGGCCAACATTCATAAAATCACGGATGGACTTTTCTTAGAAGTGTTCCGCCAGGTTGCTGCTGAATACACAGACATCGAAGCAAATGATATGATCGTTGACAACTGTTGTATGCAGTTGGTGTCTCGTCCTGAGCAATTTGATGTGCTTGTATTGCCAAATCTTTATGGCGATATCGTAAGTGACCTCTGTGCAGGAATTGTGGGCGGTCTTGGTGTTGCACCCGGCGGAAATATTGGACGAACGTGTGCAGTGTTTGAAGCGGTTCATGGATCTGCTCCAGACATAGCAGGCAAGGGGCTAGCCAATCCAACTGCGATCCTCCTGTCAGGTGTGCAGATGTTGCAATACATGGGTCACGTTGGGTATGCCGAGATGATTCAAGATGCACTTAGTGCAACGTTAGCATTCGGAATCAAGACGAGGGATCTTGGAGGCACCGCATCAACAGAAGAGTTCACCAATGCGGTCATTTCGAATCTTCACTCAAATCATACCATATTTAAAGTGAATCCCGAAGTTGTTGCCACCACATTCCGTGCGCTTGATGTTATTGATGAGGTGTGGCAGCTCCATGGATCCGACGTGTTTATCGAGCATCGTGGGCTTCCATTGCCCCCGGAATCTATCGGACCGTTCACACTGAAAATGATGTCAAATCGTGGAACGAAGGTATGGCCAGGTGAACTTCCAGACATTTTGCTGGTTGATCAGTTCCGCTGCCGCTACTATTCGCAGACTGAGGTTCAACGAGAGGACGTTTTAAGCCTTTTGAGCGAGTTAACGGCACAGGGCTTGCGGTGGTCTCATGTGGAACTTCTCCACGAAGCGGCGGGTCAAGCCCGCTACTCCAAAGCGCAGGGTGAATGACCGAAATAGCAACTATATCTACAGCACCCCTAGCTCGTGATCCATTGTGGAAACGAGCTGGAGGTATAGTGTTGCGTTGGATCTATCGAATAACGGGGGTTGCAATCATTCTTGCGGCTCTCATTGTTTTGTTAGCTCAGACAGACATGGTGCGATCGTACATGCGAACAAAGGTGATTGATCTGCTGAATGAGCAGTTAGAGGGCACGTTGACTTTTGATGAAGTACGACTCGATATTTTTCGAGGTGTCGTACTCGAGCATCCCCAGTTGTATGCAAACGGTACTACCGTGCTTGAGGCAGACCGTCTTGCGGTCACGTATGATCTTGCCGCGCTTTTTACGCGTACAGTTGCCATAAGTCGGGCTGTCCTGACTCGGCCTCACATCTTTGTCATTCGAAGTGCGGACCGCGTCTGGAACATTGAATGTATTGTTAAGCCAGATCCCGATACAACCACATTGGCTCCACCCAACATCAATATTCGGGTCCGTGACTTCTCAATCATCGAAGGTACGCTGGTAGTTGACGATCGCACGTCAAAACGTGGTGACGGGGCAACATTTGACCCCCTTCATCTATCTCTAAAAGCACTTGAACTACGAGCTGCAGTTCGCCTCGCACTTGCAGACAAAGATTATTCGTTTGCTGTGAACCACTTGTCATTCTATGATGAATTTGCTAAAACGCTTGACGTGCGCACGCTTACGTTAGCCGTGCGTATTCAACCGTCAGGTTTAGACCTACAGTCGTTGTCAATAAAACTCGTGAACACAGACCTTGCAGTGCGCGCCAGGATAGATGGCCTAGATGTACTGCGCCATGGAATTTCAGATTCGCTCTTAGAGCGTCATCCAATTGTAGGTGATGTAGAGACGCCGAGAGTCTGGGGCCCAGACATACGATTCTTTTTTCCCGAGGTAGACGTCACTGGTGCATACGCACTCAAAGCACACGCTTCATTTTCGGGCAAACATATGGAGATTGACGGCGTTGATATATGGGCAGGAGATGGACATGTTATGGGCAGCGCCAAGTTAATGCAGCTTGATGATCCTGATAAACTCGGTGTTGATATTAAAGTGTACAATTCGCACGCAAGCTATGCAGATGTCCGCAGCCGCCTTCGATTTGTTCAACTTCCAGTATTGACCTTCCTCCACAAGACCCTTATCGAGAGCGCTCACCTACGAGGACATCCTTCGGATTCACTCTGGTTTGATGTTCATGCACAAGACAGCCCTGGACGTATTGATGGCAAAATGACGCTTTACTTGGCTGAAAAGAGACTCGGATATAACGTGGATATGAAGGTCAATCACGGAGACCTCTCTGTTTTTGCAAACTCATCATTGGCCACACAAATCAGTGGTCATGTTGTGATCCGTGGTAAGGGACTCACCTTTCAAGAACTTGAAGGAACATATCAGATTAATCTAGACCGAAGCCTTGTAGCAGGGCGCCCCGTAAGACGCGCACGCATTCTTGCACATGCTAATGGAGCGGGTCAGATAACACTTGATACACTTTTTGCAGACGTTACTCCATTTCGTCGCGACACAATTGATGAATACGCACTCACTCCAGATGATAGACTTGTTGGGGCGTCCGGAACCATTGATACGAGAGACAAAGAGCATCCGCGATATGCCGGCACTGTGAATCTTTCAGCCATGGACCTTGCAGGCTTCTTTGAGAATCCATCACTTCCGCAGCGGATTACAGGTAAGATCGACGTTAACGCAGAGGGAATTGAACTTGATAGTCTCTTTGGAACAATGCAGGCAGACATCTCCGAGTTCTCGCTGAGTGACCGAGCGCTGATGCCATTTGGACTCAAGATTAAAAGTAATCGCCAGGGTGAGACCAGATCTGTGTTTATCAATGCACCATTTCTCACAGCACACATTTGGGGTAACTTTCAGCCAACAAATCTGATAGCAGCAATTGAAGCATCAGTAAGCAATTCGATTGATGCAGTAAAGCAACGTATCAGATACCTCTATCCGGCATCGAGATATGTGGAATACGTGGCAACTCCCGTGAAGCCAACTGAAGCATCGTTCGATATATATCTGAGCGATGCTTCACCGCTGAATATTCTTCTCGATAGTATGTCGATCTCTGCCTCAGCACAGCTGCGAGGTAGAATTCACAGCACCTTCAATAGCTTGTATTTGGACGTAGACACTCTAGACGTAAATGACCTTCTTATCCAAGCCGACTCGATGCGACTTGAGAGTGATCCAATCCATTTATCAACCACCACCCATTTATCTGATATATCTACATCGCCACGGCTCAGTGAATTCAAAGTAGTAGGCAGGATCGATTCGCTGCTCGTATGTAACGGCATTCGAATCAAGAAGCCCGTTATCAATCTTTCAACAGTGAAAGACTCGATCCGTGTACAAGCACGCGCCGAGGTCAATACCATTGCTGCCGGAATAGGAATGACAGGTAGGTTCTATGAGGATTCTGCAGATCTGCGATTCGATTCAATTCATGTAATTGTAGATACACAAAGGAATCTTGAATGGAGATCATTGCGTCCGGCGCAGATTACACTGCGAGAGGCAAAATTCCGTATCAATGACCTCGCAGTTCAACGCATGGATGCAGAAAAAGTAGTTGTCAATGGCCGGCTCTCTGGAGATGAATGTGAAAACCTCTCCATTGTTGTTCAACACTTTAATCTGGTGAACATTCCTCGATTTGTATATCTCGAGCCTGGCCACCCTGTACACCTGCTAGATGGGCACGTAAATACGCTCACAGCAAACATCAATGGTCCCTGGACGTTGCCAGTCATGGACCTAACAGTCAAAGCTGTTGGAATGAGATACAATGGCGAGTTGATTGGTACTCTTGAAACGAAGTTGCGCCACGAAAATCGCGACGTTACAGGCACTGTGACGATTACAAATCCTGCGTTGAAAACCGAAACAAAAACTCTTGATGTAGCTGTTGTTCATCTGCCCGTTGACCTTGGCTTCAAAGGTGTACAGCAGAGACTTGTTGATGGAAAGTCGATTGATATCAGCCTCAAAGCAAACAAATTTGCTCTAGCATCTATTGAGCCTTTTTTGCCTGCCATTGAGCGCTTACAAGGGGTAGCAAATGCCAACATCACAGTAAAGGGAACAACTCCTGATAAAATCGAACTCGGTGGCAATGCTCGGTTCAAGAATGCTAGCTTCCTGTCCTCGCCAACAAATATTGTGTACAACGCAGATGGTGTATTGCATCTTGACGGATCCAATCTGCATCTAGATACAATTGTAATTCGGAACCTTGATCGCGACCGCAGGAATGGGTTGGCCTATGCATCTGGTATCGTAGTCTTTGACGGACTTCGTGTAGCAAGTTTAGATTTCACCGTGAAGTCCAATGGCATTCTCATCATGAACAAGAGCTCTCAAGCTCGAAGTCCTGATATCTTCGGCGACATTGTGATTGCAAGTGGTTCCAACCCGATTCACTTCTATGGAATGCTCGATTCACCCATGTTGCAGGGTGATATTAACGTTGTATATGCAGACATTGTTTTTCCTAAAGAGCGATCAAGTACGAAGTCGCGATATACCGCGTTTGAATACAACAGAACAACAGACACTGTTCGTAAATACAATTCAGTCATTGATGCGGCACAAGTACGGCGCCGTACATCTGATACTGCAATGCACGATACAGTAGCAAGGCTTTCAATTCGTGATGCAGTTGAAGCAGTTGTGAAAAATACCACTGCATCGTTTGTTGATGTTCTGCGATACGATCTAAACATTTATTTGAAGGGGAGAACCCTCTTAACAATGGTCTTCGGGTTCTTAGAAATCCTTATCGCTGATCTTGAACAAGTTGACCAAAGAAATCCACTTGTTTTCACTGGTCGATTCCTCGATAACTCAACAAATCTGCGAGGGAGAGTTCGAGTGAAAGAAGGAACGTCCACATATAAGTTCTATAAGCCGTTCCAGGCAAGTGGAACGCTTGACTTCACAAGTGGAGGCATGGTAGATCCACAGTTAGACCTCAAGGCTGTATACCGAGGCAGGCGATTGGTGTCTGATATAAATTGGGAAGACTATCGCGTTGAGGTGCTCATTACGGGCACGAAGCAAAAACCCATCGCACGTTGGTCTATTTATCGAAATGATCGACGACAAGAAGGGGATTCTGCCAAGATCACAGGTGATGCACTGATGCTCATTATTCTTGGTAAAACTCAGGACGAGTTGGTATCCAATGGTCAGGGAGATCTTGTGGGTCAAGTGAATGCTTCGCTATCTGCAGTTGCAACAAGCGCTCTCGGTGATCTGCTTGGCGGTATAGGGGGCATCGTGCAATCTGCCCAGGTTGACCTTGGTGAAAATCTTTCGCAGTCTCGCCTCACAGTCTCTGGCCAACTTTGGAGCGATGTAAGTTATCGTCTTTCAGGACAGATCAGTGACTTTGCCGGCAACAGTACAATCACGATATCAGTGCCGTTTACGATACTCTCTGACGCCGAAGCAATGCGGTATTTTATGCTTGATGTGTCGCGTTCTGTTAACAACGCGGGCAACATCACTCGCTACCAGCGGCTGTGGGAGATTAAGTTGGGCGCGAAGCTACCGTAATCACATCTTTAGCTGACTGCCTTAAGTATTTCTCTTGCAATCACAATGTGTTGTATCTCGCTGGTGCCTTCATAGATCTCAGTGATCTTTGCATCGCGAAGATATCGTTCTACCAAATATTCGCGGACGTAGCCGTAGCCGCCATGCACTTGAATTGCTTCGAGCGCATTCTGAACTGCTGCTTGTGAAGCAAGAAGTTTTGCTTGAGCGGCAGCCATAATATAATTGCGGTGTTGATCTTTTAGGTTGGCAGCACGATAGACAAGCACTCTCGCTGCTTCGAGACGGGTTGCCATTTCTGCCAGTTTTAACTGTATTGCTTGTAGGTCCGAGATAGGTTTACCAAAGGCTTTGCGCTGTGTTGAGTAGAGCAGTGCGGCATCGAATGAGCCTTTTGCAATGCCGAGCGCTTGGGCGGCAATTCCGATGCGACCGCCGTTGAGCGACTCCATGGCAATCTTAAAGCCTTGACCAACGTCGCCAAGCACCTGATCATCTGGTACAAACACATTTGTAAGTCCGATAGAACAGGTATCGCTTGAGCGAATTCCAAGCTTGTCCTCTTTAAGTCCAGGCTCAAAGCCGGGTGTGTTGCGCTCAATGATGAAACAAGAAATGCCGCGATGACGAAGCTCGCGGTTTGTCTGCGCCATCACTAGATACGTGCTTGCAGTTGTGCCGTTTGTAATCCAGTTCTTCGTGCCATTGAGCGACCAACCACCGTCTACTTTTTCGGCTAATGTATGTTGTGAAGTTGCATCAGATCCAGCTTCTGGTTCTGACAAACAAAATGCGCCATGGATTTGTCCTACCGCCAATGGTCTTAGCCACTTTTCCTTTTGCGCATCAGTGCCAAAGGTTTCTAGGCTCCAACAGATAAGTGAGTTATTCACTGAAAGGATAACGCCAACCGATGCGTCAACGGCGGAAATTTCTTCCATTGCAAGCACATAGCTAAGTGCGTCAAGTCCTGATCCGCCCCATTCAGGAGATACCATCATTCCCAAGAAGCCGAGTTCGCCAAGCTTTTTAATGATCTCGGTAGGGAACTCACCGTTTTTGTCACGCTCAATTGATGAAGGAGCCACTTCGTCACGCGCAAACTGGCGCGCCGTATCACGGATCATTTCGTGAGTCTCTGAGAGTTGAAGCGTAAACATGCGTAGAGCCTAGTTGAGAATTGCGTGACTGCAAAATTACGAAACCATGCCGACTGCTGAAAAGTTCGGCAACATTTTTATGTGCGTGAAACAGACCCAAGAACAACGGCACGAGAAGCGCCAGTTACCTGAGGTACATTACCCGCTAAGCCTCTTATGGTAAGCCATCCGAGATATGCAAAAGCCATTGCTTCTTTTGAATTCCAATGTTGGTGAACGTGCACCTCAGTGGAGACACCAATACTGTGCAAATGATGCTGGAGTCGCTCCAGGAGAAAAGAATTTTGTGAGCCCCCTCCCGAAACAACAACGCAGCGTGTCTGTGGAGCATAGCGGGCAACATGATCAGAGATTGACCACGCGGTAAGTTCCGTCATAGTTGTAATCACGTCTTCGAGTGGGCCCGATGGATGCGAATACTTCGTGATCAAACGTCGCGCTTCTTTTTCCGAGAAAAGTTCTCGTCCAGTTGACTTCGGCGGGTCGGCGTTGAAGTATGGCATTGACATACATTCAGCAAGCATCGGCTCTATGATTCGTCCAGCTCTTCCAACATGCCCATCAGTGTCAAATCGTTTGCCAAACGTTGTACGGATAGAGGTATCAATCCACACATTACCGGGCCCAGTATCAAATGCCCGCACGTCCTGAAGTGATGCACCGCTACGTAGTATGGTAATGTTTGCCATCCCGCCTATATTGAGTGCCACACTATCGATTGCATCAGACACAAGAGTAGCATGATCATAGATTGGAACCAAAGGAGCCCCTTGCCCACCGAGAGCAACATCAGCTGACCGAAAGTCATGCACAACAGGTAGTGAAATCAGGGCAGAGAGTGCTGAACCAGAGGTGGCCTGCCACGTGGAAATGGGTGGATGATGCCACAACGTTTGGCCATGAATAGCAACAAGCTCAATGCTATGTTCACGCTGAACAGAGCGAATTGCTGCCGCATAATCGTGTGCCAGATGAAACGGTAGATCAGATAACAACTCCATCGATGCGTTACCAGCAAGTGCCTGCACGATTGCATCCCTTGAAGCTTCTGAGAAGGGGCTACTCTCAAATGAAATGAGGGAAACCGAATGACGGTCTCCCTCATGTGTAATCAAGCAGACTGCAACGTCAATGGCATCTACGGACGTTCCAGTCATGATCCCAGCAACCACCATTAGGGTGTTACAATGAGATCGGAGCGGCGAATGTCGCCAGAATCCTTGCCAAGGTTGATAAGCTGCGGCTTTGATTCTGCTACCTTCTCTTGTATGTACATCAGCGCCTTTATGAGGGCTTCTGGACGTGGAGGGCAGCCTGATACATAAGCGTCAACGGGAAGAAAGAGGTCGATGCCTTGCACTACAGGATACGAGCGAAACATTCCGCCTGTTGATGTGCACACACCCATTGCAATACACCATTTGGGATCTGGCATTTGATCCCAGATTTTCTTGACGACCCACGACATCTTGTACGTAACAGTGCCGGCAACGATCATGAGATCTGCTTGGCGTGGGGAGAACGAAAATCGCTCTGAACCAAAACGCGAAGAGTCTGCTCGTGGACCACCAAATGCCATCATCTCAATCGCGCAACATGAAATTCCCATTGGCATAGGCCAAAGAGAATTCTTCTGTGCCCATGTAATGAGCGACTCAACAGTCGTTGTCACAAATCCATCGCGCGTTATCTGGTCGTTCAATCCCATTTGAGGGCACCTTTCTTAATTACGTAGAGATAACCACTAAACAAGAGAACCATGAACAGAACCATGGCTGATAGGCCGTAATAGCCTAGCTCACGGAATTGCACTGCCCACGGATACATGAAGACAATTTCAATGTCAAACAGGATGAACATCATCGCCACGAGATAAAACTTTACCGTGAATCGCTCACGTGCAGTCTTCACAGGCTCCATGCCAGACTCATACGTAGAGAGTTTGGCGCGTGTGCTTCTTTTTGGACCAAGGTTCTCTGCTAGAACGATGTTGCTTACACCAAAGATCAGACCAACAACGATCATGATTATAAGGGGCATGTAGTCGAGAATCATCAATACTCCTGAATCGAGATCTACAAAGATAATGATTCTCTCAACCCGTCGTATTTTCAGGTTATGCCCAATGTATTTGCCTTTGAATGTGGTCCTGTTGCCACTAACTGCTACCTTGTTTGCGACCCTTCCACGAAGTCCGCATTTGTTGTAGACGCCCCCTATGGATGCACCAATGTGGTGATAGCCGAGGCAAAGCGGCAGGATTGCGTCATTTCTGATATTGTGCTCACGCATACTCATTGGGACCACACCGCAGATTGCGCACCCCTAGCCCGTCTAACCGGCGCCCACGTGTTTGTGCATGTGGATGATCAGTTTCGGCTTGTGGACCCAATGAAACACACATTATGGCCACTTCCATTCACCATTGAGCCAGTTTTGAACGCCCACTCACTCGCAGGTGAATCAGGAACCATCGCATTGAGTGGGAGACAAGCCCCTTTGCACTACGTGCATACCCCGGGTCACACCGAAGGGGGCATATGCCTTGTGGAGAGCACTGAGCGCCGGGTTTTTGTTGGCGACACACTTTTCTGCGAGAGCGTGGGTAGGGTAGACCTACCTGGTGGAGATGGCGCATTGTTGGTACAATCAATCCAAGCGATACTTTTTCGGCTCGATGACGATTTCGTGGTCTTTCCCGGCCATGGACCTACAACAACCATTGGCCATGAGCGCCAGCACAATCCATTTGTTGGCGAGCACCTACAATGAATAACGTTTCATACAACCTTCATCAGAACCATATCGTTCGTCACATACTTTTGCCTGTTGCTTTGGTTGTGCTAGCATTGTCCGTAAGTGCATGTTACTCCTTTCGCGGCGGGTCGGTCCCCGAACACATTCATACCATGTCTATCGCCTCGGTCATTGACCGTAGCGGTTTTGGTGACCCTACCTTTCGCGAGTTCTGCACGGAGACCCTTGTTCGCAGGTTCCGAAGTGACAACTCCGTTCAACTGGTGGAGGACAACGGCGACGCGCGACTCTCTCCGATTCTCACTCGTGTGCAGGATCAGATCGTAACGGTTCAAACCGGTGATCTTGAAAGTCAACGTCGTATCGTGGTAGCAGTCGAAGCAGAATACTTTGATGCTGTCAAGAACAAGGTAGTGTGGAAGCGAACGTTTGAAAACTTTGACGTTTATGACGTTGAGGATGCAACAGAGGGTAGACGGCTAGCAGCCGAACGCGCTCTTCGGCGAATCGCTGATGACATACTTTTGGCCTTTGTCTCAGACTGGTGAACGAATTGAACTAGCAACGTTCTGTTCTTCTCATCGTTCATAGGTCCGTTCCAGCCATGGAAGATTTTCTCCTCGCTGCGTACTTCCTCTCGCTCTGTGTGCTCTTCGCCTTTGGTCTTCATGGCCTGGTGATGATCTACTACTATCACAAGACCCAAAAGGTCACACACGAGGCGCCCATTCACACTGTAGAGGACCTACCGGTGGTTACCATACAGCTGCCGTTTTATAACGAGCTCTATGTAGTGGACCGTCTCGTAGAAGCTGTATGTGCGATTGAGTATCCGAAACACAAGCTAGAGATCCAACTTTTGGATGACTCTACAGATGAGACTGTTGCTATGTCCAAGCGGCTTGTGGAGAGATTCCAAGCAGAAGGCTTCGATATCAAGCACATTCACCGAACAAACCGCCAAGGATACAAAGCAGGCGCATTGAAGGATGGCCTTGCAGTAGCTCGTGGAGAGTTCGTTGCCATTTTTGACGCTGATTTTGTTCCGCATCCAGACTTTCTTTTGAAGACGGTTCCATACTTCGCAGACAAGGAAGTTGGAATGGTGCAAACGCGGTGGGAACACCTGAACGAAGATTTCTCCTTCCTAACACGTGCCCAAGCGCTTGCACTCGATGGCCATTTCGTAATTGAGCAGCAGATCCGTCACAAGGCTGGATTCTTTATCAACTTCAATGGCACTGCTGGTGTATGGCGTAAGGCAACAATCGAAGATGCGGGCAACTGGCACAGCGATACGCTGGCAGAAGATCTCGATCTTTCATACCGCGCACAATTGCGTGGATGGCGCTTTGTGTTTTTAAACGATGTAACATCTCCAGCAGAGCTTCCGGCCGATATTAATGCACTCAAGACGCAGCAGTTCCGCTGGACAAAGGGCGCCGTAGAAACAGCAAAGAAGCTCCTTCCATCGGTGTGGAAGAGCAAACTATCTTTAAAGCATAAACTTGAATGCACGGTGCACCTAACAAGCAACATTGTCTTTCCATTCATTATGATCGTTGCATTTCTCAATGTGCCAATTGTAATGATAAAGAATGAAGTTGGTGGATATGATGCATTCTTTAGCTTCATGTCGATCTTCGTTCTAGCAAGCATTTCATCGTTCTTGTTCTACATGTACGCACAGCGCGCAATCCACCTCGACTGGCAACGCAGGCTTCTCCTCTTCCCAGTCTTCATGGCCGGATCCATGGGGCTTGCTGTAAATAACACTCGCGCAGTTATTGAAGCAATCATTGGCAAGAAGACGGAGTTCAAGCGCACGCCGAAATATGCAATGGAACGCGAAGCAGTAGACTGGCATAAGAACCGCTACGTTCAAAGAAAGATCAGTTGGATTGTGGTAGTAGAGCTTGGACTTGCCGCTTACTTTGTCTTTGGCATCTTCACATCAATTAGCTACAGCGAAATTGCTGCAATTCCGTTTCAATTGATGTTCCTCGTGGGCTTTGGCACCGTAGGTACACTTTCATTGCGCCACGCCTTAGGTCGATAAACAAATACGTCAGTGATTCAAAAAGCAGAATGCTGAGTTAGCTTAGCATTCTGCTTTATCTTTTTGCTTCAACGCTCATTTCGAGAATTAGTCATGAAACTCGTTTCGTATATCTCCGGACAACAAATTCGCACTGGACTTCTTGTTGGTGGTAGAATCATCGACCTCGAGCACGCACATCAAGCAGCGCGTGCGCAGTCTGCGTTTGAATGTGCAGAGTTGCCGTCTGATATGTTGTCGCTCCTTCGGCTTGGCTCTTCAGCGCTTGCTGACGCGCATCTTGTGATCCGATGGTTTTCTGGAGCAGATGAGGCCACTCGTGAAGCAGTGTCAGTACCATATGAGGGAACAACTCTTGCAGCACCTGTTCCGCACCCTACCTCTATGCGAGATGGGTATGCTTTTCGGCAGCACGTAGAATCTGCACGGCGCAACCGAGGCCTAGAAATGATTCCAGAATATGATCAGATTCCAATCTTCTACTTTACCAATCACCAAGCTGTGTTTGGTCCGGGCAATATCCATGTGCAGGAACTGCATTGTGACCAACTCGATTTTGAACTCGAATGTGCAATCGTTATCGGTAAAGAAGGGCGTAACATAAGCGCCTCAGCCGCAGACAACTACATAGCTGGGCTCATGGTGATGAATGATTGGAGTGCTCGTGCGCTTCAGATGTTAGAGATGAAGCTCAACCTTGGTCCTGCAAAAGGTAAAGATTTTGCTACATCTATTGGACCATGGCTTGTTACGTTGGATGAGCTGCTCGATCGTACCACATCAACCCCACATGGTAACCAGTATGATCTTGCCATGTCCACGGTCATCAATGGGATTCAAGTCTCAACAGGCAACGTAAAGGACATGACGTGGACGTTTGCTCAAATCATTGAGCGCGCCAGCTATGGCGTTACACTGTATCCAGGCGATGTGATTGGCAGTGGAACCTGTGGGACAGGTTGTTTCCTTGAGCTAAACGGATCAAAGGTCTACGATCCTGCATGGTGGCTTAAGCCTGGAGACATGGTTACATGCTCAATTGATATGCTTGGAGCATTGGAAAACACTATTGTCCTGGACAGAGTAGACGCCTAACGAACGACAGGTATGTGCGCGGTACGGAATCTGCGCTCGGAGCCCCATGTAAGGAGGTATAGTCCGGATGCCAATGATGTTGTAGAAATTCGTTGGGCGTCGGGAGAGACAACGTCGCCGCTCAGTACGAGGTTACCATTCATCGTGTAAAGAGTCCACGATGTGTGATCATCTGTTGGGTCAAGATCAGTAACGACAATTTCGTTCGTTCCCACAGTGTATCGAAGTGTTTGATGCGAGTCAGTCTCGTTATTATCCACAGCAGATGTTGGCTCATTCAATATGTACGTACCGGTCTCTGCCGTCATATAGACGCGTTTGAGTTTTGGTTCACAGTGAATCGACCACACATTACGTATCGTGTCTTCGCGCTCATTTATTCCCCACGGAATATCAGTGTACTGACTCCACGTTTGTCCACCATCGGTAGAACGCGCCACAAGACCGTCGCCCTTGATTGTTGTGGGGCGGTTACTTGTTCTAAATCCACCGATAAAAACATCGTCTTCTCCATTCGCCCCATCACGCACGTCTACTGACCATAGACTCGTGTCGGCAAATGCAATTCGGTCCCATGTGGCGCCGCCATCTACTGTCTTGAGCACGCCACCATTGTCGTTGATACTATCTGGCGATGTGATTGCAACAATGGCATAGCCGACTCTCGGATACCGTGTTGAGAATACGATTTTTGGGACCTCCGCATCACCACTGATATTGAGCATACCACGTAGTACTGGTACAGCTCGCCATGTTCGGCCTCTATCGTCTGACCTCGCAATAATTCCACCTCTACAGCCTACAAACAGAATGTTTGCACTGTCTTTGCGTTGTGCTATAGTGCACAGTCGATCGGTAAAATTTGGCGGTAAAACAGATATGCTATCCCACGTTGCGCCATTGTTGATACTCTCCCAAATACTATTGTTTCTTGGAGGAGTGCCGCGCGCTCCAAAATATCGTCCTGGTTGAGAAACGTCCTCAAGAATTGCTTCAGAAATGAAATACATCGCAAGCCGTGCAGAATCTGTTAAAACACGAGTCCATGTTCTTCCTGCATCAATTGAGCGACGAATACCATCAACACCAAATCCACCTACAACTATCACATTTGTGTCAGTCTGCGCCGTCACAATGGACATCAAGAAGTTTGGAACATCGGTGCTACCAATTTCTACGATTGTCCAGGACGTACCTGCGTCGTAAGACCTGTACAACTGATGAGCCCAATTACCCACCCATAGTGTGTGTGGGTTTTGGGAATTGGTAACGATTGTGTGCGAGAGAACTGGATTGAGAAGTTTCCAAGACTGCCCCATCATAGGAATCGTTGACATGCAAACAACCACCAGCAAGAGCAACTTTATCATGAATCACCTTTCTGTTACCGAGTGGTTATCGTTGCACCCACAAATTCACCAGCATTTGCACGAATGAGGTAAGGGGCTGCAGGAAACCCAGAAAGATCAATACGCTGAACACCGGTTCCGTTAAGTGCACCACTCGAAATAATCTGCCCAAGCAATGTGGAAATAACATATGATCCCATATGTATACCTTCGGGCATCGTAACCAGTACGCTGGCTCCTGTAGATCGCAGAGAGATTTGTTGAAGTGAACGACTGCTTTCTCGCACGGACGTTACCGCTGTTGATCGAAATACACCAACCTCGGTTGCCATAATTACCTCCGGATGACCGTCAACATTGACCAGTGCAAAGCCCCATACATTTGGGGCGAGCTGTTCAAGTTCGTTTGCTACCCATTGGATGTTACTGAGGTCCTGCCATGTGGTGCCACCATCAGGTGATCGGAAAACAATAGAATCACCTTTAAGCGCTGGACTCGTGATTGAGAGCTGTGAGCCGCCAACAAAAATTTCATCACCATTTTTTGTTGGAAACACCTCTAGTGCAAACAGCGATGTATCCATGAATTTCTTGGCAGCCCACGTAACACCATAGTCTGTGCTAATGTGCAGGCCTCCGCTGCCAGTATTTTGCACCACTAAAAATTGGGCAACCGCATATACCTTGCCGGGCACTGTTGGGCTCCAGCGGATTTGCGCTCCATCGTTATCTGCCTGACCACCAAATGCGTATCCCGTGGAGGCCCATGTCTTTCCTCCATCTGTTGATCGGTACATCATGGAACGACGTCCACATGCTAGCATAATCTTTGCACTATCAACTTCCGGGCAGATTGCAAGTGCACGCATGCGATCAGACCCACTAAGGCCAGGAATTACACCGATAGAGTCCCAGTTTTCACCGCGGTTTACACTCCGAAAGATCACACCAGGTGAGCTCCGAATGACATACATCGTGTCTGGTCTGCCGGGGTAAAACGCTACGCATCCATTGCTGGCAACCTCAAATCGGAGGCCAATAGGGTCTTTCAGCACATTCTCCCACGAAAATCCAGCGTCTGTTGACCTCTCAAGACCCGTAAACCCAACGCCCCCTGCAAAAAGCGTGAGGGTGTCCCTTGGATGAAAAAGTAGCGTACTTATTTGAGATGAACCGGTGGCTTCCCCTATGGAAAGTGCTTGCCACGTAGAGCCGCCATCTGCAGACGTGAGAAACTCTCTCGAATAGTTGCCAGCAATGACAGATGACCTATTCAGAGGGTTTGAGGCAATGGAGAATACGGCACGTTGAGGGACGGTCAGGAGCCATTCTTGAGCATGTGAAGCTATCGAAAGAACGGCAAACAAGACAAAAATAACTGCGTAGCGAATCTTCACGCTGAACTCCTAAAAAACGAAGGGGCGATGAACGCAATGTCCATCGCCCCCAAGTATACGAATTCGTAAAGTGACTTTGCTTAGCGAACCACTACAAATGGCTTCATAATGCGAACACCGTCCACAACAAGCGCAACATTATATGTACCAGCGGCAAATGCTGATGCATCAACGTTTACACCATGGATACCCGCAGACATAGTCTGTGTAGGGCTGGAGCGTAGTTGCGACCCAAGCATATCATACACTTCGATGCTAACTGTAGCTGAATGGTCAAGCGTGAAGCTTACTTCTGCAGCTGACGTAACAGGGTTTGGAGCAACTGTACCAAAGCGGAACGCGTAGGTCTTTTCATCCTCAACACTTACAACGCCTGTGTTGGCATAGTCTACCGAGGCGCCACCATTATACACTGTTTGATAAATAGCCTTTGGAAGAAGGCTCGAGATTGTACCAGCATTTGTGCCGATAACTCTAAGAAGTGGAATAGCTGCGGCAGATGGGACTGTTCTTGGCATGTATGTGCGGAATGCCATGTCTTCGTCATCTGTTACATTCGCTGGTGAACCCCATTCGGCACTAGAGCGCAAACGAGTAACGATATACATGTCTGTATCGAACATGCTCGTGATAGGATCCCCTTCAGTGTAGGATCCATTTGTTTCTTCGGAAAAAACACGAACTGCAGAGAATTCATTCTTAGGACGAGCTGTATTGAAGTCTACATACTTCACAATAAGTGTGCTTCCATCAACGGTGCGTGCAGCTTGAATCTCAAAACCACGTCCGCTGCCCGTAACAGATATTGCTGGAGCGCCAATCGCTGTAGAAATCGAATCTTCAATTGAGCACATATCCAGGTTAAGCGTTTGGAGTTCAGCAACTGCAGCAAGAGACCAGCTGCCATTCTTATACGATGCTTCAACAATATGCATAGCTACAACTGAGTCGATGCTGCCCGGAGTGGTAACGCTTTTAATGCCAGTTGCAAGCGGGTAGAAGAATGAATATTCTTCTGCACCTACAGCAATGAATTCTCCGCCACTATATGGTGATTGACCGTATTGGAAGCCAATGTCGCCGCCATGAGCAAGCGCAAATTGATCGAGGAGATCAGAAGGCATTTCATTGAGCGTACCCCACGTAACCCCTGCGTCTGTCGACTTGGAAACTTGAACCGAGCGTACATCAAGATTCGATGACGAAAAATTATTGAATGCAGCGTACAGTGTGCCAGTTGCGTCGCCGTCAATAAGTACGGGAGCATTGTAAGAGCCGCCATTAGAGGCGTTTGGGCGAAACTTGTCTAATCCCCAGGCAGCAGGAATGGTAGGTGTTTGACCAAAGTCATCAACAATAAGGTTGAAGTTCCACATACCATATGCACCGTATACAGCAGAACCACTTGTGCCGAGTGTGCCAGCACAAATGACTGATCCGCTCGAATTATCAGCGTACAATGCTCCTTCGTTTACTGCATATCCGTTACCAGGAGCTGGATAGTCGCTCAGAGAAACTTGGTACGAAGATGCCGATGTGCGGTTCCACATTGTAAAGCCACCGAAGGCAAGCCCGTTGCTGCGAACAAAGCTCGCGCCATAAACCATGACAGGAAGCTTTGAAGCGTCAGTGCCTTCGTCAGGATTAATACACGCAAGAGTGGGGTACACGAATATATCAGGAGTGGATGTCAGAATGTCAAACGTCCACGATGTACCGTTGTTTGCTGAGCGCAACACTCCAACTTCGGTTCCAGTGATAGCGCCAGCACCATCAACCAATGCTCTATTGCGAGCAATGTTTAGAGTGTTCGACTTTGCTTCGTATTGAAACATGGCGTTTGACCATACACCAAACGGCCAATAGTGGTAATTGCTGCGCAACTCAAGCGTAGTAACGCGGTTAAAGACTACCCCTTGACTATGCTCTTCTGCCTTCTGAGTTGGCTGAGCCATCAGATCAGATGGGCTGAAAGCAGCCGATACCTGATTCCGGGTTGTGTTGGGCTGTACTGTTGGAATTTGCGCAAGACATATCACCGCAGAAACGGCGAACATCGCAAAGAGAAGAGCATGCTTCATTAATTACTCCGATGAGTGAAACGGGGAAAATGTAAGTGTCCTAAGATGGGATCGTCATAGATAAGGGGCTAAAGATAAGAATCCTAACTCGCTTATCCACGCTGTAAAGCGGCAAGAGATCGGTATTTTCGTTGCTCGAGTTCTCACCACGCAGATTGTTACAGCCATGACCCCACAAGAAATTAGAACGCTACTAGAATCTATTGTTGACTCCGACCTGGACCAGTCACTCGGTTCACTTGGCGCAATTCACGAGATTGAAGTGATAGGAAACCGTGTGCGCGTTTTTCTTGACGCTGTTCAACCGCTGCATTGGGCTGCAAAACGGCTGGACCACGACTGTAAGTCTACCATCCGAGCAGTGTACCCCGGGGCAGAAATAGAGATTTTGGTGCGCGAAAAAGGCGGGGTAGCGCGCCGCATGCCAACCCTATCGGGCATAAAAAATCTGATAGCTGTGGCTTCTGGCAAGGGGGGCGTAGGAAAATCCACTGTAGCGGCGAATCTAGCCGCGGCATTGGCCCAGCGAGGGGCCTCAGTGGGACTGCTGGACGCAGATATCTACGGACCCTCACAGCCTACGATGTATGGCCTTAGTTCGGAAACAATGCGAGCAGAAAAATCTGCCGACGGAAAGGTCATCGGCTACCCAAATGAGGCGTATGGCGTTAAAGTAGCGTCCATCGGCTTTGTGATGCAGCGAGACCAAGCAGCAATCCTTCGCGGTCCAATGCTAGCCGGCTACTTCACCATGCTTGTTGAGCAAATCGTATGGGGCGAGTTAGACTACCTCATTTTTGATTTGCCCCCTGGAACAGGAGACATTCAGCTAACGCTCACGCAGCGCATTCCACTCACAGGAGCGGTTGTGGTGACTACTCCGCAAGAAATTGCATTAGCCGATGTGCGCCGCTCTATACAGATGTTCTCAAAGGTCAAGGTAGACGTGCTAGGCGTAGTTGAGAATATGAGCTATTTCGTGCCCCCTGACATGCCAGATCGCAAGTACCATATTTTTGGTGAAGGGGGCGGGCAGAGTGTAGCAAAAGAGTTCTCAGTTCCTTTCCTGGGCGAGATACCAATTGATGTTCGGGTGCGCCAAGGCGCAGATGATGGTTTCCCGTTCGTGCTCGACCCAGAGTCAGGTTCTCTTGGGGATGCATTCCGTTCTGTTGCAGAGAATATTGTGCGCGAAATTCGCAAGGCAAATGCTAGAGCCGTTGACACGGTGGTAGAAATTTCATTATGACGCCATCACTGCTCCAACGAATTGAAGAAGCTCTTCAAGAGGTTCGGCCATATTTGAACGTTGACAACGGTGATGTAGAAATTGTACGATTTGAAATGGAAACAGGCGTGTTGGAGCTTCGATTTGTAGGCGCTTGTAAAACGTGCTCCATGTCCGCAATGACCCTCAGAGCGGGTATCGAGAGGGCAGTGAGGATGAAGGTTCCAGAAATTCGTAGAGTAGAAGCGGTACAATAGAGCTTGGGCTGTTCGCCATTAACAAAATTCTCGTACCTTTGCAGTCTTGCGTGCCCAATTCGGGCGCTTAGCTCAGCTGGTTCAGAGCATCTGCCTTACAAGCAGAGGGTCGGGGGTTCAAATCCCTCAGCGCCCACAACACGCAAGCGTGGCGGAACTGGCAGACGCACCGGACTCAAAATCCGGCGGGCTCAACACCCGTGCGGGTTCGACTCCCGCCGCTTGTACAAAAAAATACACCCTCAGGACAAGGTCCATGAGGGTGTTGCAGTTTTAGGCCAGTTGTGAGAGGCTGATTTCTACCCGAGCTATTAGCGAACAGCGCGCGCAATAAGTGAATCAGCGTTTGTGTCTGTGTAGTCTTGGTCGCTCACAATAGAGCGCACAGCGCCATCCTCTAGTACAAAGATTGCAGGAAGGTCAGTGATCAAAATTGTAGGCTGATACGGATGTTTGTCTGTTGCACCTCGCATTGACCAAACTTCAACTCGGCTCATTTCAATGTTCGCGGCCATTAAGGTCTTCATTACTTGTGGGAAAAGCCTTTGCGTGCCACGACAAGAACATGTGGGCTTTACAAACACACACACCTTACGTCCAGGTGCGGACGTCATGGTTGTAGAAATCTCTGACACCACGTTTGCGTTGGGGGTATAGGTATCCATTTCGGCAACAAACCATGTATACCCTGGCGACTTGGTGAGTTCATCCATAGTAAGCAGCTCTGCTGACACATCAGGAGCCTCAGTAGTTGTGCATCCTGCAAATGCGAGGACGATAGCAAAAGCTAGCGCGAAGGTTTTCATTGTAGTCACCATTTCATGATGTTGATCTCATCAACATAGATAGTTTGTTTGTTCCGGAACAAAGCCAGAACGATGGCCAGTCCTACCGCCGCTTCGGCTGCAGCTACTGCCATAATGAAGAAGACGAACATCTGACCAGCGATATCGCCAGAAAAAGCAGAAAACGCCACCATTGATAGATTTACTGCATTGAGCATTAACTCAATCGACATGAAAATGATGATTGCGTTACGCCGAGTAATAACGCCTACTACACCAATGACAAAAAGGCACGCCGAGAGAATGAGATAGTAGTCGAGTGGGATCGAAGTTGGTAGCATGATTTTTATCCTTCTTGTACGTGACGTTTGGCAAGGATCACTGAACCAATCAATGCTGCCAAAAGAAGAAGGGACACTGCCTCAAAAGGGAATAAATAGGTAGTAAACAGCGATTGCCCAATTGCCTCAGTGGTACCAATTGTAAGCGACTCAGGAGGCAAATCTACGCGTCCAGTTGGGCGCGCTAGAATTGCAGTGCCCATCAATACTGCTAGTAAGCCAGCCATCATTACGCCCAAAGTCGTCCGTAATCCACCGCTCTGCGGGTGCTGCTGTTCCGTGCCTACATTCAGTAGCATGATGACGAATATCACCAGAACCATGATCGCACCAGCATACACCAACACCTGCACAGCCGCCACAAATTGCGCCTGTAGCGTTAGGTACAAACCAGTGAGCATGAAGAAATGGCCTACAAGCGACATTGCTGAGGCGACTGGATTTTTCCGCGTGATCGTAAAGACCGCAGACGCAACAGCGCCTATCGCGAAAACCGTGAACATGATTACCTGTAAACTCATCCTCAAATATACGAAGGCAGGCGTGCCATTCCTCTATGCTTCAAATCGCTCAACGGTCTCTACGCCTTTGATTTTCAGAAGCTTTTCGAAGATTCTGCGCAAATGAGCAAGATCTAACACATAGACGGTTAAGATTCCTTCAAAAATTGAGTCATAGGCGTCGATGTTGACGCCACGGATATTCGTCTTCTGGATGGAGATCACAGCACTTGTGATGTCGTTTAGCATCCCTGGCCGGTCTTCACCGGTGATTTTTACTGCGGCAAGGAATTCTCCACGCTGCGACTGTGACCACGACAATTCCACGAGGCGGGGCTTAAGCTTGTCGTGTAAGCCAATGACGTTGTGGCATGTTGAGCGGTGAACCTTGATGCCACTTCCAATAGTCACAATTCCAACAACATCATCTCCCGGAACAGGATTGCAACAGCGGGCATAAGAAAATAGAATCTTAGCGCTAGACATGTTTTGTCCAACGATGTACACACCACTGGCGGTATCACGGGCAGTATCACTGAACTGGTCAAAAGTCACATTGGAGGGGGCTTCTTTAACCGGTGTAGCTGCCGGTTGAAGAAGTTGAGAAATCATCTCGCCCGCTGCTTCTGGTGAAAGTGTTCCGGATCCAAGGGCAGCATAAAACTCAGACCTACTATCATACTTCATGTGAAGCAAGAGCTTTTCTAGTTCATCTTCGTTTATGTGAAGTTTGAGTTTTCTCGCTCGCTTCTCCCATAAATCCTTGCCCTCAACAACGCGTGCTCTACGCTCCTCATTTAGGATCCTACGTATGTGCGTCTTTGCCTTGTGCGTTATCGCGATTCGTTCCCAATCGCGGTGCGGCGTTTGATTCTTTGATGTAAGTATGACAACCTGATCTCCGGTCTTAAGCATGTGATCAAGTGGAACGATACGACCATTCACTTTTGCGCCAATACACATCGCACCTACCTGCGAGTGAATGTCAAATGCAAAGTCGATTGGGGTAGCCCCCTTAGGAAGAATTCGCAAATCACCTTTTGGTGTAAAGACGTAGATCTCGTCCTGATACAGATTGAGTTTGAAACTCTCTAAGAGATCCTTAGCTGCTTCTTCGTCGTCATTTTCAAAAACATCGCGCACCCAATTAGCCCACTCTTCAAGATCTGTTGAGTCTACCCATGAGGCAGTCCCACCCGACGCAGCTTTATAGCGAAAGTGAGCTGCAACACCACGCTCTGCAAATTCATGCATAGCACGTGTGCGAATCTGAACCTCTACGCGCTTGCCATCACTGCTGATCACAGTTGTATGAAGCGACTGATAACCGTTCTTTTTCGGTACGCTGATATAGTTCTTAAATCGTTCCGGAACGGGACGATAAATTTCGCTGGCAATTCCATATGCCAAGAAACAATCGTTGTTTTCTTCAGTTTCTAGTATGATCCGCACAGCAAACAGATCATAGAGTTCATCAAGTGACTTGCCCTGCGTTGCCATTTTTTTATAAATGGAGTATAAGTGTTTTGGTCGCCCATTAATCTCAAACTTCACGCCATGTTCGGTTAGCTTGTCTGCCACTGGCTTGCTGAAGCGCTCAATAAATTCCTCGCGTTCTTCACGAGAGGTGTTGAGCTGATGCTTGATATCGTCATACGCATCACGGTGCAACACCTTGAACGATAGATCTTCTAGCTCCCACTTGATGTTTCCAAGCCCAAAGCGGTGCGCAAAGGGCGCATATATTTCCATGGTCTCTCGCGCCATGCGCTCTTGACGTTCACGAGAGAGTGATTCTATCGTTCGCATGTTGTGAAGTCGGTCTGCAAACTTCACCAGTATCACACGCACATCATTAACAAGAGAGAGCAACAGCTTGCGGTAATTCTCTGCCTGTGTTATCTCTCTACTCTCAAAAACATCAGAGATTTTTGTTGCGCCGTCTACAATGTCGGCAACCTCTGTACCGAATTCTGCCTTAAGATCTTTGAGCGAAAACGTGGTGTCTTCTACTACGTCATGAAGGAGCGCAGCAACTACACTAACATCATCAAGCGGAATCTCGCGCATAACGATAAGCGCAACATTAGCTGGATGTGTATAGTAGGGCTCACCAGAAACACGCACATCTTTCTTATGTGCTTCAACACAAAAGCGAAACGCACGTGAAACGAGATCAACATTGAATCGCTGGAGGTGTTTCTTGCCTTCCGTAATAAGAAAGGCGAGATCCCCTTCAACGTCCAAGCCAAACACGTGTTCTGGTTCGTCGGTTGTAGACCTACGTTGCTTATTGGCCGTCTTTGACACAAGCCCCTTACTTTACGATGATTGTCTTGTGAGCCACACGTTCGTTAGCTCGTACAACCAGAAAGTAACTACCAGCAGGCAAGTTCGAAACATCCAATATGCCGAGGCCACTGCCGATGGCTCCATTGTAGAGAGTAGACATGCGCTGGCCTGCTACGGAATAAAGCTCCAAGACGGCTTGAACATCTGGCTGACCCATGAGTCGCCACGTAGTAGATGACACTACGGGATTCGCACCCACGAATACCGCGAGGTCGTTTTCGGCTATTCTTCTTTCATCAGCAACGCTTGTAGGAACGCTGTCTGGATCGGCTGCTGCCTCAAGCCAGATTAGTCCCTTATCAAGAATTGTTGTGCGCTGATCGCCATCAATAAAGCGAGATGCATTAACGCCAAGGATGATTGACCGATAGTTGCTGTGTTGAAATCTGACGGCACCAATGATCGTAGAGCTCTCACGCGTCATCATGGCGATTGACCCAGCTTGTGCCAATCTGAAGATTACATTCGGAACGTACTTGCCACCTCGTTGATGATCCAGGCGAGGCAGTTGAATGTCAATGTTTGACATGCCCGCGGTAACTGGATCAGCGATTACGCCTTTAAATACTCGTTGACCAGCATCACTTGGCATCTGATCAATACCCATGAGAGAGCAGCCAAATGACCTAAAGAATGCAGAAGTATTCGGTAAATCAGTGCGGAGCAAGAGAGGGTCATCAGCAATGAGGAACACCTCGATGCGGCGCTTGAGTAAAGAGGCAAGTATCGCATCATCTACAACATCGATTTCGCCAAAGCTGCCGCTGTTCCACAATGTTGTTTTTAGATACGCAAGACTGTCAACAACAACATTGAAGACGTCAGAAGTAAGAGAAACATATCCGGTGCGCGTTGTCTGGCCAACAGCATCAACAATATCAAAAGTGCCAACCCGTTCGTCCCGTACCAGAGCCCGGCGCACGTTATGTGGTACAACGGTTGTTGTAGCAGTCAATCCATTCACGTTTTCTTGAAGAACTTCAGCAACCTCTACGCTCCACACTGAAAGGCTGTCTGCAATTTCAATTGGTACTTCAATGACCGTTTCTGAAAATGCAGCTCCGGTGGAGACCGTGAAGGGGGCAGACCATGCTTGTGTTAGGCCGTCTGCGTGCCTGCGCACACGGTGATGAAAAGTAACATCACGGCTACCAATAGAACCGTTGATGTAGCGGAAGCTCACCGTATCACGTGCGCGAATTGTTCGCGCCAAAACCGCAGGTATTAATTTGTTATCACTTGAGAGATCAAGCCGGCCAACGGTTGCTGTTGCTCTATCTACAAACCAGATGCAACCGTCAGGCCCAACAACGATACCATGAAGCGCCGTTGCTCCCGTTGCGATGGTGCCTAATTCACGAACCGTTGCGCCTTCAATGGCATAGACGTGGATTCGACCATCCTTGCGATCTCCAACAAGAAGTCGATCGCCAACAACATCAATGCCCACGGGCTCTTGAAGCCCCGTACTCACAACCTTATTGACGTCGGCAGATTCTACGTAAGAGTATTCAGCATAGTTTTCTTCGCTTTCAGATGGCGCAACCAGCGGACCTCCAATGGTCCCACTTTTCGTATTCAATGTGTGAATTGTTGCTGTACCAGGATTGATGTAGTAGAGCAGACCGGTAGCACGATCGAGCGCAACATGAGAAGGGCGTCCTCTTTCCGTAGGTGTGATCTCTACGTCTACATATCGACGTATAACACCATCGCGGTGATCAGTGCCTCCAACTTCATGCGGATCGCGAAAGTCGTATCTGCATATGTCCTTATATCGCGCATCGAGCACCCAAAAAATATTGGCACTATCATGCGCAATTCCTAGGCCCCATGGGCTTTGATGGAGCATGTCGAGGTGGGAAGCGAGCTTTGTATCGTCAGTCTGATATCTCGAGGCAAACACAGCCGTATCGCTCGACCACAGGGTTGGCCCCATGAACATGTAGTTGATGTCTGCCCCACCGGGCTGGCCATTCTGCATTGTGCCAAAAGCCCCATGAGAACCCATCGCAATGCTCATTGTGCGCCACATGAAGTGACTAGCACGAGAATCTTTTTTAATTCGAACAGCCTGTTGTTGGGTGCCAGCGTTATGAACAATTGCCATACCGTGACCTCTGTTTTCGGCCATCACAATCCATAGGTCGTTGGGATGGAGCGTAGACCGATTGAAGTCTAGGTCAAGGGGCTCAACCAAACCATCAGAAGCTGAAGCAATTACCTTAACAACCGGCGCAGATGTCAGATACCGGTCAATCAAATGCGAGGTTTGAAATTGAACTCTTTCTTCAGCGGCTGCATATGACACCACACGGTCTATGTCCATATATGGTTCGTCTGAATACATGCTGAACACAACCACGCCATTTTGTACAACAATTGTTGCATGGAGGTTGCGTAGAGTATCGCTAATTACTCTAATTGCTCCGAGCTCTTTAGCTATAGATTCGCTTTCATCAGCCACGTACGAAAACACGTCTTCAGCCAGATCTACATTCTCTGCTAGCAGGTCCCATTGTGCTTTTGGATCAGAGCTAATTGCAATGACGTTGATTCCAAGTTTTCGAAGGTCAGACGCGTGCTCGTTGAGGTAGATAAGCTGGCGGACGCAGTGTTTGCATTCATAGCCAAGGTATCGAACAACAATCGCCGATCCTGTAGGGGTCTGAATGAATGCTGGAGCGGGAGATAGCTTGGCAAAGAAAGCTGGGTAATTGCGGACTTCGTGGCCGCCCTCACCAGACAGGAGTGGTTGGGCGAAAAAGCACACGACGAGCAGCGCGCTTAGGGTGAAGGTTGTACGCATTGGGGAAAATAGCCATTGTTGTAGAGAAATTGGGATGTTGCATGGTCAATTCTGGATTCAGTTTCAGAGGGTCAGACCGTAATACCAAGAATGATGATTGGAGTGATTGCATGTGCTTTTCTAGAAGCTTCTGAAGAGCAACGCGCAGATCGCAAGGCAAAAGCCTACACTAGAGCGTTAGCATCAGCCGAAGCCAAAAAGTTCCTGCCATCCGAGATGGACGTACGCACCGCAGCAGAAGCTGAGTCTCAATTGACAGAAACACAAAACCCCCTTCGAAACGATTCGAAGGGGGCCATAATAGTGCAATGTCGGGGTGGCAGGATTCGAACCTGCGACCTTCTGCTCCCAAAGCAGACGCGCTAACCGGGCTACGCTACACCCCGTAGCCCACAAATATCGGGAGAAAATCCTCAGTGGCAAAAAGAAATAAATCATTCATCTGATGGGCACTCCTAGATGGCTTCATAGCGTCTGGTGAGATGAATAGTACCCCTAGACGAGTGGTGACGCCTGGGGGTTACTCGTTTTTAGACCGTAGATTCGTGGTATGACGCATTACCTACTTATAGCCTGCACCATACTCTCGCTCAATACCGCCGTGTTTTGCGGTGAAGAGATACCTGGCGCCCCTCAACGTCAACCAATTGCACTTACGAATGCAACCATACACACGGCGGTAGGTGTACCACTTCGTAATGCAACAGTTGTTTTCGACAACGGAGTTATCACTGCCATTGGAACTGCGGTAGCTCCTCCAGCTAATACGCGCGTCATTGATTGCAAGGGAAGTTTTATCTACCCAGGGTTTATTGCTCCAATAACCACACTTGGTTTGACTGAGATAGACGCCGTGCGATCTACACGAGATATGAGTGAAGTGGGAGTGTTTAATCCCAATGCTCGTGCAGAAACAGCCTATAACCCAGACAGCGATTTGCTTCCTACCGTGCGATCAAATGGAATTTTGCTTGTGAATTCTGTGCCACAAGGCGGAGTAGTATCAGGTCAGTCGTCACTCATGCGCCTCGATGGGTGGACCCGCGAAGACCTTGCTGTGAAACGAGTTTCGGGATTGATGCTCAATTGGCCATCAATGGAAATTTCAAATGCATGGTGGATGCGCAAATCCGCTGCGGAACAGCAAAAGGAAATCGAAATCAATGTTCGCGCCATCTACGAGCTTTTCGAAAATGGCCGTTCCTACAGTGCAACGGTTCGAGCTGGAGTTGATACATCTCGCCGCGATATCCGTTACGAAGCCATGAGAGTTGTATTCGAAGATTCAGTCTCCGTGATGATCGAAGCAACAACTCGACGTCAAATAGAAGCCGTACTCGATTTTCAGAGAGAGTTCAACGTCCGCGTGATCCTCGTAAATGCCGTTGATGTTTCTTTTGTGATTCCACAAATTCAACGTGCTGGGATTAGTGTGATACTTCCTCGTGTACATTCACTGCCGAGACATGAAGAGGATGGATATGATAGCCCCTTTGTCCTAGCAAAGACGTTAACAGATGCTGGCATACTGTTTGCGTTTTCCGACGGAGGCTCTTGGCAGCAGCGTAACCTACCCTTTCAGGCAGGTACGGCGCGTGCATTTGGGTTATCAGAAGATGATGCTGTAAAGGGGCTAACCATTGGCCCGGCAAAAATCTTTGGTATTGATAAAAACTATGGTTCTCTAGAAGTAGGCAAGAGCGCAACGCTCTTTGTGAGCAAGGGTGATGCACTCGATAGCAAGAGTAACAATGTTGTTCATGCCTTTATCGACGGACGAGAGATAGACCTTGATAATCGTCACAAGAGACTCGCCAAAAAGTATCGCGGGCGGAGTTCACGATAATCCACATGGTTAACGGAACACTGCTGCACTCGGAGCAGGTATTGATTCCTGCTGGCGCACTCTCCATGGCCAAGCGTGCGATGACTGCCGAAGAGTATTCTCAATACGAAGCTGTAACACTACATGCCATAACGTATGTGAGCGGCGAGTTAAAGATCAACGGATTCCTTGCTCTACCGCCAGGTGGAAAATCAACGTATCCAGCCATTGTTTTCAATCGTGGAGGCAGTGGCCCTCGTGGGGCACTGACTCCTGAATCTGCAATGCCCCTTATCGGACTGTATGCGTCATGGGGCTATGTGGTGGTTGCATCAAATTATCGAGGTACGGGTGGATCCGATGGTTTGCATGAAGAGTGGGGAAATGGCGACGTAGACGATGCGATGAATCTACTTCCATTGTTGGATTCACTTCCATATGTAGATCACTCTCGCATTGGCTTGGTAGGGGGCAGTCGTGGTGGCATGTTGGCCTTTATGATGCTCGTACGCACGCAGAGATTCCTGGCAGCCGTTACGTTTGGAGCTCCTACGCGTATCAATGCCATTGAGCATTCTGCATACATACGTAGGACAATGGCAAAATATTTACCTCCAGGAAGTATGGAGCAAACAGAGGCCGAGCAACGAAGTGTGGTGCTGTGGGCAGATAGAATGTCACCAATTACTCCGTTGCTTGTCATGCATGGTGTGGGGGATAAGAAAGTTGACCCAGAACATTCCCTGTATCTTGCTCTTGAGCTGCAAAGGCTGCAGAGACCGTACAAGCTGGTGTTGTATGATGGTGCAGATCATGTGCTTGCCGGCCGACGCAAAGAGTCGAATGCCGATATGCGTTGGTGGCTAGACAGATACGTGCGAGACTCGGCAAATACACGAAGGGTACCTTGATGAATGTTCGATGTACAATCAGTCTCGTAGCGATCCTCTCGTGTTTCATTTTCACGGTTGCCAAGAGCCAAGAGGATAAACACACGTTTGTTGAATGGCTTGTGAACGATGAGCTTATTTTGCAATCCATAAGGCCAATTCATCCGATGCCAACGATGTTGGCTGGATTTCCTTCTAGACAGCTCGATACAACAATTGATGTTGTCTCGTATGATGTTTCACTTGATTGGTATTCCGCACTTCTCACACCACGAAGTCAACGATCTGAGAGAAAGTCTACAGGAATTGTAAAGGCCGTTGTTCGTTCTCGTGTTGATAATCTTGCGCAAGTAGTGTTTAACGCCGTGGCGATTGCGATTGATTCCGTTACCACCGGTTCTGCGCGTATTACGTTTACGAAAAACACACAACTCTTGACCATGAGTTTGCCAACGGTACTGCAACGAGGCGAACAAATGGAGTTCACCATTTATTACGCTTCTCTGAGAGATGACAACGCAATATTTCTTTTGAGTAAGCAAGAAGCAAATGCTGAAAACGTACCCTACGCAATAGGCTACACAATTTCTGAACCAGAAGGAGCACGCCGTTGGTATCCGTGTAAAGACCAGCCACACGATAAGGCGCTCTTTGCTGCGCATGTGCGTGTACCAAAAGGTTTTACAGTTGTTTCAAACGGCGTTGCAACAGATACTCTTGTTGATGGAGACAGCGCCACAGTGCAGTCCTGGCGTCATGATATCCCAATGCCAACGTATCTCTTTGTTGTGAATGCATCCGAGTTCGCGTTGTATTCTCAAACGTATACGCGAGACGATAATTCCGTTGTGCCAATCAGCAATTACCAATTTGATGTTGATGTACAGGGCGACACATATAATGTCATAAATGCTACCACGAACGTGCCACGTATGTTCAGCGCGCTAGAAGCACGACTAGGCCGCTATCCATATGCCACATATGGTCACGTTGCAGTTGCCCCATTCCAATTTGGTGGCATGGAACACCAGACGATATCTACCATTAATAGGCAGTGGCTTAACGGCAGAGCCGAGAGTGGTTATGCACACGAACTTGCCCATCAATGGTTAGGTGATAAGGTCAGTTGTGCAACATGGGCAGATATCTGGTTGAATGAGGGAGGCGCTACGTGGAGTGAAGCGTTGTACAGAGAGTCATATTCTGGACAACAAGGATATATGGCGCACATGTGGTCTAAGCGAGATAGCTATATGAAATTCGGTGTATTAGAGCCACCGATCTACGACATACCACTTGCTACACTTTTTAACGAAGCCACTACCTATAGTAAGGCAGCATGGGTGTATCACATGATGCGCCAATTGGTGGGTGGTGATGTGTTCTTCCCGGCATTGCAATCGTATCTGGCTACATATGCGAATGGTTCAGTACAGACATATCAGATGCTCGACTTTCTAAAGTTGGCTATTCCGAATCCACCTGTCTCTTGGGAAGCTTTCTTTGACCAGTGGCTCGCGAAAGCGGGACATCCAATCTTTGATGTTGTTATGAGAAAGATGGATGGTCCGTCATTTACATATCGCGTTGTAGTATCTCAAACGCAGAATAGTGCCAACGTACCGGATGTTTTTGTGACTCCACTGAGACTGCGTTTCCTTGGACTTGGATACGTCCTCGATACCACAATGATGATTGATGCACGCACCTCATCGATTGATGTGAACACTGGATTTGAGGTAGACGATCTTCTGGTTGATAACGACAATGACGTGCTTTGTGAAAAGAACAGGACACTTGTTAGCGTCCATGATGGCGATCAACAACATGACTGGTGTAGAATCCTCGGGACTCATCCTATCCTTGCGGGTGAACCACTACGCATTCACTGTGAAGATGTTGCGGGTGCATCGGTAATGATTCGTACAATCTCTGGAGAAAGCGTTCATTCTGCTGATATCTTGAATGGTGTGTCACTCGTTGACACATCAGGTTTGCTTCCTGGTGCCTACGCAATCTCGGTTACGAGCGGAACGCGCCTTGCAACGTTCATTATTCTTGTACAAGCACGCTAGGTAGTCAACATGGAAATCAATATTGCTTCGATAAGGAAAGATTACGCACGTGAAGCCCTCACAAGGGACTCCGTGCAGCAAGACCCTCGAGGGCAGTTCCAGAGTTGGTTGCAGGAAGCAATCACCGCTGCTCTTCCAGAACCAACAGCTATGGTGCTCTCCACTGTTTCGAATGAAGGCAGACCATCTTCGCGTGTTGTGCTGCTCAAGGGCGTAAGGGAACAAGGATTTGTCTGGTTTACCAATTATGCAAGCAACAAGGGAGCAGATTTAGATTCAACTCCGTATGCTTCACTCTTATTCTTCTGGCCTGAACTTGAGCGTCAAATTCGCATTAGTGGGCCGGTAGATAAAGTATCACAACAAGAATCCTTAGACTACTTTTCATCGCGGCCATTAGAGAGCCGACTTAGTGCGTGGGCTTCGCATCAGAGTTCCGTTGTTGCTTCCCGTGATATCCTGCAACGACAATTTGAGCAAGCCGCAGAACGTTTTGCCGATGGTGAAGTACCGCTCCCTCCAACGTGGGGCGGCTATATACTTTCACCAGATTCATTTGAGTTTTGGCAGGGTAGGCCATCACGTTTGCATGATCGAATCAGCTATCGCAAAGTGGGCAACGAATGGGTTATCGAGCGTCTTTCGCCGTAACAAAATCTTGTTTTTAGTTGCGCAGCCGTGGATCTGTGGCATCTCTCAGCGCGTCCCCAATAAGGTTGAATGCGCTTACTGTAACAAAGATCATCAAGCCCGGGAAAACAGCAAGCCACCACGAGTAGGTACTTGCTCTGGCCTTGTGTAAAACGCTCCCCCACGTTACCACGGTAGGGGGCACTCCAAATCCGAGGAATGACAAAGCACTTTCAAAAAGTATCGCGCTCACAATGCCAAAGGCAGCATAAATCAGCACGGGTGCAATGGCATTTGGCATCACATGGCGGAAGATGATCCGCGTTGTTGAGTAACCCAAAGCAGTTGCCGCGCTTACATAATCAAGATTTCGCACACGCAATACTTCACCTCGCATAAACCGCGCAATAGACGTCCACCCAGTAAGTCCAATAAGCCCCATAATCAACCATAACGTGCCCTCTTCAACAAGAGCAACAATGGTGATAATGAGAAAGAAACGGGGAAAGGTTATCACAACTTCTATGAGTCTTGAAATAAGCAGGTCAGTGAGCCCACCAAAAAATCCTGCAATAGCACCAAGGATGATTCCAATCGTGAGAGCAATGGACATTGCCACAAAACCAATACTCAGTGCGTATCGAGATCCGTGAATGAGGCCTGATAGCACGTCTCTACCAATATCATCTGTACCAAGCCAATGTGAGCCAGATGGCGCGCGCTCTTTTAGTGTAACGAGTTGCTTGTCAGTGCTGCTCGGTGCATACGGCACGAGGGGATACACTGCCCAGTCATAATTCAAGGCCTTCCAGTCAGCCGTTGCGAACTCGGTACCCCATTGAGCGATGCCAAACGTAACGCCCATTTCGCGTACTACGGGGAAGTAGACTTCTCCACGCAGTGAGCACACTACAGGTTTATCATTTGCTAGAAGATCGGCAAAGATTGCGATCACTGCTACGATGCCAACAATCCAAACGCTTACCATCCCAAAACTGTTCTTGCGAAACTGTCGTCGAACAAATGCTCCGTAGCTCTCACCTTCATTTTTGTTTACTGGTGTGCTCATATCACGAGGCCTTCTTGCCGTAAGAAATTCGCGGATCAGCAAAACTGTACATGATGTCTGCTACGAGCATGCCTATAAGAGTTAAGACTGCAGAAACTGTGAATACGGCCATAATCATGGGATAGTCTCGTGCAACAAGCCCTCTAAATGATAGTTCGCCCATACCAGGTATTGAGAAGATCGATTCAATAATCACCGATCCTCCGATGAGGTTTGGAATGAGCGCCGCAACTAACGTGATAAGAGGAATGAGCGCATTACGAAGTGCATGCCGGTAAATCACGGCATGCTCACTGAGTCCCTTTGCACGTGCTGTGCGCACGTAATCCTGGCGAATCACTTCAAGCATGGATGAGCGCATCTGTCTCGAAATAAATGCGAAATCAGCGTAGACGTATACCGCCATTGGAAGCGCAAGGTGCCACGAATAGTCAAGAAATTTTTTCCAGATCGACCAATTTTGCGAAAACGTTGGTGAGCGCAACCCACTAGATGGAAAGAGAGAGATAAACTCAGGGTTCGATAGAAATGTTATTGCAAGTGTCCCAATCCAAAACACAGGCAATGAATACAGCGCAAACAAAACAAATGTGGAAATGCGATCCGTGAGAGTACCTGGGTGAGTAGCGCTATAGATGCCGAGTGGCACAGCAATAAGATAGGCTAGCACTATCGCAATGAGGTTCATTGAGAGCGTTACGGGCACACGCTCAACCATCTTGTCAAACACTGGACGATTGTCTTGAAATGATTTTCCAAAGTCGGGTCTGCCCGTGAATGAAGCGGCTCCCCATTGAGTGCCCTGTGCTGTAAAAACACTGCTCATATCAAAACAGAGAAGTCCGCCTGTCCATATTGCGTACTGTTGCCAAAGGGGCTTATCGAGATGCCACTGCTGACGTATCAGTTCAATCGTTTTTTCATTGAGGGTACTCCGGCCACTCACACCACCCTCTGACCCCTGGCCTACTTTGGATGCCGCAGGGTCACCGGGCGCCAACCTGCTCACGGCAAACGAGATTACCGTGATGATGAACAACGTCGGTATAAATAACAGCACACGCTTAACGAGGTAACGCCACATAGGCTACCAAGATAATCAGTTAGTTAGTGAATTGGTTGATTCCACATCTTCAGTTATCTCACTAACCAACTACCTAAGTATCAGAAGGCATTCTCATGATGCCGTATCTCTTCTCTTCCCGTGCAATCATCTACTGCTATCACGTCAAATCTGCAGGCGCACCGATGGTAGTGATTCCTAGCCATCCATGCTTCGGCAACTCGCCGAATGGTGCGAAGCTTTTTTGACGTTAACGAACCTTCCGGTGTGCCATAGTTTCGTGATTTTCGATAGCGTACCTCAACAAAAACGAGGGTGGTGCCTTCTCTTGCTACGATGTCGAGCTCGCCAAGGTGCATGAATTTGAAATTTCGTGCGAGTATGAAATAGCCCCTTTTTATAAGGTATTCAGCAGCTCTTTGTTCGGCTTCTCGACCAACCTCAACGTTATTCATCGCAGTCTCCCGATATTCGCGCCCAGTGATTGCTCAGCTCACAGGGCTTGTGGCCCAAAAACATGGAATGGACGTGGTGATTGATTGTCACGGCGTGGGCTATGCTGTGAGCATTCCGTTGTCTACGTCAGACATCGTACCTGCAATAGGCCAGAGCGTGACTCTCTTGACAATCATGGTTGTGAGAGAAGATGTGATGCAGCTCTATGGATTTGGATCTGCACCAGAGCGCGATGCATTCAAGCTTCTCACATCGATCCAAGGAATTGGAGGTCGTATTGCACTCGGGATCTTGTCGTCTTCCTCACTTGCCGATCTTCGAAATGCATTAGTTCAAGGAAATCTCGCATTCTTACAGCGACTTCCAGGCATTGGAAAAAAGACCGCAGAGCGATTGGTAGTTGAGCTTCGTGAAAAATTTGTTGGCGTGGTACCGGATGGAGAATCAGCCGCAGTAAGCCAACTGCCACAAATTGCTGAAGATGCAATCAGCGCATTACAAGCTCTCGGCTATGCACGCACCGCCGCAGAAAAGTCTGTAAAAACGGCCCTTGCTTCAAACCCAGAAGCGTCATCATCTTCTGAAACCCTCATCCGCCTGGCTCTCAGACAATAAATGCGGCATCTCTCAATCATTGAACTGATCAACTCATTAACTGATTAACTGATTAACAGTGCTTCTCATCATACCATCCATCGACCTTTCAAATGCACACGCACTGCGTTGTGTAGTAGGGACGCCTGGAACAGAAGCGTTGTATTCAGAAATCAGCGATCATCCAGTAGAACTTGCGCAACTGTGGCGTAGAGAAAATGCAAAGTGCATTCACGTAACCGATACGGATTCATTGAAAGGGGCTAATTGTATTGCAAACCTTGCTATGGCAATTGAACTGCAGAAGGCCATTGATATACCGGTGCAGTTTCTTACGTGGCAACCAACAGTGGATGATTACAGGAGATTACTGGACGCAGGAGTGTATCGCGTTGGACTCAGCAGCGTTGCGTATACGGATCCTGACGGAGTTAGAAGGTTGGTTGATGATTTTGGGGCGAGCCGTGTAATCTTTGCTGTGCGTGCACACAATGGCGATGTTGATTGTGGCCCACGTGTTGGTATGATCGCCGATGAAGAATACATTCGAACTGTATATGAATTGGGCGGCCGGCGCACGGTGTATACAGAAGTAGATTGGGAAGGAAATCTTACAGGTGAAGATCTCAAAGTGATTACACGCATTGCAAGTGTGGCACCGATGAAATTCACGATGGCTGGAGGCATAGCCTCGCCACAGCATCTTTGGACGCTGCAGGATAGTGTGCCACGAAACGTTGACAGCGTTGTTATTGGCCGGGCGATGTATGAGAACCGCTTCCCGTGCCAAAATATCTGGCGAAATATTGAAGCAAAACTTGAACCCGAGATTCATGCACACGCACATGAAAATTCGGTGCAGTCTTCTATTTCAAAGTTGGCGTCTGACGATGTATAGGCTCTGTAGCAAGCGCAAAGAGGGCGGAGTTACTTCGCCAGCAGATAGACCACTCCCACATGTACACCAACAACTGAATATCCGCTTTCGATAAACGCGAAGTTATATCTGCCGTGTACATCCACATCGAGCGCGTCAGAGAGAGGAATCACGACCCCTAGGGATGCACCCACAGATCCTTGCACAGCCGAGGCGCCCTCAATGGGGATTGGCATGTTGCCCACCTCCTCATCGAGATTGAGGAACCCTAAGCCCCCTTCACCTTGGATATATGGGCTCCAACCATGTTTGATGGGTCGCCAGGTTATGGTTGCTAGGACCTGGTAGTACGTTGCCGAATAACTGGAAAGATCGCCTGATGAGGGATTGCCAAGTTTAGACCACATCCATGTTCCCTTTGCCCCAATGCGCCAGTTCCGGTCCAGCGCATAGTTATAACCCAACGAAAACCCAATGCCAGGTTGCACGTCCAAGGTGTCGGCAAGAGCCCCCCGGGGTAACAAATAGCTGATTGAAAGGGGCAGGTAACTTCTATCTACCTGAGAATGAGCACCTGACGGGATAACGAGAAGCAAGGCCGTGATGAATGCGGAGAATCGTATCATGGGGGGCAGAAAAATTGTGATCAGCCATCGAAGATACTGAAACACCGCTCGAGGCATATGAAGACGTTGAATTCTCGTATGTTTGCGCGGTTGGTGAACGTTAGCGTTCGATTGGAAACATGAAGGATGGACATGCCCCAGATCATCATAGATGGACGCATTATTGAGGCGGCGCCGGGAAAAACAATCATCGAGGCTGCCCTCGATAACGGCATCACTATACCTCACTTTTGCTGGCACCCTGCTCTGTCAGTGGCCGGCAATTGTAGAATGTGCCTTGTAAACGTTGGTTCACATAAAAAAGACGTGGACGGCTCGCTGATGTATTCCGACGATGGAGTGCCAACAGTAAACTGGATGCCGAAGATGCAGATCGCGTGCGCCACTCCGGTGTCCGATGGAATGTTCGTTGACACCTCGGGGCCAAAGACGGTTGATGCTCAGAACGCCATAATGGAATTCTTGCTCATCAACCACCCGCTGGATTGTCCAATCTGTGATGAAGCTGGACAGTGCAAGCTTCAGGAATATGCTTTTGTTCACTCAACGGGACAAAGCCGTTTTGATGAAGAAAAAGTACACAAAGAAAAACGTGTTGAGTTTGGACCAAACGTGATGTTCGATGGCGAGCGTTGTATTCAATGCTCTCGTTGTATTCGCTTTGCTGATGAAGTTGCAAAACAGCCATCGCTTTCGTTTGTTCAGCGTGGAGACAAGGTTACTATCCGCACGTTTCCAGGGACCACGTTTGATAGTCCTTATTCGATGAATGTTATTGACATTTGTCCCGTTGGAGCACTCACGAGTATCGACTTCCGCTTCAAAGCTCGCGTATGGGAAATGTCTTTCACAGACTCCATCTGCCCAGGATGCGCGCGTGGTTGTAACATCAAAGTGGGCGTAATGGACAATCAGGTGTTGCGCGTGGAGCCCCGCACCAATATGCATGTAAATACGTACTGGATGTGTGACCATGGACGTTTGTCAACTCCAGTGCTCGTAAACGAAAACCGATTAAGCGGGCCACAGATTCGCACGCAGGGTGTACTTACAGACGCCACGTGGGAAGAAGCTATTGATGCTGTTGCCGTCTCGTTCAAGGGGCTCAAGGGTTCGCAAATAGCAATTATTGGCTCAGCACACGCATCTAATGAAGACAATTATGCCCTGGCGCGTCTCGCTCACGAGATCTTGGAAACTGGAAACGTTGACTTCATCAAGCATAACGACCATTCATTTGGCGACGACATGCTCAGGGTGAATGATGTAAGTCCGAATGCGATTGGCGCACATAGTGTTGGAATCGCGCCCAAGACAAGCGGGCACAACATCGAAGCAATGGTGGCTGGTATTCGGCGTGGCGACATTAAGGCAATGATTGTTTTAGGTGAAGACCTCGGCGCACACTCACAGGAACTTGCCGAAGCTGCTGCATCTGTAGACATGCTTATTGTTCTTGGGTCGCATGAAAGCGTAACAGCAAAACAAGCGAACGTGTTGTTACCAATTGCTACATGGGCAGAATCTGACGGTACATTTACCAACACCTTGCACCGTGTTCAGCGGTTCCAAGCAGCGGTGGTAACGGCAGACAATCAGCGAACGATGGGACTGAAGATGAGCCGGTGGGACAAGTTTGGTGCGCCAAATGACAGATGGATGCAAGGAGCTCGCAGAGACTGCAGAGCTGCATGGAAAGTGCTATCGCAGATCGCAAATGCACTAGGAGCAAAATGGTCCTATACATCAAGCTCTGACGTGTTTGTTGAGATTACAAAGAATGTAAGCCCCTTCTCAGGCATGTCATATGGACTTCTTGATGCACACCAAGGATTGGTTCTTGGCAAGGCATCTAGTCCGGAGCCAGTTGGCGTTGTTTACGAATCACATGTGATGAAACCGCAATAACTGATATGTCCCTTACAAACCTCATCGTCATTCTCGTCCAAGCAGGCATTCTCGTCAATATGATGTTAATGGCTGCAGCATACATGGTGTTAGCCGAGCGCAAGATTGCGGCATGGATACAAAACCGTGTTGGCCCAAACCGTGTTGGTCCGTGGGGTCTGTTCCAGTCATTTGCAGATGTGTTCAAACTCTACATTAAAGAAGATATAGTGCCTGCTGCGGCAGATTACAAATTCCACGCTCTAGCTCCTGTGATTGCTATTGGTGTTGCTGTAACAACGTACGCTATCATTCCATTTAGCGGGCCACTCATTGAGCTTGATGGCGTAAAGTATGGTCTCGCAATGGCGCCAAACATGAACATTGGTATCCTTGCGGTACTTGCTATGACGTCCGTTGGCGTGTATGGAGTGGCCTTGGCAGGATGGAGCTCTAACAACAAATATTCCCTCATGGGTGGACTTCGCTCCGCAGCGCAGATGATTTCGTACGAACTCTCGATGGGTCTTGCCATCATTGGTGTGGTGCTCATTGCTGGGTCGCTCAACCTTATTGATATTATTCAGGCTCAAACAGATGGCATGTGGTTCATCTTTTTGCAGCCCGTGGGGTTCATTCTTTTTCTGATCACAGCGCTAGCTGAAACGAACCGAGCTCCATTCGATTTGCCAGAAGCAGAACCCGAGCTTGTAGGTGGGTATCACACCGAATATTCGGGTATGAAATTCGGCCTACTCTATCTCGCTGAGTATGCAAACATTCTTGCCTCGAGCGCAATTATGGCAACGTTGTTTTTGGGCGGTTGGGATATCATTCCGTTTCTTGATGATAGCACAGTGTTAGGTCTAGCACCGTTCTCGTTGCCACTCGTTATCCTTGGGCATATGGCGTTTCTCGGTAAAGCCTTCGCCCTTGTCTTTGTCTTCATTTGGATCCGCTGGTCGCTTCCTCGCTTCCGTTACGATCAACTCATGAATCTTGGTTGGAAAGTACTGTTGCCAATCTCACTTGTGAATATTATCGTGACTGGTCTCGTCATCCTCTTCTTGCAGTAACCCCGTAACTCTGTTTCTTCGTAACTCCCCACCATGGCCAACATCACTTCAAATACCGAATCTCAGCGCCTGAACTTTTGGGAGCGCATCTATTTGCCTGAGATTGCAAAGGGGCTTGGACTAACGCTTCGCCAGATGTTTAAGCCTACGTTCACAAGACAATACCCAGAAGAGCGTTGGATTCCTGAAGGTTCCTATCGCGGACGTCCTGTGCTTGTTCTTGAAGAGGACGGTGAACGCTGCGTTGCGTGTGGACTCTGCTCGCGAGTGTGCCCAGCTTTGGCTATCGAAGTTAGAGCGGCCGAAACTCAGGATGACAAGGAGCGCTACCCGGAGAAGTTCGAGATCAACATGCTACGTTGTATCTACTGTGGTTTTTGCGAAGAAGTATGTCCAGAAGAGGCGATTGTCATGAGCAAGGACTATGAACTTGTTTTTGGGTCGCAAGAAGAAGGAATCTTTGGAAAAGACAAGCTCCTCGTGCCTGTTGCGCAGTTGCAAGAACGCCTCGAGTTTCTTCGTCAGTGGCGTTGATCTGTTAGGTTGTTGAGTGCAAAAATCAACACAATCACAAGACCCAGCGTGAGCGTTACAAGCCATGTGTGTGTGGTGCATACGACGGTCTTGCATTCCAAAGAATCAAAAGAAAAGTATCATAGCGTTAGCTCCAACCCGAAACAGGCCTGCCGCAAAGTAGCAGACTTGGCTGGACCAGAAGCTTTGGCCGCCTGTGCAACGTCTATGCGCATCGATTGGCCATGACTCGCAAGCAAGCCCAAGGATAAATGCAGAGAGAACGCCGAAGGTAGCTTATGCGGAGGCAACGAGAATACGAATGCCGACGATGTAGACAAACAACATGCAATGGGCTCCAAAGATGATTGATGGCAAAAACTATCATAGTGCCAATGGAATCAACACAGACTATCTTCGCCCCATGCCAAAAAACGAATTCACACCACGCAATCCCAACTTTCGAGAAACCATTATTGGTCACCTCGAGCATCAACATTTCATGATGCACATAGGCTGCCAATTGACTGTCATCGAGCCTGGCTATGTAGAGGCCGTTATTGAACTTGGCGCAATCCATCAACAACAAATAGGCCTTGTTCATGGTGGTGTTACGGCCACTATCGCAGACGTAGCCGCTGGGTTTGCCGGATTTACCCTCGTTGCCGCTGACGAGCACACTGTAACTGCAGAGATAAAGATTTCTTACCTGAGAAAAGGAAGGGGCTCCAAACTACTCGCAGTTGGACGTGTAGTGAAGGCGGGCTCGGCGTTCCACTTTTGTGAAGCCGATGTGTTCTGTTATGATGATGACAACAATAAGATGCTGATTGCGAAGGCCACAACTACAATGGCGGTAATAAAGGTGCCATCCGTGTGACAAACCTTGCACTATCTAGCCGAATACATTCGTCTCCAGCATGACAATCGCTAATGAGGAACCAGGATAGCTATGAATAGAATTCTTTGGGTAGACGATGAGATCGATCTGTTGCGTCCACATATAATCCTGCTAGAACAGCGGGGGTATACGGTGTCTACAGCAACGAATGGTGAAGATGCTATTGAGATGGCACAAAAGCAGCGATTTAATCTTGTCTTCCTGGATGAATCAATGGTCGGAATTTCTGGGTTGGAAACACTAGCCGTTCTTAAAGACATCGATCGCTCTGTTCCCATTGTTATGGTTACGAAGAACGAACAAGAGTCGTTAATGGAAGAGGCAATTGGTAGAAAGATTGATGACTACCTCACAAAACCTGTAAACCCCACTCAGATACTTGCGGCATGCAAGAAATTCTTAGAAACGCAGCGAATCACTGAAGAAAAAATCACGCAAGATTTTCACCAGGAGTATTCTGTGATATCACGCAGACTCATGGACCGCATGGACTGGTCTGAGTGGCTTGATGTCTACCTAAAACTCACAGAGCGTTCCGTGGAGCTAGACAAGCATCCCGACGTTGGTCTTGAACAATCACTCCGTGATCAGTGGAAGGTCTGCAATGCTGAGTTCTCAAAGTTTATTGAGCACGATTACTTTGATTGGCTTGTAGACAAGGATAAGCGCCCCGATGGAGCCCCGTTACTTTCGCCGCATGTAGCTGATTCATTCTTAATACCGAAGCTGGCGAGTGGACGTCCAACGTTCTTTATCGTGGTAGACTGCATGCGCCTGGATCAGTGGATGGTGATGGAAGAGTTCATCCGCCCACTCTTCACTATCCAGCACGACTACTATTGCTCAATCTTGCCAACAGCAACTCCGTATGCACGCAATAGCATCTTTGCTGGACTCTATCCTACGGAGATCAATAAACATTATCCACAGTTCACCATTGATGAACGTGGCAGCGACGAGCATTCGCTGAATAAACACGAGAAGGAGTTTCTTTCGCTTCTTTTGCAGCGCAGGCGTGTGAAACTCAAGAGTGATTTACAATACATAAAAATTATCGATACTGATTTTGGCAAAAAAATTGAGTCGGATATCATGCGGTACGCGAAGCATCACTTAACAGCTATCGTGATCAACGCCGTAGATATGATTGCACATTCGCGTTCAGATTACCCAATCCTCAAAGAAATTGCACCTGATGAATCTGCATATCGATCACTCACGCGGTCCTGGTTTCAGCACTCATCGTTTTATGGAATCCTAAAGGCGCTGGCCACAGTTCCTGATGTGCAGATAGTTATCACAACAGATCATGGTAGCGTGCGTTGTATGCGACCATCAAAAGTGATTGGCGATAGGGAGACAACCACCAACCTGCGTTATAAAATCGGTCGAAACGTTAAGGCAGAGTCACGCGATGCCATGATTATTAAGGACCCCCAGGCCTTCAAGATTCCAGCAGGGGGCGGGTCAAACACCACAGTAATCGTCTCAAAAGAGGATCACTACTTCATTTATCCTACGGACTACCACCATTACGTCCAGAAATACCGCGATTCCTTCCAACATGGCGGTATTTCCCTCGAGGAGATGGTGCTTCCGGTCGTAACTTTGGAGCCTCGGTAGATAGCTGGTTCATAGGACCCGTATTTCCGAGCTTGTTCATTACGGGACGGAAATCTATGGAGGTAGTTACCCTCCGGTCATCAAGTGAAGCGGAAACTATCCAGCAAGGCGAACAATTCGCTTCGCAATTGTTGCATGGAGACGTCGTTGCCCTCGAGGGCGATCTCGGTGCAGGCAAAACCGAGTTTGTTAAAGGGATATGCCGATTTTTTGCGGTGGGCGATCTTGTCACCAGCCCTACATTTACCATCATCAATCAGTATGACGGTGCCATGCCTGATGGAGCCACGTTAAAGATCTATCATGTTGATCTGTACCGGATTGATTCTCCGGCGGAACTCGCCGAGGTTGGCTTTGACGACATGGTCTTTGCGCACAATGCCATCAAGTTGATTGAATGGCCAGAAAAAGCTGCACATCTCATGCCAGCAAAAAGGTGGATCGTATCAATCCAATCTGACGAGACAGATGATGACGCTCGGGTGATAACTGTATCTTCTCCGCAGATTCCTGATTTCGCCTAGAGGCCGTCTCGTATCTTTGCGAGTTCAGTACTGAAACTTTATCCAAAAACGTTCAATATCCATGCACGTTGCAGAACGCATCTCTCGCCTCGGAACAGAAACAGCATTTGAAGTCCTTGTAAAAGCTCGCGCACTAGAAGCATTGGGGAAGAGCATCGTTCACCTAGAAATTGGTGAGCCGGACTTTGATACGCCCCCAAACATCATTCAGGCTGCGAAGGACGCGTTAGATAATGGCTTCACCCATTACGGACCAGCGGCAGGCCTTCCAGAGGCACGCCAAGCCGTAGCTGACTACACAAATAAGACTCGTGGGTATAAGATTTGGGATGCCGATCATGTAGTTATCACTCCAGGTGCCAAGCCAATCATGTTTTATGGGATGATGGCTGTGATCGACCCAGGAGATGAAGTTATCTATCCCAACCCAGGTTTTCCGATTTACGAATCGGTCATCAATTTTCTTGGCGCAGTGCCAGTTCCGTTGCCACTTCGCGAAGACAAAGAGTTTCGGTTTGATGTAGCAGATCTTGAAGCGCGCATTACACCCAAGACACGAATGGTGATTCTGAATACCCCGCAGAATCCTACAGGAGGCATTTTAACGCGTGATGATTTAGAGCAGATAGCAGAACTCGCAATAAAGCACAACCTTATTGTGTTGAGTGACGAGATCTATTCGCAAGTGACGTATGGTGATTTTAAGCACACCTCTATCACTGAGTTTGATGGGATGCAAGAACGTACAATTATCTTGGACGGATTTTCAAAGACGTTTGCGATGACCGGCTGGCGTTTGGGTTATGGACTGTTTCCAAAAGACATAGCCAAGGTAGTTGCAAAACTTCAAACCAATTGCACATCGTGCACAAGTTCCTTCTCGCAGATTGCTGCCATTGAGGCATTGGATGATCGTACGTTGCCGTATGTAGATGTATTCCTCAAAGAGTTTGAGCACCGCCGCGATGTGATTGTTGCAGGACTTAATGAGATCCCCGGCTTCCGTTGCCTAAAGCCTCATGGCGCGTTTTATGTGTTTCCGAATATCACCGGGACTGGTATGACGTCTCAACAAGCTGCAGACTACTTGCTCAATGAAGCAGGAGTTGGTTGTCTATCCGGAACAGCTTTTGGTGCGCACGGCGAAGGTTTCATTCGGTTCTCATATGCAAACAGCATAGAAAATATCAATGAGGCACTCACGCGCATTCGTTCAGGAATTGACAGACGAAGCACGTAACGTGTTAGATGTGACCTTCCGGCTGAGAGTAACTTTCTAGATGCGTAAATACTTCGGCATTGAGGCCTAGCTCTTGCCGAACACGATCTTCAAGTTGAGTTGCAAGGTTGTGTGCGTCTTGCATGCGCATATCGTCGGGTACAAGCAGGTGGTAGTCTACGTGCACAAGGTTGCCCGATGTACGCAATCGCAAACGGTGCGATGAACAATTGTTTGCTTGGCAATATTCGTTGATGATCTTTTGTGTGGAGCCCAACAGCAGCGGATCTGCGCTATCCATGAGCCCCTTCACAGAGATCGATAACAGATAGCCGCCTTCACGAATAATGTTGGCGCCAAATAAAATTGCAATGATTGGATCTAGCCAGAGGAGCCCAGTGAGCTGCGCAACGAGAAGGCCAACAACGGCTCCTGCGCTCGTCCACACGTCGGTCATGACGTGCCTACCATTTGCTTCAACAACAAGAGATCGATTTCGCTTTCCAGTGCGCAAAAGATAGAGTCCAAGAGCTAGGTTGACTGCAGCAGCACCAGCGGTAATACTAATTCCAAGCTCAAGCTTCTGTATGTCTACGCCAACAACGAGTTTTTCTACGGCGCTAATGATGATGACGATTGCTGCTATGCAGATCAGACCACCTTCTACTCCTGCAGAGAGAAAGCTCACCTTATCATGTCCATACGGGTGATCAGCATCTGGGGGCTTATTGCCCAGACGAAGGGCATACCACGCGAACCACACTGCAACAATGTGGACCACACTTTCGGCAGCATCGGAGAAGATTACCGACGAGCCAGTGAGCCCAAATGCGATCCACTTGGCAACAAGCATCAGAACGCCTATTGCTAGCGAAAAATTCATCGCACGGGCATTTGGGGCGTGTGAATCCAGCATCACGTTGGACTAGCTATTGAGTGTTTTCAAGAATTCGGCATTCGATTTTGTTGCGCGCATACGCTCTAAGAGTGTCTCCATCGACTCGATGGGAGGATCGTCTCCAAGTACCTTGCGAAGCACCCAGATCTTTGCAAGCTCATCGGGAGTAAGAAGAAGCTCTTCGCGACGGGTGCCGGATCGGTTCACGTCGACCGCCGGGAAAATACGACGCTCGTAGAGTTTCCGATCGAGCACAAGTTCCATGTTGCCTGTACCCTTGAACTCTTCAAAGATCACTTCATCCATGCGAGAATTGGTCTCGATAAGTGCAGTGGCAATGATTGTAAGTGAACCGCCTTCTTCAACATTGCGAGCTGCTCCAAAGAACTTCTTTGGACGTTGCATAGCGTTGGCATCAACTCCGCCTGAGAGAATTTTGCCCGATTGAGGAACAACAGTGTTATGTGCACGTGCCAATCGTGTGATAGAATCTAGCAGAATAACAACATCTTGTTTTGCTTCCACTAGTCGTTTTGCTTTTTCGAGTACCATGTCACTTACCTGCACATGGCGTTCAGGAGATTCATCAAAGGTTGAGGCAATCACTTCTGCGTTCACACTACGCATCATGTCAGTTACTTCTTCTGGCCGCTCATCGATAAGCAGAACGATGAGTTTAACCTCAGGATGATTCCGGGAGATAGCGTTTGCAAGTTTCTGCAAGAGGACTGTCTTGCCAGCTTTAGGGGGCGAAACAATAAGTCCTCGTTGTCCCTTACCGATTGGCGAAACGAGATCTATGATGCGAGTGCTGAACTCGGACTGCATAGTCTCTAGGATCAGTCTCTTTGTAGGGTAATACGGCGTCAGATTTTCAAAAAGGGGACGTGGAGTATTCGTAATAAACGGAATGTAGTTTATCGAGTCAACCTTGATGAGTGCAAAAAAGCGTTCACCTGGCTTTGGCGCTCTCACGTAGCCCTTGATTGTATCGCCCGTTCGCAGACCATACCGCTTCACCTGTGAAGGGGCTACATAGACATCGTCTTGTGAAGGCAAATAGTTGAAATCCGCAGAACGCATGAAACCATAGCCATCGGGGAGAAGCTCTATAACACCCGTGGTGACAGAAATTCCTTCACGATGCGACTCATGCATTTGCCGATCATTTTCAGCCTCAACAATGCGGTTGATAAGATCTTGCTTTTTGAGATCGGCAAAATCCTCAATCCCTAGTTTCTGCGCCGTCTCAACAAGTTCTGCCACCTTCTTTGTTTTCAACTCGTTGATATCGATCACAGGACCAGTTGGTACGAATTCGCGTTCCTCACGTTCAAGTTCTAAATCATAGGCACGCTCTCTGTCGCGATTGACGAATTGTTCTTGACCGCGTCCTCTGTTACGATTCCGATTACGTCCGTGGTCGCGATCGTTATATCTGTCTCGTCCACCACTATTGCGTTGATCACCTCGCTGCATATTGCGCTGATCGCCACGTTGATCGTTCCGTTGATCGTTCCGTGGTTCTGGTCGCTGTTCACCGCGTTGCTCACCTCGCTGTTGACCTCGTTGATCGCGAGATTGACCTCGATTATCGCGGTAATCATTTCGCTGATCGCGACGATCGTCTCGTGGAGCACTTCGGCGGTCATCGCGTGGTTCGTCACGGCGGTCATCGCGTGGTTCGTCACGGCGGTCATCGCGTGGTTCGTCACGGCGGTCATCGCGTGGTTCGTCACGGCGGTCA
>CANMBE010000015.1 GCA_947495975.1 Ignavibacteria bacterium | reverse complement strand
GATCGAACAATGGAGACGCTTCTACAACACCAAACGTCCGCACAGCAGTCTCGGGTATCGTCCTCCGGCACCCGAATCAATTCAACCAACCATTTTTAGGTTCGCTGCTTAATGACTAACATTACAGGTGGACCAACAAACGGGGGCAGTTCAAGGTGTGTACACGTGTACCATCACCAACGTCCTCGCTCCCGATCTCACGCTCTACCGACGTCCGGTATTGGTCCGCGTCGAGCCTGACGAGCCAGATGACACAACATCTGTGATGGACGATGAGCTGCGCCGTTCAATCAGTGTAACACCACAACCTGCGTCATCACACATCATGCTCCGTCGCACAACAGCAGAACCATATCTCGTCGACGTCGTGGATGTCCGTGGTGTTGTGGTTGTCTCGCAAGTATGGGTCGAAGCGCCCACATATCACGTTGGCACATCGAGTCTGAGCACAGGGATGTATCTCGTGCGCATCCGCACAACGAATGCAAGCACGGCCATACCGATCATCATCGAGTAATGATGTTTGCTGTTACGGTGTAACAGCAAGATCCGTTGTTGCAATCGCTACGATCTTGCCACTGATAATCACTGGCACGGAATACGTCCGCATCCAGATTTCGCCGCCCCCTGCATCGAAGTATGGTTCTGTCCATACCGCTGCACGCTTCGCGATCGGTTCCGTAAACCATCCCTTTGTGCGAATCTGATAGCTCGCAACAGCAAGGTCTGCGAAGGCCAGCGATGTGCCCGAGCGATACCAGTACGGACTCAGTCGCACCGACGTGTCGGCGTTCATCACGGCAATCGTCGAGCCGAAGAAGTACGACGGATGGCGTTCGAGATATGCCGCAATGCGATTGCTTACCAGCGAGTCATCCGGGAAGCTCTTCTGCAAGCTGTCGACGAATGTTGTCACGGCTGCTTCAACTTCGCGCATGCGAATCGTATCGGGAGTTACGGCGTTGTCGCTTGAGCAGCTTGTGATGATCAGGGCTACAAGCGCGGCGGCGAATCGTAAGGAAAGACGCATATGCATGGTGGTGTCGTTGAGAAACATTAAACGTGTTACAAGCTATGGAACATCGTCCGAAGGACTCCGCCATTCGACAGCTCCACAACTATCATGTAGAGTCCGGCCGATAGTTGCGGGATACGAATGCGCGTGCTTTCATCGTTCAGTGCATCGATCGACGTCTGATGTATGATGGTTCCGCGGAGGTCAATGAGCGACATTGTACCGCGGCACCCTGCTGGAAGGCCAGACAGTGCAACTGCGTCTACGTCCTCACGCACTGTCAGGTTAGTCACATCGCGCACCTGATCAACTGAAGTCGCAGGTGATTCGATGAACGCCAGCATCGCCTGCGCATACCATCGTGCGAAATAGTCATTCGGATGGAGTGAGTTTGCAAGACAAGATACGACGCCCTTTCGTGCAAACACAGCTTCGCTCAATGTCGTCATATCCAGCATGGCAACGCCGCGCTGTGTTGTAAGCGATCGTAGTTCTGCTGCAAATGCACGAAGGATCGCAGCGCCGTCCCGTGGTGCTCCAGCCCCCGCCGTATCAGGAATCATGTTTGCAAGCAGAAGAAACTCGGTGTTCGGCAGATGTTTGCGCACACTATCAATGCAGCGTTGTGCGTTGCGACGAAACTGTGCTGGCGTAGTCTGACCCCAGATGTCATTCATACCCATGTCGAGAATGATGAGGTCGGGCGCATTAGGTACCGCCAGTGGTACGATGTAGTTCGCTGCCCAATCGATCGTCTTGCCAGAGCACGAGCTATTATGCAGTGTAACAGCTGAGCGACCCTGTGCATTCAGTTCATCAGCAAGGAGCTCGCAGTATCCTCGCATATAGGGGGCTGCTGGAGGAAAGTTCTTTTGATCGACAAGCCCACCGCTCACATTGTGTCCACTCGTGATGCTCATCCCTACAGCCTGAATCGTCAGAGGTTCGCGTCGTGCAAGAATGCCCTCAACACCGGGGAGGGGACGTACGGTACGAGGTGGGAACACCGATTCGGGAACTGTCCAAGTTGAACGATCTGGCACATAGGTAACGCGTGTCCATGACGTGTGCGACGTGTTCATCAGTCCGTTCGGAGAACCATTCCCACGCTTACCAGGTGTGATGCTCACGGTACGTGAGACGCGAGCAGATTGTTGCTTGATCATGCGCCCCTCAACCGTCACGTCACTGCCAAGAGTGTACACGTCGCTACCATCGTAGTTGTCGATTCGTACAATACTGCGTGGATGGTAGAGAAGTGGCGCAGTCGATCCTACTCCATCGAGCAAGACATACTCGGAATAGATGGTATCGTTCGTGGGGAGGAAGAAGGATGAGAGAAGCTTCCATCGTTCCTCTCGCATCGGCTCCGTTGTATAGCTTGGGAACTCGTAGTATCCCCCCGACGTCGGTGTTACGAAGGCCCATGCGGCTCGAGCTGGGCTGCACGACCACTGTGCTTCTGCGGCATTGACTGACATGAGCAGTGCGCCGGTCGAAGAGTAGAACGCGCACGATCCACCGGCATAGTACATCGTTGATGGCGTTGCCGGCACTGATCCAGCAGGGATTTGTGCTGCAACGTGCATATGCAGCAACAAGAGCAGTGCACAACATGTGGCAAAGGTTCGGATGTTCAGTCGCACAGCGTTCCTAGGCAACGTGAGTTGAGTTGGCAATGTACGTCTGTTTCGTAGTTTATACGCACTCTTTAGGTCTCGTAGGGCAGACTCGTAAGGGATCATCCGCGCAGGGGGGGCATGGCATGGTGTGGCTACGCCATCACGTGATACGTATCGTTGGTATGTGCTGGTTACTGAGCACATCGACTGCGCTCGCCCAGGTACCATCGACAAACGGAACTGACTTCTGGCTGACCTTTATGCAGAACTCTGGTGTGCCGTCGACGTATCTGTTCCTGGGTGCTGATACGTCAGCTACAGCCAAGATCTACATGGGAAACACCCTGCTCGCTACTGTAGCAATTCCAAACGACGGAAACGTGGCGTATCCGGTGGTGGCCGCGGGAGCGACCATAACCACGAGCGACGTGATCTCTGTCGGCAAAGCGATACGTGTTACCAGCGATCGGCCAATCTCGCTGAGTCTATTCAATACACTCTCGACGAGCACCGATGCTACGATCGTCTACCCGGTGCCAGCGCTTGGCGATCGCTACGTTGTGCCTTCGTATCGTCACTATGCGAGTGCTAATTGGTCGAGTCAGGTAGCCGTTGTGAGCTATCAAGACGGAACGGTGGTGGAGATCACGCCAACAGCAGAGATCAAACGCACAGGCGGTGGATCGCGTCCGGCGAATACGCCGTTTCAGATCACACTGAACCGCGGCGATGTGTACCAGTTTCAAACAGTACGTTCGCCAGACGATCTGACTGGTACCCAGATTCGGGTGGTCGCTGGTGGATCATCATGCAGTGGGGTTGCGGTGTTTAGCGGACATCAGCGAACTACGGTGCCATTTACGTCGAATCAAACGCGTGATCACTTAGTCGAGCAGATACCACCGACGCGCTCGTTGGGGAAGACGTTCGTTGTGCCCCCGGTTGCCTATGCTACCAAGCATGTGGTGCGCATAATCGCATCTGAGCCGGCAACGACGGTGACCTTTGATGGAACTGTTGCATCGATTGCGCAGACAGGGGGCTTCCTTGAGTACACGGTAAATGCGCAGACGTTCCATACTATTGAAACTGATAAGCCTGCACTTGTCGCGCTGTACGCGATGTCCTGGACGGACGGTTTCGATCTCGTGCGGGGTGTCGGCGATCCGTTCATGGTGATCATTCCACCAATTGAACAGCGCACCAAGTACTTCACGGTCAACGCCTTTGTACCGCCAACATCCACGCAGCCACTGGTGGTCAATAACTGGCAGCAGAATCTCTACTTAGCGTTGATTGCTGATGCGAATGACATAAATCAGATTGCGCTTAACGGACTCGCACTATCGTCGCTTGTAGGTAAGACCACGTTGCCTCGCGTGTATAACACAACGCCCATCGACGCAACGCGTACATGCGTCACGATCAATGTGCCAGAGGGTGTCCACACTGTTAACGCGCGCAGTGGGAAAGGTGTTGTCGGCATCTTCTATGGCTTGTCGACGTTTGATTCGTATGGCTTTCTTGCTGGATCCGACTTCGCAAATCTTCGCACAACGATTCGTGTGGCGGATACTCCGTATTGTCTCGGACGTGAGCTGACGTTCATCGCAGAGAGCCAGGATTCGGCTGATATCTCTCGGTATGCATGGTACTTCGACCACGATCAGTCAACCGCAGAAGGCAAGCGCGTAACGCGGCGATTCACAAAGCCCGGTCAGTACACGGTGCGAGTAGTTTCGACACGCCTTGGTTGCTTCACTGACACCTCGAGTATGACATTCACCGTGAGTCAGCCGGTGGTGCTCAACGTGAGCGCACTGTCGACCTCTCTATGTGTCGGACAAGACATTGTGGCGCAGGCGCGTGTGCCTGATTCGCTTCGCATTCGTTCGATCCGATGGGACGTTGCACGTGGTCGCGCCCAGGCACGAACGGATACCACGAAGAGCACAGTGCGGTACAGCGTCGCAGATACTGGGACCGTAGTGCTGCGTGTACTCGTGGTCGATACCAATGGGTGTGAAGCAGTCGACAGCGTACGTATACGTGTTCATCCGCTTCCTGTGGTGGACGTTCTTGATACCCTGCGTATATGTGAAGGACGGGATACATCGGTAACCGTTCGTGCGCCGGTCGGACCTGGATACACGTATCAATGGTCTGGTCGGGATGAGGTAAGTCGACGCACCATCTATGGTGCGCGCAACCTGCCCGTTGTTGGACTTCGTTGCGCCACGGCTGGACGCATTCTTCTCGATCTCGTGGTGACGAATCAGTTCGGGTGCAAGACTATCGACTCGGTGATTGTGATCGTCCATGATCTACCGCGTATCACCATTGGCTCCGACCGAGCTGTTGTGAGCTGTGTTGAAGGCGAAGTGCCGGAGGTTGTGCTTGGCGATAGCTTACGCATCGATGGGGGAGACCCTCCATATCGATATCAATGGTCGGAGGCATCGGGCGGTAGCTCGTCGATCGTTACGTCAACGACATCTCCGAGCATTCGCGTACGGCCGACGGTTACCACAACGTATGTTCTTCGTGTAACCGATAGTAGGCGTCCTTCAGCATGTACGTCGGTGCGTCAGTTCACGGTGGAAGTGAGCGATCGGCCAGTTGCTGATGCCGGACCGGATCTCGTGATTTGTGCATGCGATACCGCTCGCCGCATGATCGGCTTCGATACGCAATGCGGTGTTCCACCGTTCCGCTATGTATGGACTCCCACAACGGGTCTAACGAACCCTACCTCGACCACCACTGCAACAACAGAGGCACGACCATCGGTAACCACAACCTACGTGCTCCAGGTCTCCGACGCTCGCAATATCACCGTGTTCGACACCATCGACGTTGCCATTGCGCCGTGCCCAACCGTAGAGCTTGAGCCCGTTGTGTATGCATGCGCGGAAGGCGATGCAACGATTAGGGTAGGCGGAACAGCTCAGTCGCTCGGATCAACAATTCGCTGGGAACCGTCAACACTTGTTGATGACGCAACATCCTTCACGCCGCGCATCACACTCCCATCAAGCATTGATTCGATTGTCCTCACAGCAACTGTCGTTACGCCCGAGGGTTGTCGTGGCGCGGGAGCAACTGTGGTGCGACGTGCAGACTCCATACGAGTTGATGCGGTTGCGTCGCCCTCGTGTGCTACCGACACTGTGTGTCGAGGTGATAGTGTTGCGCTTGATGCCATCGTCACAACAGATGCTGCTGTAAGCAGTGTAACGTGGACAATCGACAACGGAATCGTGATGCAGGGGGCACGCGTCTCCGTGCGAGTGAACGAAGATACCCGTTGCATTGTCGACGTGATTACAGCGCAAGGTTGTCGTGCAACTGATACAGTTGACGTGTGTGTAGCGACACGGCCAAACCTAATTCTGCGCGACACCGCAGTGTGTGCTGCGAATCGAGGCGCGATTGATGTTCGGGTGCCAGCACCTGTGGCAACGTGTGGCATCGCACCGTTCGTCTATGCATGGGAGCCCGCCTCGGCTGTAAGCATCCCAGATACAAACGAGCCATGGAACGCAGTCGCACAAACGGACTCCACGATGGATATCATCCTGCGCGTTACTGATGATGCAGGTGCAGGGGTATCAGCTGTTGATACGATGCGTATCACGATCGGTCGACCGCCAGTGCTTGATCCTCTGCCAGATACCGTGATCGTCTGTGGAGCCGGCGATGCACCGGATGTGCGCGTGAGAGTGCAAGGTGCATGGCAGTCAGGTGTGGCTGTGTGGACGGTTGGTGGTGATACAATCTCCATCGTTCCGTTGGTGCCGTTCAATGCAATACTGCAGGTTCCTACTGCTCTTGTGCCTTCTGTTCGGGTTCAAACGGTGTATCTCGATGTTGTCACAGACGGTGCGTGTAGGACACGTGATTCACTTGTCCTTGCCGTGTATGATCCACCACGTGTTGACCTGCGCACGCAGACGTCAAGCTGTCCTTGCGACTCTGTAGTAATCGTTGCCGACATCGCCACATCAAGCAGCATTAGGTCAGTTGTATGGTATGCCGACGAGATCGACCCCGATACAAGCGGACCGGTGATTGTTGCTGTCGATACGAACGCGGTTGCTGTACAACCGCGTGGCCGCACGATCTATCGCGTACACGTAACAGATGTGCGCGGATGTTTGCGTGTCGCGAGTATTCTGCTCGAGACTGGTTCGGCTGCAGTGGTCCCAACCATCCGCATCGACACAGTGCGCACGCCGCCGATTCGTGACGAAGTTGCAATTCCGTTGCTGTTAGAGGGGGCCCGCCAGGGATTAACCTGCGAGCAGACGACTGTTCGTTGCACGCTTACGTATGACGAGTCGTTGTTCGAGCCATTTCCTCGACTTGACTATGGCGCGATCATGCAGAACACGGTTGAGGTTCGTAATGGTCTGCGACAACGTGTTCTCGTGCTGGAGCTTCCGTACCGCGGTGCAACCGGTGATGTTGACACACTCACGGTTCTTCGTGGTCGAGCACTCATTGGCTATCCGGGCAGAACGCCACTCACGCTTCAGGACATCGTCTGGAACAACGGATGTGTTGAAGTGCCTGGAGCCGGAGTTGCTGGTGAGCTTGTACTTGATTCTCTCTGTGAGACGCCCGATGGTGCTCGCCGACTGCTGGTCTTCAATGCTGTGCCCTCACTGCGCGCGCATCCGCATCCCGTGCGTGATGTCGTGACGTTCGATGTTGCCGCGTGTGAACCAGGTGTACATCGACTCGAGATCTTGGATCTCGATGGTCGGATCGCATCCTCAGCGTCTGTTGTTGTCTCCCCCCAAGGTCGCGCGCAACACACGATGACGTTGCCCCTACTGCAGGGTGTCTACGTCGCTACGCTTCGTTCGTCCGGCTGCGTCTGCCGAGAACTCCTTGTGATTCACCGGTAACCACATGCGCCGAATGCTTGCCACCATAGCTGCTCTCGTCGTGATATGCGTGCATTGCATGGTCGCACAACCATGGCGTGGCGGTGCGGAGCTCACTGGTAGCATGCTGATGCCGCGGTCGACATTGAGCGAGCTTCCATCGTTCCCGACATGTTGTCAGACGTTGAATCCGACGAGCGGATGGGCGCTCGGATTGCGTGGTGTGCTTGTCCGTGACGTTGCGCCCGCATTATCGCTCGAAGCACAGCTTGGCATCTCATATGGTCAGCTTCGCCTTGCTCGTACAGAGTCGATTGGTTTTGCACTTGATGGCACAGATAATCAGGCGACAGTGATCACGACACTCACGGAGACGTCGCTCGCGCTCGCGTTAGGCAGTGTTGAGACGCGCTTGCTTGCAGCATGGGCGCCACTATCGTCCGCGCCGGGCTTGCACTTCGCTGGCGGTGTTGGAGGTTATCTGCCGCTGTATGCACGATTGCGCCAGGCTGAACAGTTGCTTTCACCAACGACGGCCGTGTTTAGTGATACCCGAACACGAGAACGTCTCACTGTCGATACAACAGTGGCAAGTGTCGTGTCGTCCTGGCTATCGGCGCAGCTTGGCGTCGGCGTGTACCTTCCAATGTCGGACAACATTGATCTCCGTGCTCGACTGATGGTCGAGTTACCGCTTTCGTCTCTCGCGGGTGATGGAACACGCGTGCTCTCTCTTGGAGGGGTGCGACTCGACCTCCTGGCGATGTGGAAGTCGATACCCAAGCCTGTACAAATGGATACGCAGCATATTGACAATCCGATTCCTGTCTCTCGCCCTCTCGCGGTTACGACAAACCTGATTGCAATGGCCCCATCTCCGGCTGGCACAATCGTGGTGCGGATAGATGAGCAATTTGATGTTGATATTCACGCGTTGCTGCCATTCGTGTTCTTCGATGTTGGGTCTGCACAGATCCCAGAGCGCTATGCTGGGAATGTTGATCCTTCGACCTTTCATGAACGTGCAGTTGTCTATCAGAAGCGCGCCGAACAGGCGTCGGTGGCCGACCGAACGCTGGCGGTCTATTATCACATTCTCGACATCGTTGGACGTCGACTCCGCGATGAGTATCCATCGGCTCGACTCACGGTAGCTGGATACGTTGATGATCAGGGAGTCGAAACAGGGAATGTGCGTCTTGCCAAGAGACGTGCTGAGACGGTTGTACAGTATCTCACATCGAGGTGGCAGATAGCATCGGAGCGGATCAGTATCGTATCTGGTATCCGCTCGCCAACAGCTGCGGTCACATCGATGCCCGACGTACAAGATCGACGTGATGGATATGAGGAGAACAGACGTGTCGAGCTGTCTTCGACCATAGCTGCTGTGCTCGATCCGGTCGTCGTCGCTGATACAACACGAGTGATGACACTGCCACCTATGAGCTCATCTGTTATTGCCACGGACGTTCGTGGCGCGACGTTGAAGACCTGGTGGAACACTGATCAGGACTCTGTGCGACAAGTCCTGCAGGCAGATGTCGGAGATGTTGATGATTGGCTTGAAGCTGGAGAAGGGCCGCATCTTCAGCGCATTGATGTTCGCTTCTCCGATCCGCTCCAACGTGTCAGGAGGGTCCAGTATAATGCTCTCGTGAGACGCCAAGCGGATTCGGCATTTGCGTCATCAGTATTGCCTGTGCGATACGACGTACAAGCACGTAGGCGGTACTCCGGAGATGCTGATAGCACTGAGAGTCGTTTCATGCTGACGCAGTTCGAGTACGGCACCGGTAGAATGCTTGCTGTCCAGTCGTCTATCATAGACCGTTACATCAACCCTGAGATTACGCCACGCACATCAATCACGATCACAGGTTTTACTGATAGGAAAGGTGATGCAACGCGGAATGCCGAACTCTCAATTCTGCGTGCACGCGAAGCGTCCGCAACAATCGCTGGGGGAGCGAAGCGGGCTATCCTAGGCGAAGGGGAGGCCGGCTCATCTGCAAGACCACCGTTCGTCAATCAGTTGCCTGAGACGCGACTCTACAATCGCACGGTCGAGATCTTGCTACGAACGCCGATTCGCTGATCTTACTTGGCAAGCACTACTGTATGCTGCGAGAGCATGCTGCCGTGTCGATCGAGCAAACGAACGAGATACATGCCGCCGTCGAGATGTGTGCCATCGATACTGATACGAAGGCCCTGCGGCGCAAGCGACATAATGCGCTCTCCGAGGAGCGACGTTACAACGACACTGTTGGCATGATCGAGGATCGGCGAGACAAGTGTGAATGCTCCATTCGTAGGATTTGGGAACACGCCCGATACAAGCCGTCCGGTGGCATCATACACAGATGTTCCTCCACCATTGTCGGTGGTGTCTGTGCCGCCCCCTGTGGTATCGTTCATCCAGCTTCCTGTGGTGTCGCCCACGTACTCGATTGCTCCTACATCGTACAGGCCGTACGCTGGGATGTCATTGCCCGCGAGGTCACGTGTACCAACGCTTTTGCCAAGCAAGCGTTGTACATCGACACCGCCATTGAATGCGCGAGATAACGGAGAGCTGATCGCGTACGCTGGAATTGTCTCTGGTGCAGCTGGCCAAAGAACGCTTGCGTACCCAGCTTGCACAAGGCGTGGATCGCCGATCCATCCCGTTGGCTTGCCATCAACGCTCTCCTGTTGTGCTCCAAGACGGAGTGAGTTGAGATCGCGATAGATCGTTCCCTGAAAGTCAATCGTGATGGATGACGATGGTGACCAGTAGACGTTACCTGCGAGGTGAGCTTCATACTCGACAGGCACACGAACATGTGGAACGTTGCCTGTCGTGATGATCACATTGTTGTAGATCCGAACATTCTCAATGCCAGGATTCCATTTCGTGATGCCAATGCCAGCGACTTCGGGATTTGATGCTGAGGGCGAGGTGTAAATCGTGTTGTTGTAGATATATGCATCACGGATCGTCGTTGTGGTGCCACCCTTGAACACTGTGATTGCACTTGCATTCTTGCGGCCGTCGTTCACGCTGATGTTGTAGCGACACGTGTTATTGGCCCACGGTCGTGCGCCATCATACTGCCCGAGCAGGTAGCCGCCACCAGCGTTGTCGTGTGAATAGCAGTACTGAATCACGGAGTTCGTGACACCGCCATCAAGGTCGAAACCAAGTCCGTCACACGAGCTATTCGTTGCATTGCGATAGCTCTCGCTGAATTGAATCGTCACATTGTTTGCATCATAGGCCCAGATGCCCCCTGGCCCACCACAATGCACATTGTCGCGTCCGTTCTCATAGGCAACGCAATACTCTATGAGTGCTCCATCAGTGTTGCTCACGACAATGCCATTGCCACGAATACTCTTGGGGTCGGCGAATCCAGGATGATTGTAGGCCTTGCAACGTCGAATCGTTACGTTCTTATGTGGGTATCCAACCTGTGAGAAGAAGCCATACACTTGAATTCCATCGTACAGATTGTCGTGTACATCAAGATCCTCGAGCAAGACATTCTCGTAGCCCGAGTTACCTTGCCATGCGCCAACACGCACGCCGGCCTGACCAAAGTCGGAGACCACGAGATTCTTCAGCACGATGTTCTTGTACTTCACATCGCCTGCGACATCTAGAAAGAACTCAACGCCGGCCTTTGTGTTTTTATTCATCCCGGAACCCTTGATGATCAGGTTCTCGATGTGAATGCCCTGTGAGTTGTACACGTAGATTCCGTACCCATCCTCAGCGAGAATCGTCGCTCGCGATGACGTTCCATATGTGCTGATCACGAACGGATCAACAGCGCTATTGGCATCCTTGTCATCGAAGTACAGTCTGCCGGTGAACGTCTCACCGCCATACAACAGCAGTGAATCACCTGCATTGAAGTCGACATTCATCGTGGGCCGTAGCGTGCGCCAGGCTGTTGAGGGGTGCGTGCCGTTGTTTGCATCGTTGCCAGTGATGCTCACATAGTAGGTGCTTGCCCGCACCGGCATGATCGACAGTGCAACGAGGCAGATAATGAGGGAAAGGCGCGACATAACGATCTCCGAAATTCACAGCTCGAGCGGTTGGTACGTTGTCTACGCTCGTAGATACGGAAAGTCGACAAAATCGCCAAACGTCTACCCGCGCCGCCAGCGGTTTGCCACGTTCACCAGGAGGAGCATCACGGGGACTTCGATGAGGGGGCCGATCACGGCCGCAAAGGCCTGACTCGACGAGAGGCCAAAGACAGCGATGGCCACGGCGATTGCGAGCTCGAAGTTGTTCGATGCAGCTGTAAACGCCAACGTCGTGGTCTTCTCGGGATCTGTTCCCATGCGCCTGCTCAACCACCAACTCACACCGAACATCACGAGGAAGTACACGGTAAGGGGCACACCGATCCGCACAACGTCGAGCGGCAACGCAAGCATCGTGGTTGCCTTCAGACTGAACATGAGAATGATGGTACCAAGAAGCGCGATAAGCGTCAGTGGACTAATCGCTGGGAGGAACTTCTGCTCATACCATGTTTCGCCACGCAAGCGCACCATGGCGAATCGTGTGATCGCTCCTGCGGCGAGAGGAATGCCAAGGTAGATCGCAACGCTCTCGGCGATTTGTGGGACGCTGATGTTGATCTGTGCACCATAGCGGCGATTTCATCGCGCACCCGACGGTACACAGGTAATGCATCGTCGTCGCTCATGCCCTGCGTAAGTCGAGGCGGATCGTCAAAGGAGATATGCGTCATACGTGAGCCGGGGAGCACCGGACAATGCTCGCGGGCGGAGTCGCAGACCGTAACGGCAAGGTCCCACGTCACCGCAGGAAGCTCATCAACCATTTTTAGGTTCGCTGCTTAATGACTAACATTACAGGTGGACCAACAAACGGGGGCAGGTCACTTTCGACTACCAAACTATCATTTCTGTTGGTAGTGTTTTTGGGGAGCAGGTCAGATCAGGATGTATCGACTATCTTCAATAATGCCTGAATCTGCTTGTTAGTAGGGGATTCAGCCATTTTCATGTATCCCCATCTATCCTGATCAATCACACTTTGTGATCCCGCTGGGATTCGAACCCAGGACCCTTTGATTAAAAGTCAAATGCTCTAACCAGCTGAGCTACGGGATCTTAGACAGCCACAAAGTTACCAAATACGATTGATTTGGGGTATCTGATAACTGTTTGTGAGAAAATCTTTTGTGACGGCTACTATGCCGTTCGTATCAAGGAGCAGCTCTGCGTGTTGCTCTTCCTGCGTCCCATGGTCTACATAGATGTCTGCAATGCCGTGGATCTTGAAGTCGACGTTGGTAGCATGATACTGGGCGAGATGCTCGGCAACGGCACTTCCAAACCCGCCCTGAATCTGTCCGTCTTCTACGGTAATGATCCTACCTATCCGTTTTGCTACATCATCTATCATAGCTACGTCTAAGGGCTTTACAAATCGTGCATTCACAACCTCTGCATCAATGCCCTGCTCTGCTAAAATCTCTGCAGCCTTTATGGCATATGATACCATCTTGCCAATAGCAATAATTGCAACGTCCTTGCCGTGACGTAGCGTTTCGCTCTTGCCAATTTCAATGGAACTCATCGGACGTATCGGAGTACCCACGCCACTGCCACGTGGATAACGGATAGCTACGGGGCCAGCAGTGTACGAGTGTATGGCGGTGTATAGCATGTCGCGCAATTCTTGCTCATCCTTTGGCGACATCACTACCATGCCTTGTATAACACGCAAATACGCCATGTCTAATACGCCGTGGTGTGTTGGGCCATCGGCGCCAACGACACCCGATCTGTCCAGTGCAAACACAACGTGCAAATGCTGCAGCGCTACGTCATGCGCAATATGATCAAACGCACGCTGTAAGAACGACGAATAAATGGCAACAACAGGAACAATACCCTGTGTTGCAAGGCCGGCGGCAAAAGTAACTCCATGACCCTCTGCAATGCCCACATCGTAGACTTTGTCAGGGAACTGCTTCTGCACAATGTCAAGCCCCGTACCATCTGGCATGGCAGCGGTGATGCCCACAACGCGTGGATTGGTAGACATAATCTCCACCATTGCCTCGCCAAAAACTTTTTGATATGACGGCGGAGAAGCAATTGCAGGAGGGGGCGAAGCAGGTGCTTTGCCGGTAATCTTATCTACTTTGCCTATAGCATGGAGGAATTGTTTGTCGCGCTCCGCAGGTCCGTACCCCTTGCCTTTTTGCGTTATTACATGAAGTAGGATTGGACCCTTCATCTCGCGTATGCCCTGCAGCATGGTAACGAGCTGATTAACGTTATGCCCATTCATTGGCCCAAAATATTTAAAGCCTAACATTTCGAATAACATGCCAGGAGTAATCACGGCCTTCATCCCACCTTCAAGGCGGTGGGCCAGTGAACGTATACGATCGCCAAAACTGTCCATGCGCTCCGTCATTCCCACAACTCTCTCGCGCAACTTTCTGCCTGCAGGCGATGCGAAGATCTCAGAGAAATAATTTGACAACGCCCACACGTTGGGAGCAATGGACATGTTGTTGTCATTGAGTACAACAAGAATGTCGCTCTTCAATATGCCACAGTTGTTCATTGCCTCATAGGCAAGTCCGCCGGTCATGGCGCCATCACCAATGACAGCTACAACCTTGTAATCTTCCTTGAGTTGATCTCTAGCAGCAGCCATTCCCAATGCAGCAGAGATTGATGTTGTGGCATGTCCGGCACCAAAATCGTCATAGATGCTTTCGGTGCGCTTGAGGAAACCGGACAAGCCCCCTCGCTGACGAATTGTTTGTAATGATTCTCTGCGGCCAGTGAGGATCTTATGCGGATATGCCTGGTGCCCTGTATCAATAACAAGTTTATCGTGCGGTGTGTTAAAAACGTAGTGCAACGCAACGGTAAGCTCAACTGTGCCGAGGCCCGCGCCAAAGTGTCCGCCTACACGCGTGATGGTGTCAATGAGAAATTCACGAACCTCATCGCTGACATGACGCAACTCCGTTTCAGGAAGCTTGCGTAGGTCTTCTGGCGTTTCGATACTATTGAGAAACCTGTAGTCCAACGTGATGTCCTCTGTTCTGCAAAAAGGGGAAGGGGCTCTTTAGCGCCGCGGAGTTTCTACAATGACCTGAACTGTGCGGGAAAGCTGACGTCCTATAGCAATATCGTTGGGAAAGATCTCTGTGGCTTCGCCAACTCCGTTAATGCTATACGTTGCGTCACTTGCTCGCGCTTGTAGAAACACTTTAACGGTCTCTGCGCGTTCCCGCGATAGTTTCTCATTATAGGCATCGTTACCAATACGGTCCGTGTAACCAATGATAGTGACCTTTGACGTTGACGTGATGTTGGGCAGAACCATCTGTTCAAGAATGCGAGAGTTATCCTCAGTAAGCGTTGCCTTATCGAAGTCAAACAAGATCAAAGAATACTTATCTATGGTGCGGTCCGGCAGGTTCTCTGTCTTTTTGCGCATGCTCGAAACATAGTCTACGGGGATAGAACCCGTTGCCACGGCACTGTCTCCCTTCACCGAACGAAACACCATCTCATAATCTACCGGCACCTGTGCAGTAGAAAGTTCATTTGGTCTGATCGGCCAACTCACACGGGCTGGGTGGCCAATGCCGTTGATCTCGCGCAATGGGCGCCCTGCCTGCATCACGGTAAGGGACCATGTACTCAATGAATCGTCTGTGTCAACCTTGGGGTGAAACGTCACAACATCCGGAGATGAAACACGTTGGTTGTCAGCAGTAATAACCACAGGCGCAAGCACGTCAGGCACGTTTGATGCAAACTCAATTCTTCTGTTTTCAACAATTCCGTCTGGGTCTATTGTAGAAGACGGCTTTGATGGTGTTGCCGATGAGCGCGCTGCAATGCGCGATGAATCAAGTCCAAATGCACTCACCAGATACTGTTTTGCCCAATTGGCTCTGCGCTGTGCAAGGCTGCCCAGCTTTGCTTCAGACGCACCAGCGGTTGTGCCCGTTATGGTAAGCGTTGCCTGTGGGTACTTTATCATCCGCGTGCCGATGATCTGTAGAAAATTACGATTCACTTCAATGGCATCGAGAGGCAAAGTCTCGGGTTGGAAACCACCCTTTTCAGACATGAAATTCACGACTTGTGAATTTGAATCAGGAAGACCCTTTTCACTTGCAAAAACATACGGCACAAGCGGAAACATTTCGTTGTAGCGTACATCTTCAACATTGAGAGCGTTTACGTTCACCTCTCTGCCATCACGGTCGTAGGCAGTAATGCGATCAATGGTAGCACTCATGCCTCTGGATGAGGGTGGCGCATCTGGCTTGTCGGGAAAACCAAAGAAGATGTTTACACCAATGCGAATTTGTGAAAACGATGTTGGTGCATACGCAGCGTTCGATGATACATCGGACAACGCAATGCGGTAGGAGATCTCTGGTTGCATATACCAGAAGCTGTCGAGACGCAATGTATAGCCTAACCCAATAAGGAGTGCTGCACGCACAGACCTGTCTGGAATGTCAGAAGCATCGGCAAACGTCTGTGTGGTTGTTGTGTTCTGAGATGTTGCCGTTGCTTTTTGCGTAACGCATGTTGCCAACGGAATTCCGAACTCAAGACCTACCAAGGGATGCAGGGAAAACGATCCAAAGAGACCATAAAATTCTGCTGCGGGCGTAATCTCAAGTGTCGATGAAAACACATCGATTGTGTGATCAACTGTTGTTGGAGCAATGATCTGTTGTGCAGATGCCGAGCCCAACATGCTGTTGTAGCCAATTCTGCCGCTAATGTGGATGTTAGGCGTTATCGGAAATCCGAACAGCAGACCCACCCCTGCACCAAGTCCCATACTACCATTTGTAAATCTCCAGGAATCATTCGTCTCAAAGAGTGCGAATTGTGGTTGGATACTAGAAAAGCTTCGCCATGTTCTAACAGATGGCGATAGGGGGCTAAGCGTTAACCCTCCAGAGATCCCAATTCGCGTGGGCGGTATGACTTGAGAAGACGCAACTCCCGTGGTGAGGAGGGCAGCGAGGATACAACTTGTGGCACGATTCATGCGGCAAAACTACATTACTTGGGAACACACTCGTTGACCTATCGGTCAGTGTGGACAACGGGCAATGGCGTACTTTCGTCTTTTACAAATGGATTTCATGAGGGTATTGGCATGCACTACGCACCTCGTCTCTTTCTTTCGGCGCTCATAGTAGCAGTGACAGCCGCACTTCCGCTGTTTGCCGCTGATGACAGTGGGGGTGAGCCATTTTCCATTGGGGTCTATCTTGGCCCAAGTATCCCGAGTGCTTCTATTGAGCAGGTTTATAACACTCTTGACACTCTAGGTATCGGCGCCGCCTACCAATCGGCATCGAGCCTCGGATTTCATTTGGGTGCAAAGTTGCGATTCGGCCTCAACGATGCCTTTAGTTTCTCAGGGGGCTTGCAGTTCACTCAGTTCCCCGGTCAGGATCAAACAGCAACCCTTGATGATGGCACAAGATGCCTGTTACAAACGGTTACGACGTTCGTTCCATTTTATGCGGGATTCACATTCATTCCGATCAAAAGACTTGTGCGGCCATATATTTCTGCCGAAGCAATGTATACGTATAAGAGCGTTTCAATCGCAACGCGCAGTGACATCTTTGAGAATCTGATTGTTGGCCAAGGACAAGAGTTGGAGCCCAAGACCGCTCGTGGTGGCGCAGCGTTCACAGGGGGTGTTGAGTTCAATCTAGGCGGATTAAAGCCATTCATTGAACTCAAGTATAACATGACAAACTTGGTTGGCAAATCAGATGGTGAAGAAACTATGTCGTTTCTGAACGTAAGCCTCGGCCTCGTTTTTTGAACCACCAATAAAATGGTATTCCCGAAGAGAGCAGTATTACGCCCCAGAGTGAGTTAACAACTGGGGCGCTTCCGTTGTTATAGTTCTCGATGTCTGAAAAAACTGTGAAAACAAGAAACGTTACGGCAAACAAAATGAAGATGATAGGCACAAAAGGATAACCCCACGTTTTGTACGGGCGATGTGCATCCGGCATCTTGCGCCGAAGCACAAATACACCATATGCGCCCAATGCATAAAATCCCCAGCTTACGAATATGAGCATGTCTGTGAGCATGTCAAACGTACCAGAAAAGATGAGTACCGTTGTCCAGCCTAGCTGCAATGCAAGTGACCGCACAGGTGTACGGAATTTCCCATGGATAACTCCCGCTCCCTTAAAAAACATACCTTCATTTGCCATCGAATAATACACGCGCGAACTTGCAAGAATGGTACCGTTTGATGTGCCAACGGTGGAGACCATAACGGCAACGGAAACAAAGACGGCACCAAAGGTTCCCATCATAATAAATGCAGCATCGCGCGCAACTGCTGATGATGCGCTGAGCGCATCGATTGGTAGGATGGTGAGGTAGGCAAGATTGATCAGCACGTACACTGCGATGCAAATGGCCGTGCCAATCATCAGCGCGCGAGGCACTGTAACACGTGGATTTTTGACCTCGCCACTGACATATGTAAGGTTGTTCCACCCATCGTATGACCATAAGGCTTTGTTCATTGCCATTGCAAGCGCAAAGATGAGCGCAGTGCCAACAGGAACAGCGGCGGTTGAGTGCACAACAATGTTCCCAACGCTACCACTGGTGCTTGTAAATGCCATTACAATGAGGAAGAGTATTGCTGCAATTTTTGCAACCGTAAAGAGGCCTTGTACCCTTCCACCCTCCTTCACTCCAAACGCATTGATGGTTGTTAACACTGCCACCGCTCCAAAGGTGAGGAGCTTTACGCCGATTTGTTTTAGCGGGTAAATCGTAGCAAAAGGAAGCGATAGAGCCCAGGCAGATGACGTGGCATCGTCAAGCTGCCACAATGGTGTGACCGAGTTGAAATATTCAGCGAAGACAAATGTTATAGAGGCGATTGATCCAGATTGAATCACAACGAAGAGCGCCCAGCCGTAAAGAAAGGCCATGAAGTCTCCATACATCACTCTGAAATATTGGTACTGACCTCCAGTGATGGGGATGAGTCCGGCTATTTCAGCATTTGTTAATGCCCCAAACATTGTAACAAGACCAGCTACAACCCAGACACCCAGCAAGAGCTCTGGCGAGTGGAGAATGCTGGCCATCGTTGAGGGATTGCGAAAAATCCCAGAGCCAATCATCCCACCCACTACCAGTGAAACGGTAGTAAAAAGTCCAAGAGTAGCCACCAGCCCCTTACGGTTCTGAGGCGAGAGTACCGCCATTCTCTGTCTCCAAATAATGTGTCTAAGTTAACATACTGCTATCTTAGCCAGATATGATCGTTGCCCTCCTTGCCGGTATACTCGTTGGTTACGTGCTTGCTATTCCGCCGGGGCCAATTGGTATGGCGGCGCTCAGAACGGGACTGCGTGATGGATGGCGCCAATCAATAAAACTTGCGCTTGGCGCTGGACTCTTTGACGTGCTCTATTGCGCGCTTGCCATGTGGGCAAGTTCTGCCGTAGTAGACTTCCTACGCTCTCTTGAAGGGGGCAACCCACTCGTTACACTTGGTATTCAACTCCTTGTTGTTGGTGTAATGGTTGGTTTTGGTGTTTCGCAAGTTCGTGAGCACCCATTTAAACGAGACCCTGCTGTGAAGTCGGCACGGGGTGAAGCAATCCTCTCACGAGTTTCATCGAACGGTCCATTTTTTGTTGGTGTTGGATTTGCCGTTGCCAATCTTGCTAATCCTACGTTTGTGCCCGCGGTGATGGCAATGACAACGTTCATTCAGAAAATGGACATCTTTGAACAGTCATTTGTCAACGCAATGTTATTCTCTATTGGATTTGGCGTGGGTAACATGGGGTGGCTTATGACGCTTGTGAAACTCGTCCTGGCCTTCCGAGAACGCATGACTCCAAAGTTCGTGCATCGTATTCAACAGGTCACCGGAGTTACCCTCATCGGCTTCGGGGCCTTTTATCTTTATAGCATCCTTTCCAAGACGGAATGGTCAGAGATTAGTAAAATGATCTCGCCCATTTAAGCACTTTTCCGTAACCTACAGCCATATGAAGTGTGATCGCGTCCTGTCAATAGCAGTTTCCTCTCTCATTGCTTTGAGCATTGGGCATGCCCAAGTCCCATCAATTGGGGTTAAAGGCGGCTATCAGTTCGTAATGAACACGTCCACTATTCCAGTTATTTCTGGAAGCACAGATTGTGGACAATTCCCAAATGGCAATTCAAGCGGCTTCTTTGCTGGCATATCCGGGGAATATTCACTTTTTGGCGATGCGTTAGAACTTTCTGGTGCTGTGGTGTATTCACTTCGTCCAGCACGACTCTCAACAATAACTGTTGACGGATTTGAAGTGTTAGATCCTAACACAAACACGTATGTGCCAATGAGCCGCAACCATGTGTTTGCCACGTCACTGGGTTACGTTGCTGTTGAGTTGGGCCTAAGGTCTCGCCCTGTTGAGTCTATACCACTATACATCAGAGCATCCTTCGACGCTGGGAATCCACTGGTAAGTGCAAAATTTCAGCAGACAGAAGAGATCACGTCACCCTCAGGAATACTCTTTCCAGATGGCACACAAAGGCGCTCAACAGGACAGGGTGACTTCCCAGGTCTAGGAACTGCGATAGGTATTTCAGGTGCTTTGGGAGCCGTCATTACTCTATCAAAATACGTAGAGCTATGTCCCGAAGTCTTTTACCGGTATGGTCTAAACTCAATCTCATCAATGGCAAACTGGAAACAGTCATTTGCTGGCGCTGGACTACAACTGCGGTATCGAATGTTTAGCGATGAGATACCTGCTCCAGAGCCAACTCCTCCGCCCCTGGTTGTTGAAGCACCTCCGCCGCCACCTCCTCCGGCAGAGCCAGAACCAATACCTGCCGTCATAGCATCTGTACGATCTCAGCCACTTGAGATGAGAGAGACGGTTGTTACGCAGACCTATCCACTGTTACCATACATCTTCTTTGACAGCGCGTCAACGTCACTGCGCTCTCAGTATGTAGGCTCAGATGATGTTGCTTCGTTTAATGAATTTCAGTTACCAAAACAGACACTTCCGATCTATTACCGGATGCTTGACATTGTTGGCGCTCGCATGAAGAAAAATCCTCGCTCGGTGCTAACAGTAACGGGTACAACGGATGGCATTGAGGCAAGTACATCGGATCAGCGAATAAAACTTGCGTTGGCTAGAGCAGAAAGCGTAGTTGCCTTTATGCAGCAGCGATGGGGATTAAGCGAGAACAGATTTGTTGTTCGTACTACTGAACGTCCGGTCCTGTTTTCCAATGAAGACTACGCTCAAGGAATTGAAGAGAATCGTCGTGTTGAACTCAGCGCAAACGACGGTATCGTGCTAGACCCCGTGGTGCACACCCGTTTCAATGAGTACGTGCCTGTGCAGCCACATCATGATTTTGCCGTTATCGTGCGCAACCCAAGCCAGTCTCGGACCTGGTCACTGAACGTTAACCACCGCGAGCGCAGAATTGGTGAGCGGGCAGGGGGCGAGGCCCCACCCGCACAGATAAGTTTTGACCTCACGCAAGAGATGACCGACAAGCTTGGTCCTGTGATTGGCGCCACTGACACGCTAGATGCAGTGTTGGAGATAGTTCAAAGAGAGGGCTCGCCCGTGAATGCAACCACCCGTTTTCCTGTTGTGAAAACAGTGAGCAATTTTGAAGTAAGCAGACTCAGTCTTATTGTGTTTGACTTTGATAGAGCAGATATCTCTGAACAGAATAAAGAAATGATGCGACGTGTTGTACAATCCTCATCCAGTGAGGGAAGTGTAGCTTCCATTGTAGGCTCAACGGACCGCCTTGGAGAGCTTCAACACAACATGACTCTCTCTACCGATAGAGCTCAATCTGTTGAACGTTTCGTACGTTTGATAGCCCCTTCACTCAGAATTTCTGAGGTAAAGGGTGTTGGACCAGCCGTTCTGCCTTATAGTAACGAATTGCCTGAAGGCCGGTTCTACTGCCGGACAGTGTCATTGACGATCACAACTCCATTGAGGGAGCGATGAACAGAAGAAACCTCTTTTCTAGTCTGGTGCGCGCTTCAAAACGCGGTGGGGGAGAATTACACTCTGCTCCAATGGTGCAAGCCGGCCTTGAGCCGAACACCACACCTCTCACGCTTGATGACGTGCTCCATTTGTACCGCAGGCTCGGCTTTGCCGTTTCTATGCCGGTTGCGCTCAGTCATGTTGGTAAGCAAGCAGGTGTTCTTGTAGATGAGCTCTTGGGACCCGACGATCCAGGAAGTCCAACGCCAGATATCAAGTTTGCACAATGGTTGGACCCAGCAACGCAGACGCTTGTGGACTATACAGAAAATCCAGAGGGTGCAGATTTAGAAACTCGCTTTGCGATTGAAGGTTGGTGGAGTTCTAACCACCGTCTGCTATCAAATTGGTGGCTAAACCGCATGATGGGAGATGCCACAGCAATTGAACGCATCACAATGTTTTGGATGAGCCACTGGGCTACGGAGTTTTCATTTGATGAAACGTACATGGTGCCACAAATGCACTATCGCCAGTATCGAATGCTTCGTAGCAATCGCTTGGGCAACTTCCCACGCATGGCTCTTGATGTTACCGTTGATAATGCCATGGTCTTCTACCTTGGTGGTACGTACAATGAAGTTGGTAGGCCGAATGAAAACTACGGTCGAGAATTGCTTGAGCTCTTCACAACAGGCATAGGCTGGTATACCGAGGGTGATGTTCAGCAGGCCGCGCGTGTTTTGACTGGATGGAAGACTTCACGATTTAACGATCAGCCCGCGCCGAAGGGTATCTACAACACATGGTTTGATGCCAACAAGCACGATACAGGAGCAAAAGAGTTCTTAGGTGTAACGATTGCTGCGCGCACACCGGATAACAACACAGAGTTTCAGGTGTTGAACGAAGAGGTGTTTGAGCTTATCAACATCATTCACCGTATCAGGCCTGATGCTGTTGCCAGATTCATTGCACGCAAAGCGTATCTGTATTTCGTGTACAGCTCTCCAAATGATGTAGATCCAAAGCTCCTCAACGAATTGGCAAATGAGTTCAAGACATCTGGATTTGAAATCAAACCAATGTTGAAGAAGCTTTTTACAAGTCAGCACTTTTTTGATCCTGCTATTCGTGGCGCACAAATCAAGACGCCGGTAGAATTTGTGGTTGGCCTACAACGTCAGTTTGGTGTTGCAGAACTTGATCCACAGTTCTGGGTGCTCGAGATGGACCAGGTGATGCTTGATCCGCCAAACGTAGCTGGATGGCCAGGATATCATGCATGGATTAGCACAAACACCTATCCACGCAGGCGTGAGTTTGCTCGTAAGCTCATTGATTCTATGACCGATGTACGTGCTAATGTTTTCATTCGCGAGTTTTCGAAGTATGAGGACGTTGCGGCATTTGTTCTTGGTGTTACCAAGTTCTTATTGCCTGTTGCGGTCTCTCCGGCACGACTCGATTTCTACAAGAGCGCACTCTTGGAAGGTCAGCCCGATTATACATGGGCCGAAAAACTTCTTGTGCCTTCTGCCTCTGCACGAGCAATGCGCGAATTGTTAAAGGCGATTGCCAAGGCACCGGACTTTCAACTTTGTTAAGCCCCCTAAACGTGAACACGATGGATAAGGAAATCCGATGAAGCGTCGCACCTTTCTCTCGACCACGGCCGCTGCAGCCGTTGGTACGCAGGTCCTTGGGGGCATCCCGCTAAAAGCATTTTCTCCGGGTGACCTCGGAGAGCGTGTCCAAGCAGATGATGATCGTATTCTTATTGTCATTCAAATGTTTGGTGGCAATGATGGACTCAATACGATTGTACCTGTAGATGATCCTGAATATTACAAGATCCGTCCGAGCATTGCAGTGCCAAAGATTAAGGCAGTGAATGTGCTGTCAAACGTCTACATGCACCCGTCCCTGGATTCAAAAGCGCCGTACAACCTCAAGCGCATGTTTGAGGACGGCCGCCTTGCCATTATTAATGGTATTGGATACGAGAATCCAAATCTTTCGCACTTCCGCTCTACAGATATCTGGCTCAGTGGATTTAATTCATCTGACCCAGAAAAGCGCCTTGCAGATGGATGGCTTGGCCGCTATTGGTCCAACAAGATCAATGGCTTCCCAGAAGTACTTCCGCCAGATCCAATTGCGGTGCAGATAGGGGGCTCCTTGTCCATGCTCCTTCGCAGTCCTAAGGGCGACACAGGCATTGCACTTACCGATCCGCAGAAATTTTTCGAATTGGGTCAAGGGCTATCGCCCGATATGGATCCAATGCCCGAGGATACTCGCTTTGGTCATGAGTTTAATTTTGTGAGACTGGTTGCAGAGCAATCAGATCGTTACTCCACGGTAGTAAAAGATGCCTTTGATAAGGGCTCTAACCAAGTAACGTATTACGCTAACAACTTTGTAAAGCAGATGAAGCTTGTGGCGCGCCTCATCAGTGGCGGCCTTAAGACAAAGGTGTACCTTGTATACATGGGTGGCTTTGATACTCACGTTCAACAGCAGGATGAAAATCTCAATGGACTCCACCCATATTTGCTTGAGATGTTGAGCACGGGTATCGGAACCTTCATGCAGGATGCATTGATTCAGGGTTTTGCTGATCGCGTTGTTGGAATGACGGTATCAGAGTTTGGCCGCAGGCCATATGAGAATGGAAGTCGCGGTACAGACCACGGTGCGGCCTCGGTGCAGTTTGTCTTCGGAAATGGCGTGCGTGCTGGCGTTTATGGAGAAATGCCAGATCTAAAAAACTTTGATAGCAATGGCGACCTGAGATATCAATGGGATTACCGAAGAGTGTATGCGGATGTGCTAGAAAATTGGTTCGGCGGTTCGCCAGAAGACACGGAATCAGTGTTAGAAGACCGTGTGCTACCACTTGGTGTTCTGCAGCGCTCCACAAGCGTGGATGACTCCTATGCGGGCAGAGTACAGGTAGACGTGAGAGTGGCGCCAAATCCAATGACTGACCAGACAACATTGGAATGGTATCAGCCTGTTCCGGGGATAGTAAAGGTAGACATCTATGGAACTGAAGGCAGATTCTTGCAGAATATTTATACAGACAGAGTAATGCCTGGTACCATGCGTGTCCCTGTGCGGGGCCTCTCATCAGGCTCCTATATCTGCACAGTCTCCGTCAATGGTGCCCGTACTATCGTACCACTAACCGTGGTACGATAGAGTTACGAACACAACCTCGTACATTACGGCATAGTGAATTCACGCAGAGACTTTCTTTACACGATCATACTGGGCTCTGGTGCGGTGTTCTTAGCACCGCTCCCGGGCTGTGACAAGAAGCGCTCTGGTGCGGAAGACACCAAGCTTCAAAAGATTGCCGACGCCTTACGACCGCGCACAGGCACTCCACAGTTTCGTGTTGCACACGAATATCTGCGTGATGGTAAGCCCCTTCCCATTGCACGCACAACAACTCAACACGATGTGATTGTGGTGGGTGGTGGCATTTCGGGGTTAACGGCTGCTCTTGTGTTGCAATTGAATGGAATAAATTCGGTGCTGCTCGAGGCAGAGCATCGTCTTGGAGGCAGCGCGGTTAGCGAAACCATGAATGGAGTTTCTGTTCCGCTTGGAAGCGTGTATTTCGTAAGCAAGACAGAAGAAATTGAACTCCTCATGCGCGCTGCAAAGATTGAGTCTGTTCAGTGTCCAGATGATGTGCACATTCTCGCCAGTGGCGAACGTGTGCGAGACCTCTGGTCAGACAACACACTGCGTGCAGTTGTGAAGAATGAAGATGACCGGCAGGGAATGCAGCGATTTCGAGACCGGCTTCTTGCCATGTCAGACGATCTTCCAACGTATCCGTTGGCACAAACACTTTCATCGAAAAACCGAGAGCTTGACGCAGTGTCATCTGCTGATTACGCCAAACAGTTTGGCTCGGCAACACTTGATAAAGTTCTCAACGCATATAGTCGGTCTTCGATGGGAGCAGCCTCTCGGCAGACAAATGCATATTGTTTGCTCAACTTCTACCAGTCTGAATTTGGTACGCCTTTGGGCTACCCACGGTATAGTTTTGCGGGCGGTACATCGCGATTAACTGATGGTGTTGCAAGGCAGCTAACGAATATTCATCCGTCATCTCTTGTGGCACGAATCAATGAAACCGAAACAAGCGTGGAAGTAGATGCAGTTGAGGCCGATGGTTCCGTAACGAGACATGTAGCGCGCTATGGAATTATTGCTGTACCAAAATATCAGCTACCGAGACTTCTGGCACGTCCAAGTGTTAACCGGCTCAAGGCATTGAGTCAGCTCACATACGCCCCCTATGTTACTATTCAGATTCGCTCTCTCGTTGCACTAACGAGTGGTGATGCGTATGACACGTGGGATCTGCGCAGTGAAGAAACATACACGGACATCATTGACCCGATGAGCATTCAATCAGCATCAAACGTCAATATTGTTTCTCTCTACGTACCGCTGCAATTGTCTCAACGAAGTATGCTGCAGAGTTCCGAAAGCTTTGCTGCGTTTGCAGCTGCAACCGTTGAGAAGTACGCAGCGTTTCTCACCGATGAGCAACGAGAGTCCATCATTGAGGTGCATTGTTGGGGGTGGGGACATGGCGTTGTTGTTCCAACTGTTGGCTCACACAACGGTCCAGCGCAGCAAGCAAGCGTACCAACTACACGCCTACGTTTTGCTGGCACTGACAATGACTGCGCTCCTGCAATAGAAAATGCAACTGAGCAGGGAGCAAGAGCAGCCCGAGATATCATCGCTCAGCTGCACGGCAAAGCAGGCCGCTGATTTTGCCGTCATGGCAAGGTTTCCTACTTTTGTGACCCTCTGCGGAAGTGGCGAAATGGCAGACGCACCACTTTGAGGGAGTGGCGCTCGAAAGGGCATAGGGGTTCAAGTCCCCTCTTCCGCACAAGTAGAAAGCGGTTACGAGATAAACTCTCGTAACCGCTTTTGTTTTATAACGATGCAAATGAGATTGACGGAGGTTGCGCAACTGGAGCTACTCCCTCATTCTACATTATTTCTTCTCAAGTGTTGTATTTACTCTATTCTCATCAAGTGAATTCCAGTTTCCAGTTGCGGCATCAACGATAACAGGAACTAAACCGAAAATAATGTCTAGAACAAGCCATCCTCCACCAATTGAGCTTGTCACCATTACTGCACGAGACTGATAGCCATCTTTTCTAAATTCAAGCGACTGATGTACAGTACCGTTTACCTTAATAGTGGCAGGCGTTGTACCCATAAGCTGCCCATTTATAAAAACGTCTGCGCCCGGCGGATTAGAAGCAACCTCTATGCTTTGAGTTTTTCCCTTAAAAACTGTGGCGCAGCCTGTAACTAACAACAAAATAGCTGGAATCAATAACACGAAAACAGCAGATAATGAACGTCTCAAGATACATCTCCGAAAGTAAAAAATTAAAGTGTGGCATTTGATTGTGCTCGTTACACCCATGCCAACGATGATACCAATTCATTGGCAGATAACAAAGTCGGTTTATGTAATGGTTATTTGATGAACCCTTCACGACGTTTCTTGCTAACGTATAATCGCAATTTTGCCTGCGGCAGAAGAGTTGGTGCTTGCGCTCGTGGCGCTTACCACATATACCCCAGGAGGTACAAGGGTTCCGTTAACGTCATGGCCATCCCATATCGCTTGCCGGCCGCGTGCCTGTAGTGCGTAGACGAGGATGCCGCCAACAGTCATGATACGGATGTCTGCATCAGGGGCGAGTCCATCAATAACTACCTGGCCATCAACTGTTGGTTTGAAGGGCTGAGGATAACAACGAATTGCAAATGCATCGAGCGGACGCAGTGAAGACGTCTGAGCAACACTGCAGCCATTGGTCGTTCCAAAGTATGCAAGGCCCGATAACGCATCAACGGCAACGGTCCGTACGTTGTCGTCCAATAGTGGAGTGTTAGACTTGGTAATTGCCGCAATCACCTCAGTGCCGTCTTCATTGAGTACAAACACACCACCAGTTGTTGCAATCCATTTATAATTAAGCGCATCAACGTAAATGTCATTCACAACTGTAGTGGAGAGCGAAGAAATGCGGCGAACATATGGCACGCTTGTGTTTGAGAGGGTGCTAGGAGAAGAAATCACGGCCACACCTTTGGCAGTTCCAATCCAGATTGCTCCACTACGATCGGCACGTATGCAGCTCACTACGTTGTCAGGCAATTGAGTGTTGCTTGTGCGAACCACATTGCAAAGGTCATCGTCAGCGTCAGGTGAGTTGCGGTCATTAAAGGCCAGTACGCCGCTACCTGAGGGGCTACCTGCCCATACCGTACCGTTATTGTCAACGGCAATTGTCCGAAAGATGTTGCTCCGTGGATCACTGCAATTCGAAGAGAATTTCCAGACACCATTGTCTAATTGAGACACTACTCGATCAACGGTTTGCTCATTGAGCATCCACGTGCGACCATATCTATCAAGTGCTACTTCAGCAACAAGTACGTATGCAGGGTCCACAGAAATTCCTGCCAATGAAGAATTCAACTGATTGAACTTTGTATACACTATGCCCGTATCGGTTGGCAGACATCTAAGCGCTCCACCACCCCATGTGCCAATCCACGTAGTGCCGTCAGACAACGAAGACACTCGATAACACGCATTTGATCCAAGTTGCGGTTGGTTCGTAGATGTGATGTTGTTCCACAACGTACCATCAAAGTAGCTTACACCTTGGCCCGTGCGCGGAGGGTCTACATCAGTTGCAACCCATACACCACCGCGTGTATCAACGCTCATGTGAGCGAACTGATTAGAGATAGGTGAGTTCACTACAACAGGTCTTGCGCTGTCGCCGTCGATGTATGCTAACGCTTTATCGCGGACAAAAGCGATGAGCAGATCTTCCGTTGACGTCTTTGGCCATGCGTGACCAATGAGTTCACCTGGCCATGTGGTTGATAGGGGGCCATCCATTGTGCGAATCTCGGTTGCTGTGTTGATTGCCAGTCTTCCATTGGAAAGGCTAAGTCCGGTGATGGCCTGATTGGTTCCGATGCGCAGCTCAAACCGACCATTGGCCCACACATACGCAGCGTAGTCTGAGCTTACTGCAACGGTTGTGTCATTAGCGCTAATGGAATTAATCTTCAATACCGAAAGTCCGGAAGACGTGTCGCGAATTGTCCAGACACTTGGCAAGCGTAGTGTGCCAACTCGAAGTGGCGCAACCGCAACACCAGAATCAGTAGATGCCCATAGAGTATCGCGAAGTATGCAGAGTCCACTTACCTTGGTTCTTTCTTGCAGTGAACCAATTCGGTCAATTGTCTCAATGAACGTGCTGTTTTTTGTGTTATAGAGGACTATGCCAAAGTCAGTGGCTACAAAAAGAGTGTCACCACGTAATGTAAAGTCATTGATGCGACGACGGGTGTATTGTGTTGCCCTGCGGATATCAGAAACATTTGTCCATGTTCCGCTCGAATCCGCAATATCAAGCGCGCCATCGCTCTGACCAACAAACGTCATTCCACGAGTACGATCGCAAATCAATGCAGTACAGTCAAGTGTTTGTAGTGCGCGTACATTTCGGTATTCGTCAACTTTCCCACTACTGCGATTGACAACGATAACGCCGCCCGATGTAGCAGCCCAGATACGGCCAGATTGATCAAGGTCTGCGCTTCGCACCGTTCTTAGGGAAGACATGGTTGTCCAGTTCGATAACTGAATGGACTGAGCTGTTGCAGCAATGCACCCAATAAGGCAGAGTACCACAAGGCAGATTATGAGGCGCATAAGAACGTGCCGGGAGTGAGACGATCGTTAGGACTGGTGTAGGAACGGGGCAGTGGCGGTTTTAGGGTTTTTGCTCACGCAAGTGTTTTACGACCCTTGCCATTGTGAGGGCACCGTGCGCTGCTTCGGCTCCTTTATTGCCATGAATTCCACCAGCACGTGCAAGGGCCTGGGGCACATCTTCAGTTGTAAGCACTCCAAAAAGGCAGGGGATACCAGTTTCGATAGAGACACTCATTAAGCCGTGAGCTACAGGCGATGAAACATATTCAAAGTGTGCTGTCTCGCCTCGCACTACAACACCAAGCGCAATAATCGCGCGCACATCTTGAGTGGTGGCCATCACTTTTGCACAGACAGGAATTTCAAAGCTGCCCGGACAGCGAACAACAACAATGTCATCATTGGCAACACCCGCAGACGTTAGCGTGTGAAGAGCCCCTTCCAAGAGCACGTCAACAATCTCGCTGTGCCACTGGGCAGCAACAATACCAAAGCGGAGTCCAGTGCCATCGGGAATCGCATCAGCCAAAGGCAGTGATGTTGAGCTTTGAGCCATTAGGTGTTTTGGATGCGGAACCGAGTAACCCGCGTCTGAATCAATTCTAAATGTTCTGCAGTGATACCAAAGGCTCCAAAATTACGTTCGTCATAATCACGTGAGCCATGATAATCTGAACCGCCGGTAACAAGCAGTCCATGTTGCTCGCACAACACCCGATAATATTCACGAGTAACATACCAATGAGATGGGTGATACACTTCAATGCCATCTATGCCGGTTGCCATCAGAGTCAAAAAAGTATGCGGCTCGGCATAGTGGCGACCAGGGTGTGCAACAGACGTTATGCCACCTGCGCGGTGAACCATTTGTGTGGCTTCGGAGACTGAGAAGGGGCTCTTTGAGACGTATGCCGGCTTGCCAATATCGAGGTAGATGTCAAATGCTTGTTGAATAGAATGAACGAAGCCACGATGTACCAGTACATTGGCCACATGCGGACGTCCGATAGGCGCCTTGCCGGCAGATTCTGCCACTTCCTCAAATGAGATCTGCACACGAGACGCGCGAAGGCGATCTACCATCTCGCGAGCACGACGTTCCCGATCTCCTCTAAAGAATAACTCGTACTTCTGAATCTCTTCATTGTTTGGGTCGAGATAATAGGCAAGGAGGTGAACCTCGCGTCCGGCCTCAAAGCATGAGATCTCGATTCCTTCAACCAAGTGGAGTGGACCATTATAGCCCCCTTCACGCAGGATGCGAATGGCGTCCATGTTGTCGTGATCAGTGATAGCCAACGCCGTCATCCCTGCTTGTTCGGCTTTGACAACCAGCTCGAGTGGCGTAAGAAGTCCATCCGAGCGATTCGTGTGAGAATGCAGATCGCCGATCAATGATTTGCCTATCATGAGGGCTCCTCTCGAACAAACCAGGCCCGCTGAATGAATCCGTTGTGGCATTCATAGGTGGCGATGGCATGGAGTGACATACCGGCGTGAATGCCGGAGACGTCTTCCTCGTCAATAACAAAGGGGGAACAGACAAGTCGGTTCAAAAGCTTGCAGTGAAGATCTGGATGCGAATCGAACATGGGCCCATATCGCTCAATTAGCGCTTCTTTACTGTTGCAGAACGTATTTCCGGATGCTAGATCAATCAATTGAACATCGAATGCATAGACGCTAGCAAACCGCTCGATGTCTCGATCGTTATATGCATCTAGCTGCTCCTGAGCACATTGCTCAGCTGTTCGAATATGATGGTTGACCATGCAGTCACAAAGATAGCCCCTTATCGTTACGAGCGTTACCTCGCGGGGGAGGAATCAAGCATTCGTGCTAACATCAATTGTAGCACGGTTATGGGATCTGTGGAGGTGGACTTCAATGTAGCCTCGGTGGAGCGCAAAAGCCCCAGGCCACGCTCAATGCGCGAGGGTCCAAGTTTGTCCAGTGCATCAAAGGCTTTTCCGATGGCAAACTGTGGAACGCCAATGGTGCGAGCAATCTCGAATTGATCGGTATTGCCTCGCAAATCAATGAGTCTAAATAGCGACGTCAGATATTTTGAGAGCATTGCAATAATGAGCATCTCCTGGCGGTCCGTCTCCATCATTTTTGTCATGATAGTCATGGCACGCGCCGTGTCCGCATTACCAACGGCATCCTGAAGTTCAAATACGCTGAATTCGCGGGAACTTCCAACCGTTGCATGCACATCTTCGAGCGTGGCTTCCTTGCGCGGCCCAAGAAACGTTGCAAGCTTCTCAAGTTCCATCGATAAGTCTCGCAAGGATGTGCCTGACTTTGCAACGATCAATTGTGTTGCTTCTTGCGGCAACGTAAATCCAAGTTGTGTTGCACGAGAGCGCAACCAGGTGCCTATCTGTGCCTCGCGCATGCGAGGATATTCGCCATACAGAACATGCGTCAGTAACACGTTGAATGGATACTTCAATGCTGAAATTTTTCGCTTTGCCGTTGCTGCACTTTTCTTGAGCGCAGCAGAAATTCCATGTGCTGGCGCTAACGTGCCTGTTAACAACAAAAAAGTTGACGTTGGTGGCGCATCAAGGTATTGCTGTAAGTGATCAGCCCCTTTTTTACCCTTTGTTGCCGTAAGCTTGTCGGCTCTACGCACCCACACAACGCGCCGCTCTGACATCATTGGGAAAGATCGCGCAATGGACAACACAGCATCGAGCGATAATCCTTCGCCGTCGAGCACATCGCAGTTCATGCCCGTGGTATCGAGCTCTGAGGCGGCGTTGTACAAACGCTGTGCGTCTTCTTCCACAAGCAAGTCTTCTTCACCAAAAAGCAGTAGCACTGGTGGAAATTGCTTGCTCTTCAGTATTTCGGCTATCATCGTTGCGAGGTTTTAGGGTCTAAAGCGTCTCGCAGGCCATCGCCAAAAACATTAAGCACCAGCACACCAATGGCCATCGCAAGGCTTGGGAATAACGTCATGCCCCAGTTGGTTCCTAGGGCGATGTATCCGTATCCGTCCTTGATCATTTGACCCCATGACGGAGTAGGGGGCTGAACACCAAGCCCAATAAAGCTGAGAGATGCTTCAGCGATAATAGCTGTTGCAAAACCAGCCGTTGAGAGAACAATGATCGGTCCAGCAGCATTAGGTAGCATGTGCCGAAAAATAGTACGCATGGATCCATAACCAAGCGCGCGCGTGGCCTCCACATACTCTTGTTCGCGAATGGAAAAGAATTGCCCGCGGACAATTCGCGCAATATCTACCCACGACGAAATGCCAATAGCAACAAACGTTTGCCAATATCCTTTTCCGAGGATCACACTAAATGCAACAACAAGAAGAATCGTTGGAAAGGACCACACAACATTGACGAGCCACATGATGACATCGTCCACCCAGCCGCGGTAATATCCTGCCAGTGCGCCTAGAAATATTCCAATTGCAAGGGCGATGGATTGGGAGATCAGACCAACACTGAGCGAGACTCTCATTCCAAAGACAAGACGAGTAAAGAGATCTCTGCCAAACCTATCGGTACCCAAGAGGAAAAGTGGCTCGGCATAATATTCATGAGGCTCTGTGCCAACGAGTGTTGACCGTGCAATACGGTATGGCTCGCCGGCAGGATCTGTGTAGAAAACAGAATCGCCTTCTTCTCGGTACGATGAAACAGCCAAGATTGATGGAGTGTTTGCATCTGCAAGGTTGCGCTTGAAGATAACCTTACCACGGAAGCCTGCGGGCTGAACGCTGTACTCCAGAATCTGCGTTGTGGGGTCAAATGGAGTTATGAACGGTGCTGCCAGAGCCATCGTTATCATAATGGCGAGCACAATCATACTGATAACAGCGCCTCGGTTCTTGCGCAGACGCCTCCACGCTAGCCGGCCCAAACTTTCGCTGGTTGTTGTTGTCATGAGAGTCGCACTTTCGGATCGATATAGCCATAGACTATGTCAGCTAGGGTGTTAACTGCAACAAAAACTACAGCCGTAAATAATACAGTGCCCTGAATCATCGGATAGTCGAGCTTTTCAATCGCATTAAACGCCGCTAGTCCAATTCCCGGCCAATTGAAAATGAACTCAATGAAGTATGTACCTGCAAGCAGACCTGCAAACCAAGCGCTTACTGTTGTAACCACAGGGTTTAGCGCATTGCGCAGCGCATGCTTTAGAAAAACTGTGCGACTAGAAAGCCCCTTAGCTCTAGCGGTACGTACATAGTCTTGACCCAGCACATCAAGCATGCTAGCGCGTGTAATGCGGGCGATGATCGAGAGGGGGCGAATGGCAAGCGTAATCATAGGTAGAACAAGAAACTCTGGTCCGCGATCAACATAACCGCTGTTTGGAAACCACTCCAGCACCACACCAAAGAGCAACACAAACAGAAGTCCCACAACAAAAGCCGGCAGTGAAATGCCTAGCAGTGATGTAGACATGGTAAGCGTATCTATCCACGTGTTTGGCTTCCAGGCTGCTGTTACGCCAAGAAGAATGCCCAAGATTGTGGCAATGAAAATACTTGTGAGCGCCAACAGCGCCGTTGCAGGCAGGCGCTCACAAATTGTCTCTGAAACTGAGCGATTTGTAGCGATGGACCTGCCAAGATCGCCTTGGACAAGGTTGATCATGTAACGTCCAATCTGCACGGGAAGGGGCTTGTCTAGTCCAAGTTGCTCCCGCATGGCCGAGACTGATGCTGAGTCAGCACGCTGACCCAACAACACCCGTGCGGGATCGCCCGGTGGTCGAATAAAGAACGTCACTACAACCACACCTACTAAAACGAGAATGGTGTAGAGAAACTTGCGAAGTAGATAGGTAATCATCGTTCGGATGTCCTTCGTGCAAGGTTGTCGATACTGACGCGCACTGGCTCGTCAATAGGCATTCCTAAAAACTGGCGCGCCATTAATGTAAAAGCAGGAGTGTGATCGGTAACATACAGAGAGATCTGAGGAGTGTGTAAAACATCCTGATGGACAGCACCCAGAGCATCAAAAGCATCGTGCGCTGCGCATTCACCACAGTCGATAAGTTTTACCAATGGTAGTAGTGATGACAACATTGGACCCAACAATGGATAGTGCGTGCAACCTAACACGAGCGTATCGATTCCATTCGCAATGAGTGGGCGCAGATATTCTTCGGCGATGAGGCGCGTGGCAGGAGAGTCTAGCCAGCCCTCTTCTACAAGGGGCACAAAAAGTGGACAGGGCTGGCTATGCACAAAGAGTGAGCGCCCGTCAGAATGAGCCTCGATAGATTGAGCGTAGCTGTCAGACGAAATTGTGGCGCGTGTGCCTATCACACCGATGTGTCCATTTACTGTTTCGCTTGTGGATCTGCGAGCAGCAGGTTCAATAACACCAATGACTGGCACACTACAGGTTGCTCTAAGTGTATCGAGTGCAAGCGCCGAGGCAGTATTACATGCTACCACAATCATCTTTACATCGTGTGTAAGCAGGAACGATGCGCATTGTGATGAATACAGACGAACAGTTTCTGCTGATCTGTTGCCATATGGAACACGCGCCGTATCTCCCAGATACACGAATCGTTCTTGTGGCAAAAGACGCACAAGATGTTTCAAGACGCTAAGACCTCCGATGCCGGAATCAAAGACGCCAATGGGTCGAGAATCAAATAACATATCAGCAAAGATAGAATCTCGTTCCATGGTTCGTTCACTGTGTGTATGTTCGACCCGTGAAGTTTACGCTCAGAGCCCGTCTTGCCCTTACCTATGCAGCCTTGGTGGCCGTAACGTTGATTGCCTTTGCGGCCATTGCCTACGTTACCGTCTCCAGCGAGCTGTATCAGAACCTCGACGCCTCGCTTACCAGGGCCGGCGGGTCCCTGCTTTCCGTATTGCGCAGAGAGCAGGCACAAGCCAGGAAGCCTCTTGCCCCCGTTAGACGCCGATCACAGAGACAGCAGCGCGCCCGCGACATGTTTTCCGTACTTGAGCGGACGACTGCAAGGGATTTTGTTGGGCCCGTGGCCATAATTGACTCTTCTGCACCTGAGTTAGAACCAGTGTGGTCTGCGGTGTATGAGCACATGTTGCTCAACTCATCCAATTACGTCATGCAGGTAGTAGACAAAAATGGTGTGGTGGCCTGGAGGTCAGAAAACCTCGTCACCGATAGCCTGCCGCGTTTTGATTGGTTTGCATCGCAAGGCGCAACAATTATTGACGATCACATCTACACATATTATTGGTTGCGGGGCAATCGGTACCGTGTTGTGCTCTCGCGCGGCGATGTAGCAGATGTTACCGCGGCATATCCTGCAGCTGAAGTTGACATTACACTGCGACGGCTGTTCTCTCTCATGTTGTACTCATTGCCGGTGGCACTCTTATTGTCCGTTGGCATGGGCTGGTTTATTGCAGGCAGATCTCTGCGGCCAGTAGATACCATTACACGATCTGCGCGGCAGATCACGGCAAGCAATCTAGGCCTGCGCCTGGAAGTGCCCCCCACAAACGATGAAATTGCGCGCCTAAGCGAAACATTGAACGAGATGATTGCGCGCCTAGAGACTTCATTTGCACAGATCAGGCAGTTCACATCGGATGCATCGCACGAGCTCAAGACGCCCCTTGCCATTCTCATGGGTGAACTTGAAGTTGCGCTGCGCAGGCCATTGAAAGAGGAAGAATATCGTGTAACACTTGGCAGCTGTCTTGAGGAAGTTGAACGCCTAACTCACGTGGTGCAGGGCCTGCTCGAATTGTCGCGCGCCGAAACAGGCCAGGTCACAATTCTCAGAGAACACGTGCGCCTAAGCGCCTTGCTTGCCGATGTGTGTGACGATGTGATGTTGATTGCAGAGACAAAGCATATTGACCTCGTGACGAACATCAGCCCCCATATCTCTATAACGGGCGACCGTATCCGTCTTCATCAGGCACTTCTGAATGTCATAGAAAATGCGGTGAAGTACACACCCGTTGGAGGAGGTGTACGTATTGAGCTCGACTTAGCTGAAGGACGCGCGCGCGTTGTTGTTGCCGATTCTGGTATAGGCATTCCTCAAGACCAACTTCCATTTATCTACGACAGATTTTTTCGAGTGGATAAAGCTCGGTCACAGAACATTCTGGGTACCGGACTGGGATTGTCGATTGTAAAATGGATTGTTGATGCGCACGATGGAACCATAGAAGCCATGAGCACTGAAGGCAAGGGGACAACAATCAGTGTGACGTTTCCAGTACGTGATAGCAGCGATACATAAAGCACTTCGTTGGTTCTGCCTCTTCACGTCCGTAACTTTGTTCTTTCTATGCACATCAGCGACGCACTCTGACCATGTTTGAACCTTTGCCGGACGACTTTTCCTACCCGAGACTTGAAGAAGACATCCTCTCATATTGGGAAAAAAATGATGTTTTCGCTCGCACCCAGCTTGCACGGAAGGATGCCGAGTGGTTCAACTTCTACGAAGGTCCACCAACGGTAAATGGCCTGCCAGGCATTCATCATCTCTTTGCGAGAACCATCAAGGATTCCATTTGTCGGTATAAAACCATGCGTGGTTTTTACGTGCGCCGTCAGGCAGGATGGGACACCCACGGTTTACCCGTTGAATTGAGCGCCGAGAAAGAACTCGGTCTCACCGATAAGTCGCAAATCGAAGTGCTTGGCGTAGATACGTTTAATGCAGCCTGCAGAGAGATCGTCTATCGCAACATTGGCCAGGACAATGGATGGCGCACACTCTCTCGTAGGATGGGGCATTGGCTGGACCTCGACTCGGCCTACATCACCTGCACCAATGACTATGTAGAATCCGTTTGGTGGGCTCTGCAGAAGTTTTTTGATAAGGGGCTCATCTATCGCGGGTATAAGGTTGTACCTCAATCGCCAACACTTGGTACGCCCCTTTCCTCACATGAGTTATCGCTGAATTATAAAGAAGTAAAAGATGCCAACGTTTATCTCAAGTTAAAGCTCACCACGTCTCCCTTTGCTGCTGCCAAGGGTGCGTTCATCCTTGTTTGGACAACAACTCCGTGGACGCTTTTTGCGAACGTCGCACTTGCCGTTGGTGCAGCAATCAACTATGTAGTGGTTCGAAATACGCGGGTTGTTGGCGAGCGCTCTTTTGATGAAATCTTGGTGCTGGCAGAATCTCGCTTGGAGATTCTTGACGGCGAGATTGAAATCATCGGGCATTGCAAGGGTGCAGATCTCGTGGGGTCTACGTACGAACAGGTCTTCCCAGACGTGGATCTCGATTCGGCTACATTCCCCGATGTGCTGCACGTGCTGCCGGGCGCTTTTGTAACCACCAGTGACGGATCGGGCGTGGTTCACCTGGCGCCTGCCTTTGGCCAGGACGACTTTGAGATGTCAAAGACGTTCCGCCTGCCGGTTCCGCAACCAGTGACGCCTAATGGGCACTTTACGGACGAGATTGCCGCATTTGCCGGAAGAGCAGTGAAGACATTTACATATGCAGATCATGTTGAAGAGGGGGCTGACCGAGACATTGTAAAGTCGCTGAAAATTCAGGACAAAGTCTACCGGGCAGCGTTCGACTACGTGCATAGTTATCCACACTGCTGGCGAACGGACAACCCAGTCATCTATTACGCACGCGACTCATGGTTTATCACCTCGCCTTCATACCGAGATAGACTCGTTGAGTTAAACAAAACTATTAAGTGGCATCCACCAGAGATTGGCGAAGGAAGATTTGGGAATTGGCTTGAAGACGTAAAGGAATGGTCCATCTCTCGCGACCGTTACTGGGGTTCGCCGCTTCCATTGTGGGTGCACGAAGAATCCAAGGAAATGTTCGCAATCGGATCTATTGCTGAACTGAAAAAAGGACTCTACGAAAGAGAAGATGGTACGCTTGTTCCCGTTGAAGAATCAGGAATTGAAATCGACCTGCACCGCCCCTTTGTAGACAAAGTTGTGTTTGTGCGCGATGGAAAGACCTTCCGACGCACAAAAGAAGTAGTAGATGTTTGGTTCGATTCTGGGAGTATGCCCTTTGCGCAGTTCCACTATCCGTTCGAAAACGTGGAACTTTTTGAGAAGGCATTTCCTGCGGATTTTATCGCCGAAGGAATCGATCAAACGCGCGGATGGTTCTATACCATGCACAATATCAGCACCGCACTTTTTGACCAGCCGGCATACAAAAGTGTTGTTGTGAATGACCTGCTTCTTGATAAGAAGGGTCAAAAGATGTCCAAGTCTAAGGGTAACACCGTAGAACCGTTTGAGGTGATGGACAAGTTTGGCAGCGACGCCGTTCGGTGGTTCTTGATGGCGTCTTCGCCTGTGCATAAACCAAAGTTGTGGAACGAAGAAGATATCGCCAAAACAGTGCTGGCAGACCTTTTCAGGTCATTCACCAACACCTATGAGTTCTTTGCGATGTATGCAAATCTCGATGGCTATTCTGCATCAGATCCGATTGTTCCTGTGGAAAAACGCGCCGAGATTGATCTCTGGATTATCTCCCGGCTCAACACCGTAATACGTGATCATATAACTGCGATGGACGACTTTGATATAACGAAGGCATGTAGACTTGTGCAGGAGTTTGTTGTTGAAGACGTATCAAATTGGTACGTGCGTCGCAACAGAAGACGCTTCTGGAAGGGTGAATATGACGAGGACAAACGTGCTGCCTATCAGACTCTTCATACCGTTCTGATTCGCGTGGCGGAATTGATTGCCCCCGTGGCGCCATTTCTTTCTGAATCAATTTTTCTTCGATTGAATTCTAACAAAGAACATTTCACGGTTCATTGTATTATATTGCAATCGTGTGATGAGGGATTGATCAACGTTGATCTCGAACGTCGCATGTGGCAAGCGCAACATATTGTTTCTCTTGCCCGTTCTTTGAGAGAAAAAGCGAAGATCAAAACGCGACAACCACTGCGTAGGATCTTACTTCCCGTGGATAGCCCGGCGATGCGTCGACAACTACAATCAGTTGAAGACATCATCAAAGAGGAGATCAACGTGAAAGAGATTGAATACGTTTCGGACGACACAAACATTGTCCGGCGCAGTGCAAAGCCAAACTTCAAGATTATTGGTAGGAAGTATGGGGATGCAACTCAGGTGGTAGCGCAGGCGATCAAGTCGCTGACTCATGATCAGGTGCGAAAACTTGAACAGTCATCTGTATTTGCACTCTCAATAGGAGAGCAAACGTTACAGATTGATTTTGAGGATGTTGAAATCGTAAGTGAAGATATTGAGGGTTGGTTGGTGGCCTCCGACGGCGGACTCACCGTGGCACTCGATACGGAACTCGATGAAACGCTTCTACGGGAAGGTTTAGCGCGTGAGTTTGTGAGTAAAGTTCAAAAGTTTCGTAAGGATTCCGGATTTGAAGTGACAGACCGCATCAGCATACGGTTCGTGTCAGATGATGACACCGCTTCGGCTCTGGAAACCATGCGAACATACATTGTGCTGGAAACGCTGACCGAAACGCTCGAGCGGGGGGAACAACCCGAAGGAGTTGATCTCGAGATCAACGGGCGCCAAGTCAACGTGCGCATTATGCGCGTCTGACAAAATGCACGCCAAACTGGCGTGCGCGTTTTCATGTTTCACTATATCAGGGGTACTCTCTATGGCAGCAGCAAAAAAGGCAGCCAAGAAGCCTGCGGCTAAGAAGCCAGCCAAGAAGGCAGCCAAGAAGGCTGTTAAGAAGGCAACGAAGAAGGCTACGAAGCCAGCCAAAAAGGCTGTAGCTAAGAAGCCAGCTAAGAAGGCAGCCAAAAAGACAGCCAAGAAGGCAGTCAAGAAGGCAGTCAAGAAGGCCGCAAAGCCAGCTAAGAAGGCTGCAAAGCCTGCTAAGAAGGCCGTAGCAAAAAAAAAAGCCAAGTAAGGGTACGCCCAAACAAGGCTAAGAGCCCCGTAACGACTTCAAAAAACAAGACTTCGACAGCGGCCAAGGCCCCGGCCAAAGCCACTACGTCGAAAAACAGTTCGGCAGACGCCAAGAACGCACGATCAAAGCCAGCAGCAAGTAGGAACGTGACGAATTCGAAGTCTGTGAAGTCAGCAGGGACAGTCGCATCTGCATCGGCGGTCGTTAAGACCGCCGGTGCAGTTTTTGTTCCAGCAACCACACCACGTAGTAATAAACAGATGCTCCCAGTTCAGCCCAAAAAGGGTTTGAGATACCCGGAAAAAGACCTCGCATTCTTCCGCGCCAATATTGAACACTCAAAAGAAGAAGCCATCGAAGAACTTCGCATGCTTCGTGAGCGTCTAGAAGATCTCACCAACAGCGAAAACAATGAAGACAGTGCTATCTACTCAATGCATATGGCAGAGCAAGGCTCTGAGGCAATTGAAAAAGAGAAGACCTACGCTCAGATTCAGCGCATTCAGGACTACCTTCGTAAGCTAGAGGAAGCGCTCTACCGCATCGGAGACAAGTCATATGGCATTTGCCGTATGTGTGGCATTCTTATCTCCAAAGAACGTTTGCTCGCGGTGCCGATCACAACGCTCTCCGCTTCGTATAAGATACATCAGCGCTGTCCAGATGACGGTATTGATCGTATCGTGGCAAAGAATACTGCATCGCTTAAATAAATCATCGTCCTACATAATGGCCGCACGGTTCCCACCCACGATTTCGTGAGTTTTTTTTTGTCCGATAATTCGGCACGTATGTCTGCATATCGCCCATTCATCATCGTAGCAATACTGGTAGTACTAGACCAGGTGACCAAGCTTGCCGTAAAAGGTTTTTCACTGTTTTGTTTTACGCATGAAGGTATGCTCCTGGGTGAATCTCATCCGCTCTTTGGCAACGTTATTCGGCTTACGTTTGTTGAAAATCCTGGAATGGCATTTGGTATAAGTTGGGGCAACGGGAAGCTTGTTCTGACCCTGCTCACAATAGCCATTGCGGTTTTCTTGGTGTTCTATGTGATCCGATTGGCACGTGCCCACTGGGCTACACGCTTGGCCGTTACACTTATATTGGCTGGCGCACTTGGCAATCTGATCGACAGAGTTTTTTATGGCATCGCATACAGCGAACAAGCTCTCTTTCATGGTAAGGTTGTAGACTTTATCCACGTTGATATTCCAGACCTCACGTGGTTTGGTGAGCTGTACACACATTTCCCCGTCTTTAATGTTGCTGATTCCTGCGTATCTGTGGGCGTTGTCCTGCTCATTCTCACCAGCAACAAAATTCCTAAGCACGTAAAAAATGCCCCCCTCAATTCCGATGCGGAGCATATCCATGGACGAACAGCAGAATAGCACTGAAGCAGAAGACCTGAACTACCCCACGCGCATTGAGCACGTGTATGAGTTCGTCATCCCTGCGCGGCAAAAACCAGAACGCCTTGATTCGTTCATTACGAATGCCATCCTCAATGCAACCCGCACTCGCGTGCAAAAATCAATTGATGCTGGCTCGGTAGTTGTAAATCAACGGCATGAGAGATCGAATTATAAGATTCGTCCGGGCGACGTGATACGTGTAACGGTGATGAAGCCACCGCCGCTGCAACTCATACCACAGGATATCCCGCTCGATATTGCATTTGAAGACGAACACCTGATGGTCATTCATAAGCCAGCAGGAATATTGGTTCACCCTGGTCTTGGAAATCGTGCTGGTACGCTGGTGAACGCAGTGCTGTGGCACCTTGGTTTTCGCGAGCCAATAGATGTGCTGAAGCGACGTGAGTCATGGGGCGAGGATAACGTACCCGATGGCGACGTCACTGACCCTGACATCGTAGCAGAAGAACCGGCCATTGCCTCCGATGATGAAGGTTTTGGTGTAGAAGACAGTGTGCTGTTTGATGCCAATGGAGAATTTGATAGCAATGGTATGCGTCCTGGAATTGTCCACCGGTTGGATAGAGACACAACGGGCGTGATGGTCATCGGAAAGACGTATGAAGCAACACTCAGCCTCGCTACGCAATTTGCAGACCGCACGGTAGGGCGAGAATACATCGCTCTTGCTTGGGGTGTGGTGAAGGATGACACGAAGTTGATTGAAGGCGACATTGGCCGCTCGCCGCGAGACAGAAAACTGCGTGCAATCGTTGAGCGCGGTGGAAAATATGCAGCCACCGAGGTAACGGTTCTTGAACGCTATGCATGTGCATCGCTTATTACATGCAAGCTGCGCACTGGGCGCACACATCAGATCCGTGTGCACCTATCGGCCAACAAGCATCCACTTGTTGGAGATCCTGACTACGGCGGGGCAGAGTCGGCACTGACGGCTATTCATCACACCTTCCGACGTCAGGCACAGATTGCTCTTACGAAGATCAGTAGGCAGGCATTACATGCACGATCACTTGCCTTTACACATCCGGTCACAAACGAGCGGATGACATTTGAGAGCCCCATACCTGCTGACATGCAAGCATGTATCGACCTATTTCGGTAACGCAACACCTCTCATGCGTCCGCGAATCCAGGACGCACGCTTTTGCGTGTAGTTGCTTGGTGTATCTGCATGAAATTTTCGCGGGTTCGGTACAATGGCGCCTAACAACGACGCTTGTTGCGGCGTAAGATCCATTGCGCTGACGCCAAAATTTCGCTTTGCAGCCTGCTCAATTCCATACACCCCGTTGCCCCATTCAATCATATTGACGTAGACCTCAAGAATTCTCTTCTTGCCCCAGAGCGTTTCAATGAGATACACAAAGTAGACTTCAAACGCTTTGCGAATCATTGATCTCCATGGCACTAAGAATACATTTTTCGCCGTTTGCATTGAAATTGTACTTGCTCCTAGAGGGGGCTTGCCTCTCTTTACGCGGCCCGCATTTACACGTTTTGCGCGGTCCACAGCCTTCCAGTCTACACCCTGATGCCGGAGAAATCCGGCGTCTTCTCCACCCACAATAGCTCTAAATACTGACGGAGAAATTTGGTCATACGGCACCCAGTGATGCCTCGTGAGCATCGACGTGCCAGCAAAAGGTGCCTGTGCTATTCGCCACATCATCAGAGGCGTAATCGCGGGAGGAAGAACACGAAAAATGGCAACAACGGCCATAGAACCCACGAGAAATGCGAGACATGTACGCCAGGTCCAAACAAAAATAGATGTTAACATAGCTTGGTAAATATTTTCCGTTCGTTAAGTTTGTGCCAGAATAATCTTACAAATATCAAGAATTGTCTGTATGAAAGACCTTGATCGTCAAATCTGTTCACTGTTGCAAGACAACGCTCGGTTGAGTCTCAGCGAGATCGCAGATCAAGTAGGATCATCCGTTCCAACAGTAAGCGAACACGTAAAAAAGCTTGAAGCAGATGGAGTAATACGCGAGTATACAACAGTGCTTGACGCCGTCAGCTTTGGGCTCGAAGTTTTAGCATTCATTTTTGTTGATCTCGACTCCAGCGTGAACTACGATAACTTCCGCAGGCAATGCCGCACACGCCGTGAGATCTTAGAGTGCCACGCCGTTACGGGGACGGCCTCACACTTGTTAAAAGTCCGTGTACGATCTACCGCCGCACTAGAACAACTCCTGAGCGCCCTTCAGCAGTGGAAGGGTGTAAGTAAGACGTCTACAAATGTTGTATTGAGTTCGCACAAAGAAACACTTTCCATACCACTAACCATTGATCGATAAATCTTATGTCGAATTCCATAGACATTGCCTCCGTTGGTCGTAACTGGCGCCTTGATGGTGTTACGGTGCCATCACCGTCAGATGTTGTAACAGAGGTATTTGCCAGCGATGTGTTAACAATGGAAGAGCTACGTCAGCGACTTTCAAAACCGGTCTGGCGGTCATTGCTCGCAACAACGGAGCGAGGTGATGCGCTAGACCCCGCAATCTCTGATACCGTTGCGCTTGCAATGAAAACATGGGCAATGGAAAAGGGCGCAACGCACTACACTCACTGGTTTCAACCGCTAACAGGTTTAACGGCAGAGAAACACGAATCATTTGTTACACCAACGAGTGACGGTACGGCTATCTCGCAGTTCTCAGGGAAAGAGCTTATTCAGGGTGAGCCTGATGCCTCATCTTTTCCTAGCGGAGGACTTCGCGCAACGTTTGAAGCGCGTGGCTATACGGCGTGGGACCCAACATCACCAGCGTTCATCATGCGTCATCCAAAGGGCGCAGTACTCTGTATTCCAACCGCATTTGCATCGTGGACTGGCGAAGCGCTTGATAACAAGACGCCCCTTATGCGGTCAATGGAAGTAATCAACAAAGCCGCAATGCGTGGACTGAGATTGTTCTCTGATACTGAAACACAGCGCGTTGATGCAACAGTGGGCGCCGAACAAGAATATTTCCTGATCGACGAAGAGTTTTTCTTTCGTAGGCCAGATCTTGTCATGTGCGGGCGCACGTTGTTCGGTGCTCGTCCACCGCGCGGCCAGGAACTCGAGGACCACTACTTTGGATCGATCCCAGATAGAATCCTGACGTTTATGACAGATGCAGAACATCAGCTATATGCTCTAGGCATACCGATCAAGACACGCCACAACGAAGTGGCGCCTGGACAATACGAGGTTGCTCCAATTTTTGAACAGGCAAACATTGCTGCAGACCATCAGCAGCTTGTAATGCAAGTGCTGAAGAACACCGCCCGCAGATATGGTCTTGTTTGTCTTGTTCACGAGAAACCCTTTGCGGGCATCAACGGCTCTGGTAAACACGTCAATTGGTCGATGGCAACAAACCTTGGACAGAATCTCCTTGAGCCAGGCGAGACACCGCATGACAATATGCAGTTCTTGTTCTTTTGCGCTGCTATGATACGTGCTGTTGATGTACATCAGGATCTCCTTCGCACGTGTGTTGCCTCTGCCTCTAACGATCACCGTCTTGGCGCAAACGAGGCGCCCCCTGCCATTATGTCGATCTTTCTTGGTGAACAGCTCTCAGAAGTATACGAGCGGCTTCTCAGTGGTAAAGGGGGCTCATCAAAGCGATCTGGGTTGCTTGGGCTTGGAACGCAGGTGTTGCCGAAACTTCCTCAACATGCGGGCGACCGAAATAGAACATCGCCTTTTGCCTTTACCGGTAACAAGTTTGAGTTCCGTGCGGTGGGATCATCGCAGTCGATCTCATTCCCAATCACCGTGCTCAACACCATTGCAGCTGAGTCCATCGACGCGCTGTCATCAGCGATCGAAGCACGAATGAAGAAGAAGCAATCATTTGAAGCTGCGCTGTCTGAAGTTCTGAAGGACACCTATGCAAAACATAGTCGTATCATTTTTAATGGTGATGGATATTCTAACAAGTGGCATAAAGAAGCAGAAAAGCGTGGACTCATAAATCTGCCAACTGCCATAGATGCAATCGAAACACTCAATCATGAGAAGAATATCACACTGTTCTCGTCGTACAACGTACTAAGTGCACGCGAGCTTGAAGCCAGACAGGAAGTGATGTTTGACATGTACTTCAAGACGGTGAATATTGAAGGAGAAACAACCGAGTGGATTGCGCAAACTCAAATCTTGCCTGGTGCGCTACGCCACCTGCGAGAGATGGCTTCCAGCGGAATTGCAATCACTGCCGTCAAGAGGGCAGTTGACGAGCTGTCTGTTGCAGTGGATGCTATCTCTGATGCGATTGTTGAACTTCGCAAGCAGAACCACGAACTTGGCGGAGACGATGTGCACAGCAAGTCCATTCACATGCGTAACAATGTACTGCCAGCAATGAATGCAGTGCGCACTGCTGCAGACGCTCTAGAGCGTATTACGGCTCATGATCACTGGCCACTCCCGTTGTACCGAGAGATGCTTTTTGTAAAATAAGGCTAATCGTTAGCAGCCTTTTTTGTAGACGCTTTTTTAGCGGCCACCTTCTTAGTGGCCGTTTTTTTTACTGCCTTCTTCTTGACTGCAGTCTTCTTGACTGCGGTCTTTTTAACAGCAGTCTTCTTGGCACCAGTCTTCTTGGCAGCAGCCTTGTCGGCAGCCGTTGGCTTCTTTGGTGCTTGTTGTGCGGCAAATTCTAGGCAGTCGGCAAGTGTGAGGGCTTCAGCATCTGTACCTTTTGGTATGCGCACGTTCTGCTTGCCTACAGCGATGTATGGACCCCATCGCCCCTTAAGGATCTTCACCGTTGGATCTTCATCAAACGTCTTGATTGTATTTTCAATAATCTTGAGCCGGCGAGCAACGATTACTTCAATACCGCGCGGACCTTCAATCGTATAAGGGTCATCTTCCTTGGCAAGAGAGTAAAATGCCTTGTTATGTTCTATGTACGGACCGAATCTTCCGAGCTTCACATCCATCGGAAACTCTTCTAAAATGCCAATGGTTCTTGGGAATTTGAAGAGCTCAAGAGCCTGCTCTAGAGTGATGGTTTCGATAGACAGACTGCCAGATAGACCTTTTTGCTTCTTATCCTCATCGTCTGCATCACCGATCTGTGCAATGGGCCCGTAGCGAGCAAGTCGCACATAGACATTCTTGCCTGACTTGGGGTCAACGCCAATTTTCCGCTCTCCACTTTGACGCTCGGCCGTTTCGCTTGTACGCTTGAGGTCCGCTTGAAATGGCTCATAAAATGCACGAATCATATCCGTCCACTTTACAGTTCCCTGTGCAATCTCATCGAATTGTTTTTCAACGGTTGCAGTAAAATTATAGTCCAATACTTCATCAAAGTGCGTGATGAGAAAGTCGGTAACAACAGAGCCAATGTCCGTGGGAAAGAGCTTTGACCGCTCGGCACCAGTGTTTTCAATTTCAACCGTTCGTTTTATAGAACCATCCTTCAAGATGAACTGTCGTACCTCGCGCTGACGCCCATCACGGTCTTCTTTGACAGCGTATTTCCGAACCTGAATAACGTTAATCGTTGGTGCAAACGTAGATGGGCGGCCTATGCCAAGCTCTTCGAGTTTCTTCACAAGGGAAGCTTCTGTGTACCGTGCTGGTGGCCGCTCAAAGCGCTCTTTTGCAAGCATCACATTCAGTGGAAGTATCTGTCCAACGGAGATTGGTGGTAACATCTTTGATGTTTCATCATCCTGTTGTTCGTCGTCTGTGGTTTCTAGGTAGACTTTTAAGAAACCATCAAAGATGAGCACTTCACCAGTAGCAGTAAGCGTATCTGGCAAAGTTGAGATAGAAATTGTTGCTATTGTGCGTTCCAATCGTGCATCAGACATCTGTGATGCCATTGTCCGCTTGTAGATCAGCTCATATAGCTTCTGATGTGCTTCCGTTTCTCCTGCCGAGCGCACAGAGAAATCTGTTGGACGTATTGCTTCGTGTGCTTCTTGCGCAGATGCAACCTTGGTGGTGTAGGCTTTTGGATTGCTGTATTCAGGACCAAAGGCAGTGAGGATCTGATGCTTTGCCGCTTCAATAGCTATCTCGGACAGATTCACGGAGTCCGTTCGCATGTACGTTATGAGGCCCTGCTCATAAAGATTCTGCGCCAACTTCATGGTTCGTATCAGTGAATACCCAAGTTTTCTGCTAGCCTCTTGTTGGAGTGTAGATGTTGTGAAGGGGGCTGTGGGAGACTTCTTTGCAGGCTTTGTTTCCATGCCAACAACGCTAAAGACCGCCTTGGCACACGCTTCAAGAAACGCTCGTGCGTCATTTTCATCGCTAAATCGCTTTGGTAGTTCAGCCGAGAGTGTCCTGCCGTCTACGTCGAACTCTGCACTGATCTTAAACTGACTCGATGAGGTAAATGCTTGAACTTCACGTTCGCGCTCTACTACAAGACGCACTGCTACAGATTGAACTCGTCCAGCTGAGAGGTTGCGCTGAATCTTGCGCCAGAGCACCGGAGAAAGTCCGTAGCCAACGAGTCGGTCAAGTACTCTTCGTGCCTGCTGCGCATTTACGAGATTCTGGTCGATGCCTCGCGGGTGAGCAATTGCTTTGAGAATTGCAGGCTTTGTGATTTCGTGGAAAACAATACGGCGAGTTTTCTCTGGAGGAAGGGACAACGCCTCCGAAAGGTGCCAGGCAATTGCCTCACCCTCTCGGTCTTCGTCTGATGCCAGCCATACCATATCAGCCGCCTTTGCTTGCTTTTTAAGATCAGAGACAAGCTTCTTCTTGTCTTCATTGATCTCATAGACAGGCGCAAAATCGTTCTCAATATCGATTGCTTTATCGTTCCCTAACAGATCACGAATGTGGCCCATACATGACGTTACGGTAAACTCATCCCCGAGATATTTCTGGATGGTTTTAGCCTTGGAAGGGGATTCTACGATGACAAGGTTCTTCATTCGGGTTCCGTGTTAGTCCTGCGTATTGTGCTCGCAGGTGAGCGGATCGTGACATACCGCAAAGATCTGAAGTGAGTGAGTAACTGGACGGAATCCGAGGCGGTTGCACACCACGTTCCGGACAGAATCTATGCCTTCCTCACGAAACTCAACAATTCTGCCACATTCAACGCAGATGAGGTGGTCATGATCCGGCATTCTGATAGCAAGCTCAAAATGGGCACTATCTCCCTGAAAACGGTGTTTCATGAGAATTCCACACTGCGTCAGCAGGTCCAGCGTGGAATAAATCGTGGCTCTAGAAATCCGGTCAGACTTGCCATTCATGTACAGATAGAGCTCGTCAGCACTAAAATGACGGTCTATTTCGCCTATTCTATCAAGCACATTATACCGCTCCTGAGTGCTACGGTACTTCTTGCGTTTGAGGAAATCAGCGAACTGAATCTTAAGAGTTTCGATGTCCTGAGTAGATGCCATGGGCACAAATATATATGTGCGTAGTTTTGTAGTCTGCTTTTCTCGCAACTTATAATGGCCAATCATGCGCAAATGGCGTGTTGAAGACTCAATAGAAGCCTACCACATCCCGGGTTGGGGAATAGGGTACTTCAACATTAATGCTAAGGGGCATGTTGTTGCAATGCCTCGCAAATCCAAGGGACCACAGATCGATCTCAAGGAACTTGTAGACGAGCTTCTACTTCGCGACGTAAGTCTGCCGGTCCTTTTGCGTTTTCCGGATATCCTCGATGACCGGATTGAAAAAATCGCAGGCTGCTTTGCTAAGGCTGCCGAGGAGTATGACTATACTGGTAAATATTTCAGTGTTTACCCGATCAAGGTCAATCAGCAGCGTCCAGTTCTAGAGGAAATTGTGCGCTATGGCAAACGATTCAATATTGGCCTTGAGGCTGGATCCAAACCCGAGCTTCATGCTGTCCTTGCCATCATGGACAATGAAGAGTCGCTCATCATTTGCAATGGATACAAGGATGAAGAATTTATTGAACTCGGTCTTCTGGCGCAGAAGATGGGTAAGAAAATATTCCTTGTTGTAGAAAAAATGAGTGAGCTTAGACTCATCAATGAAGTTTCAAAGAGGTTAAAGGTTCGCCCAAATATTGGGATCCGCATCAAGTTGGCATCAAGTGGAAGTGGCAAGTGGGAAGAGTCGGGTGGTGATCAGTCTAAATTCGGTCTCAATGCATCTGAACTTCTCGAAGCCGTAGACTATGTAAGTGCGAACGGCATGCTTGAATGTGTAAAGCTTATTCACTTTCATCTTGGCTCGCAGATCACCAACATTCGAAAGATCAAACAAGGTCTTGGAGAGGTGTCTCAGTTTTACGTCCAGATGATGAATCTTGGCTGTAAGATTGAATTCGTGGACATTGGCGGCGGCCTGGGTGTGGACTACGATGGGTCTCGCAGTAGCATTGCTTCTAGCATTAATTACTCTATTCAAGAGTATGCCAACGATGCAATTGCAACGCTGGCTGACACGGCTACAAAGAATGACCTGCCCCATCCACACATCATCACGGAATCAGGGCGCGCACTCACAGCGCACCACTCAGTATTGGTTTTTAATGTCTTAGAAACTACTAGCGTACCAACGTGGACGTCAAAAGATCGCGTAACAAAGAAGGATCATGAACTTGTTCGTGAGCTGTATGACCTGCTTGGCGATTTGAATAGCAGAACGATGCTCGAGGCATGGCATGATTGTCAGCAAGTACGCGAAGAAACACTTGATAGATTTTCACTCGGCCTCATTGACCTGCGCACGCGGGCACAGGTAGAGAGACTGTATTGGACTATTGCCCATAAGATCAATGAAATGTTGGCAGACATGAAGCAGATCCCTGAAGAGCTGCGTTCATTATCAAAACTTCTCGCGGATAAATATTTCTGCAATTTTTCGCTGTTCCAATCATTGCCGGATTCATGGGCAATTGATCAGCTCTTTCCAATCATGCCTATTCACCGTCTCACTGAGCGGCCAACTCGAATGGCAACGTTGCAAGACATTACATGCGACTCAGATGGTAAGATTGATCACTTCATTGGTATGCGAGATTTTACAACGTCGCTACCAGTTCACACATTTAAGGCAACAGAACCGTATTATATGGCTGTGTTCTTGGTAGGTGCATATCAAGAAATTCTCGGTGACCTTCATAACCTGTTTGGTGATACAAATGCCGTGCACATTGTGGTAAAAGATAAGTCGTATGAGATCGACCAAATTATCGATGGCGAAACAGTAGCTGATGTTCTAGACTACGTACAATTCGATGCCAAAAAACTCGTTCGTACGATGGAAGCATGGGTGAGTGCGTCGGTGAAAGAAAAGCGTATCTCGGCTCATGAAGGCAAAGAATTCTTAGCCATTTATCGCTCTGGACTCTACGGCTACACCTATCTTGAGGAATGATCTCCGTGTTTAATCTGTCGTTTGTCGTTTTCGTGCTAGGTTCATTATTGGCCCAGGCGCAAGGAATCAGCGAGGTCTACCGCGATGATTTTACTGACAATAAGGGGCATTGGAAGGTTGGCAATTGGTCAAATGGTAGTGCAACAATTGCAAACGGCATCTACACCATTGACAGAATTCCACAATCCAACGAATGGTACATCGAGACGAGTGCCTTTGTTGACTATGATGCCGATTATGACATAGAAATGAAGGTCCGCCAGATATCCGGCGTCACCAATCACGGCTATGGAATTGCTTGGGGTGCGGGCGACGCACAGAATTTCAATGGCGTCATTGTCTCAGCCGATGGGCATTACAAGATTTATACCGGGCGCGCTGGTCAGCAAACAGATGTGATCGGTTGGACCCCAATTGTTGGTATTCCACCACTCGGCACATGGCATACAATAATTGTACGCAAACGCGGCTCGGGAATGAGTCTGCTTTTGGACGGCACAACAATCGTTGGCTTTGAGAACCTCGCCATTAGCGGTGGCAACCTCGGTGTGGTTCTGAACAATAAGATGAAGATCGAGGTCGACGATTTCGTCATTAAACAGGTGCCTAAACCCATAGTCTTGGCAGATGATCATCCGATCAATGTTCCAAGAATTAGTCTTGGTTCTGGAGTGAACTGCTCAGGTGGCGATCTGTCTCCGGTTATTACTGCCAATGGTAAGCGACTCTATTTTGGTAGGTATCCGTTTAGTGGAAACATGGGCGACACTACAACGGAGGATATCTGGTATACAGATCTACAGAAGGACGGGTCATGGGGTACGGCACAAAACGCGGGAAGCCCCCTAAACAATGAAGGCGCAAATTTTCTTATTAGTATTTCTCCCGACGAAAATTCTGTACTGTTAGGTAATACGTATTCGAACACGGGTAGGCCACGGGGTGCTGGTGTTTCATCCTCCGTTAAGACATCGCAAGGTTGGTCTATTCCAAAAGAAGTGCGGATTGATAATTATTACAACCGACATCGTTTTTCTGAGTCATGCCTAGATCCAAGTGGCATGGTTCTCATGATGGCAATCCAGCGCGATGACTCTCGGGGTCAGAAAGACCTCTATTTTTCGCGACGTAAATCGGACGGTACATTTTCGGTACCTACGAGTTGTGGTCCAAACATCAATACATGGGGCAGTGAGATGTCGCCCTTTCTTGCTGCCGACGGAGCAACCCTTTACTTTGCGAGCGACGGGCGGCGCGGATTTGGTGGCGTGGACATATGGATGACGCGTAGACTTGATGATACGTGGACCCGCTGGAGTGAACCAAAAAATCTTGGGCCATCGATCAACTCTCCTGAGTGGGATGCCTACTATACTGTGCCTGCTCGTGGGGACTATGCATATCTCTGCGGTATGAACCCAGAAAACGGAAGCGCAGATCTCTATCGCATTAAGCTCACGAAGGGCGTACAGCCAAACCCCGTTGTCCTTGTAAGTGGTAGGGTTATTGATGCTTCCACAAAGAAGCCTATCGCAACCAACGTTGAATACGAAAGCCTCACCAAGAGCAAGATTATTGGGATAGCACGCTCTGAGCCCGATCAAGGAGCGTATAAGATTGTGCTGCCTGCCGGTGACCTGTATGGATTCCGTGCCGAGGCGCCAGGATATTATCCTGTGAGTGATAGGCTTGATACAAGAAATCTTACCGATTACGCAGAGCTCACAAGAGATCTCTTTCTTGTACCGATTAGAAAAAATGAGACTATCGTTCTCAACAATCTTTTTTTCGATTTTGGCAAGGCTGATCTGCGTCAGGAGTCATTTGCCGAGCTCGACCGCCTAGCGCAATTTCTCGTAGAAAGTCCAAAGATCACGATTGAGCTTTCTGGGCATACCGATAACGTTGGTGGAGATGCTGCCAACAAAGTGTTATCGCAGGAGCGCGTCAACGCCGTCAAGCTGTATCTTCAGGGGCGTAGTGTGGCTGACGCTCGGATGAAGGCCGTTGGCTACGGTAAAACAAAGCCCCTTGCCCCAAATGTTTCTGAAGAAGGAAGACAAAGAAACAGACGTGTAGAGTTTAAAATCCTCTCGATGTAGGAACACATGCTGCTGACTAAGAGTTGCCTGTTAATTGTGTGTATGATTGGGCAACTGTCCTTTTGTTCGGCACAGCAATTTGAGAATGAGTCGCGGCGCTCCATACCGGCTCATCGCTCGTCACGGTGGTATAAAATGGTGAAAGCCGAACATCGTAATGTATTCGATGTGATTAACGCACTGCGACTTGATTCAACGGCTATTTCATCGTCACTGAGCACAGAGTGGAGCGAAGCAACTAAATGGATTGCAAAACGCAGAGCATTTGCCGACGCGAATGGAAACGTTGATCGAGTTGCTCCGTTCACAAAAGATGTTGATGCGTACGTTGCTGAGTTAAAGCGTAATGATGCGACCCTTAGCGCAAATGTTTGGACACCAATTGGACCTTTTGCGTGGGACTCAGCCGCCAAAATGGCTACAGGTTCGATGGGAATTGGTGTTGTTCGGTGCCACGTTGTTGAACAGAACAATCCAGACCTTGTTGTTATTGGAACGATTTCTTCTGGCATTTGGAGATCTACAAATGCAGGCTCCTCGTGGACAAATGTTGCGCTAGAGCACCCCATACAGGCAGTATGGCGACTAGCGATGTCTGGCACCACTATTTATGCAGCAACTGATGCTGGACTTTTTATTTCTAGCGATAAGGGGCTCACCTTTACCAAGACTCCGCTTGTTGGAGATGTTGGTCTTGCAACAGCGGTTGGCGTGGACCAATGCGCTGTTTCGCCAACAGATTCAAAACGTGTAGTGATTGCAACACTCGGTAGACTATTTCTTTCTACCAACGGAGGATCAACGTGGGCATCAGCAGGTAGTTACAGTGGCACGTGGTGGGACGTACAATGGCATCCAACGAAAAACGAGATCGTCTATGGCTTGGTTCAGCAAGGCGGACATATCGCCTTTGTGCGATCAACTGGCTCGGGCGTAAAGTTTGACGTGGTAGGTGAAGGATATCCTCAAGTGATGAACGGTCACGTAATGGCACGAGGGTTACTTGCAGTCAGTACATCAGCTCCGCGATTTGTGTCGGTATTGATCGGTGGAGGAATAAGAGATGACGTAAGCGGTGTGTATGGTCTGTATGTATCGGTTGACGAGGGTGCAACATTTGAACATCGGTGTTGCGGTAATGTGGACGGTCCTGAGCCAGCAAACGCAATGACAAACGTGAATCTCTTTGACTATGATGCAACGGGAAACGGTCTTGGGCAAATCACCTGGGATATGGGGTTTGCAGTTTCATCTATTGATACGTCATTTATGGTAGCGGCTGGTGTATTCCCATATCGCTCAACGGATGGTGGGCGAACATGGAGCGTATTGCCACCCATGCATTATGATATACAGTCGGTTTCAATTCATGGCGATGCGCTTTGGTTAACACATGATGGAGGTGTTACTCGAAGTTTAGACCGAGGGACTACCATTCAAAATCGGAGTTTTGGAATCTCAGCAATGGAGATATGGGGCTTTGATCAATCGCACGATGGACGCGTTATGGCCCTTGGCGCATATCACCTGCCGATCTTCATTCGAGATACAACCGTATACGACCCATCGAAGCTTATTGACGGTTGGTATGCATGGTCAGGCGCCGATGCGATGGGAGCCAACGTGAATCCGTTGGCAGCAGAGTGGATATATGCTAAACCGTGGACGAGTGTTCGTGGGCGGCGCACAAAGACAAAGCTTGTACCACCTCAAGCGCAAGATCTCGGAATCGATCTTGGCTACTTGTCATTTTCGAACATTTGCATCGACCCTCATCATTTCAATACCCTTGTTGCATGTGACCACGACAAACAACGCGTTGTTATTAGTAGAGACAATGCAGATTCGTGGTCAACACTTCGCCAGTTCTCTAATTGGGTCTACCGTGTGCGCATGTATCCCGAAGACGGCAATCATCTTTTGGTGCTGGCTGATCAAGGACTATGGAGAAGCACCGATCAAGGAATATCTTGGAAGGATGTTACTCCAGCTCCGTCTGTGCATAAGAGTCAGGGGATGCAGGATATGGCATTCGCGCATGATGATCCGGATCATATCTATGTAGCGTTCGGTGGACAACAAAATAAAATGAAGGTAGCCGAATCAACGGATGGCGGTAGAACGTGGACTGATATGTCTGCCGGGCTTCCATCTTTTGCCATCAAGACCATCATTTCTCGAAGGGGATGTACTGAAGAACTATACGTAGGCACGTCATTCGGTGTTTACCAGTGGACACCAAAAGATGGATGGCAAAAATTTGGCACTGCGATGCCAATCACCGATATAAACTTTCTGCACATCGATGCTCCACATGCTGTTTTACGTGCTGCTACATTGCGTGGACTGTGGCAGATTGACCTATCGTCACAATCATCGCCGCGTGCGCTTATCTCTCGGGATGCAGATACCGTTGCCTGCAATAGAACCCCAATTCGATTCGGATGTAGATCAGCCGCACTTGAGTCCATGGGTTTCAATAGGCAATGGTTGTTCCCTGGTGGTGAACCTGCAACATCATCGGCGCACATTGTAGACGTCCGCTACAACACACCGGGCGTGTATGATGTTTCACTCATTGTTTCTAACGAGCACGGCAGCGATACGGCGTCAGAAAAGCGAGCAATTGTTGTGTTACCAAGTCAATGTGATGGATTTGATAAAACAGCAGGCAATGCCGTAAACCTGACAGACCCAGACGACTATGTTACTCTAAGCCGAATCGCGAGTATAACAAATGAATTCTCCTTTACTGCGTGGGTAAAACCTATTGGTATGCAGCCAAGTTTTTCTGCCATCTTATGCACAGATGATGAGCAGGGGGGTGAGCAAGAGATTGGGATGCAGTTTGTCAACGAGAAAAATGAACTAGGCTATTTGTGGAAAGACGGACATTGGTGGTGGAGCTCAGGGCTTGTTGTTAAGCCTGGTGAATGGTCACATGTAGCGCTCACCGTAGATTCTAATGGTGCAACGGTTTACGTCAATGGAGTTGGCAGAACGGACTTCATGAAAATGCCTGAGCAAAATCTAGCTACTCTTGTTTTGAAGCTTGGCACATATCATGATTGGCCGTCGCGAAATTTCAATGGTCACATTGATGAAGTAGCATTCTATGACCGCAAGCTCACACAAAGTGAAGTTCGTAGAGGAATGCATAAGTCAAAACGTAAAGACGAGCCAGGTCTGCTACTCTATTATCAGTTCAACGAGAGTTTCTCTCATGCAGTATTTGACAAAGTGGCTGCAAGAGATGGAGTACGCGAATCTGGCGCTTCTATCGTGCGCTCAGGAGCACTGGTAGGAGACGCGGAAAGCGACCTTGAAGAAATGCAATCTGATGTTCATCGAATAATCTTCGATGAACTCGGTGACGAACTCGATCTGACGAATAACGCCGATGGTGGACAGGTGCTGCTAACTCGAATGCTTGTGCAACCAGATGTAATGCCACCAATGGTAGATTTCATCCCTAATAGATACTGGATACTTGATGTATTTGGAGTAGATGACAGAGCTCATGAAATAGAAATGGTCTGGACGAATACATCAAAACTCTTTGACACTTCCGGTGTGACAGGATTAGGCTTCAGCGCGTATACAAGACAAGGGTGGAGCACAGGAAGTGGCTGGGCCAATTCATTCACGGAGCCATCAAGCGTTTACGACAAGAGAGAACAAACACTGCGAACGAAGTTTAGTAGGGGCGTTTCTGCGCCACATCAGTGGGCTTTTGGTGTTGTAGGCGGTACCGTGGGGGTAGAAGAACTCAAGCAGCAAGAGACTGTGACTCTCGCACCACAACCAACCTCTGACATTCTCATTGTAACAAGTCAAAAACCGTATTCTGAGTTTCGTATCTATGATGGACGTGGCGCACTGCGCAGAGTAGAAACTAGTGCTGAAGTCACCAGCACATTTTATGATGTGCGATGGCTGCCAACAGGCGTGTACCTGCTCGAAGTGCATAACACGCGCACACTGTTCAGGATTCTGAGATAGTAAGAGACGGCTTCACCATCACGGTCTGCTCTCGCTCCAAGACAACTGCGCCAACATTCGACCCCTTGGGTTTGCGTACATATTTGCGCTGAGTGTAGACAACGGAAACGTACGATGCATTCCGCGCTTGAGAATAATACGCTGTAATTGCAGCAGCCTTCTCTAGAATCGGCTTAGGAATCTTTTCAGAAGTAACGCCTCTAAGAACAACATGCGATCCACTTGCGCCACGGGCATGAAACCACCAATCATTTTGCTTTGCAAAACGCATTGTGAGTTCGTCATTGTTGGCGGCATTTTTTCCGACATAGAGCGTGTGATCGTCATCGATAAAAAAGACGCGAAAGCGTCCATGTGATTCGTCACGATTTGGTAGCGTTGGAGTATTCACAGACGGTCCTACATTCTGTAGTTCAAAGATCACCGTGGCAGATCGAAGCGTCTCGATCTTCAGCGCAACATCGTCTCGACGCTTTCGAACGGTTGGCAAACGATCTTCACGGGAACGTGCTGCCGTGGCAGATGATCTGGCCTTATCGTAATACAGGTTAGCATTATCAATTATAGACTTGTTGACGTTTAGCGGAATCGTAATGTTGACGCCTGTAATATCTTCAAGTGTGATGGTGCGTAGCCCCGTGCGAAAACCTTCTTGTTGAGACAGCAAGAGATCTGCCCACAATCGATACTTATCGGACCTACCTTCCTTAGCGGCATCACTCGTCATCCCCTCAATACTTCGCTGAAGTTTCTTCAGGTCATTCTCTAGCAACTTCAAGGCTACGCGTTGTTTATCATGAAACAGCTTACTGCGCCGGCGCTCAGAAAGAGTTATACGAATTGTTTCGAGTACATCAGAGAACGTGTCTGCAACGGTCCAACCATGAAGTTCAACGAGCGAAAACAGAATCTCTTCACCTCTGCGAAGGAGGAGAAATGTTGTGGAAGCCACACACTCGCGTATAAGACTGTTGGCAGTATTGAGAATCTCTAGACGCTGATCATCGCTGAAGGTCTCAACAAGTGCAGTATCAACAACATTACATCGATGACAGATCTCTTCGGCATAGTGTGGGCCCAATCGAAGAGATGAATTGGACATGGATTGTGCACATGTTTGACCAGATTCGGTAAGGGGCTCCTTTCCAACAAACGTGCGCACAAGGAATGTCGACTTCACTCGCGTAGATCGCTCGCGAAGTGCATCGCAGATTATTCCCTGATTCACAAGTACGATGTTGCCCTTGCCGGATGAAAACAACTCAATATGAAGGTGATGATCAGCAAACCAAATGGTGATGATGCGGTCATCTGGATGTTTGGTGACCATGACAACTTCATCATCGATGACATCATCAAATATGTCTATTGTGTTCGTGCGCGCTCTTCGTGCATGGTCTCTTTCTACGATCGTTCCGCCATCTGGTGAAACATCAACATGGAATGTTCGAAGTTCATCGCCTCGTGCAAAGACAAAAGTTGCAATGAACTTTTCCTGTGACCAGGCTTCAACCAGGTGAGCCCCTTTCCATCGGGTGTTGAGTGCCGCTGCAACGTGTTCAAGAGTGTAGGGGTGACGTATCACGTTTTCTTCTTGAACTTCTTTTTTGTGGCAACTGGAGGGTTCATAATCTTATTGTGCCAGAAAGCAGACATTTGGGGCGCTACACGGCGTGCTGCTTCGCGGACCCATACGGGTGAACTAGCATGCCATGCAGTGAACGCCTTTACATCTTTTGCCGTTGTATCTGCACTGATAAAGAGACGAAGACCGGAGACAAGCGCATACGGATCCGTCACACTTCGTAACCATGTAGTGATCGAAGACATAGATCGCCGAGGTCCACGCACCATACCCTCCACGGCGCCATAGCGAGCAATCTGATCTTCGTCTTGAAGCGTACTACGCAAAGAATCAAATCCTACTCCCATTCGCCCAAGAGCAAAAGCAGATCGTTGACGAACATAGGCATGTGGATCTTTTAGAAGATTCACAAGAGCCGGACGTGCCGTTTCATCACCGATCTCGCCCAACGTATAGGCGGCAAGTCTTTTACGTTTCCATGATGAATCAAGTGTGGCTATAATGAGCGTCTGCACGCATTCGCGGTCTTTGACCTTTCCTGCAATGGTGGCACAGACGTTCACCACTGCGCCATCGTCAGACATCAAACCTCTACGCAACACTCGAGACGTGGAGTCGGGATACGAGGCATAGATCACAGGCAATACGTTCTCAAGTGTAAGCCGTTCGCGTGGCATCAGTGTACGAAAATGTTGCTCAAGCGAATTCAGAGCAGCTTCGCCCATCTCACCAATGCGTTTACGGGCAGGTTCTACATTTAGCTGAAATCGCAATGGTGCTGCTGATGCTTGTACAAAGAGACTATCGATCGATGATGCAAGGGGCATCTGCGTGGGCTTTACGGAATCATCGGTGTCGACAGTTTGAATCGCTGAGGCAGGTTTTGTTCCAAACTCACGATCAAAAAAAATACCATATGTAGATTTTGTAGAAACAAGGTTGTTGCGTGTGCGTTCGCTGTACATGTCAGAACCACCGCCATCAAGGAAAACGCCAATCATTCCATACGATCTGCGAAAGTCTGAGAAGCCCATTGTATTTGATTCGTTCGATGCCACGTATGCATCGTT
>CANMBE010000014.1 GCA_947495975.1 Ignavibacteria bacterium | reverse complement strand
TCGAAATAGCCCCACCACCACCACCACCACCGCTCGCACGATTCGTTACGTCGGGATTGCCACCCGCCCCACCAGAGCCCCCTGCAAGGGGAACGATTGATGTGTTGCCATGGATCTTACCGCCATGATCAAAGCCAGCTTCTGAGCTTCCTGCTTCGCCATAACCGCCTGCACCACCGCGGCGGCCTTCACGAGCACCTGAGCCAGCACCATACTGACCAAAGGTAGTACACAAGGTACGGCTATCACAGCCTTGTCCACTTTGTCCAAATGGGTGACCCGTTCCACCACCAGCATTCTCAAATGCAGTAGTTGCTTCACCACCACGAAGTCCATTCAGTGATGCAGAGCCTCGAGTGTTTGAGATGTTTCGTGGAATCTCTTCGCCAGACCCAACGCCCGGCTTCTGCCTATCGTTTGAAGTTAGCGGCACACCGTTGTTATTATAGCCGCCTGGGCCGCCCCCTGTATAGCCATTCCCGCCGTCGGTACCTTTTGTTGAAAGATTAAAGTTGTGATATGCGCCACCGCCACCACCGCCACCTGGGCCACCTTCAAGACCGTTGGCATCGGCGCGAATATCTGCCGTTCCAATTCCGCGAATCACGGATGGGGAGAGAAGCACGTATGGGAGATATGCCTGATTGCCTGGAGCGAGTGCATCGCAGTCTCGAAGTGATACACTGTATGATTGTCCGCCAATCAATAACAACGAATCAACAATCATTGCACCTCTACGCGATCTCTTGCCAAGTGTACTCTCTCCTAACACACGTTCAGAGATAGCGGCCACGTTGCCTAATGTCCACGGCTTTACAATATAGAACGTGTCAGTATTCGAAGCACCTGCACTGGTGATCACTTTGATAGGGATCCGATACTGTGGCTGCAACTGCTGCCAATCATCGCTGTTAGGTAATACTAATGGGCTTACGAAAATGTGCACAGAGATGAGACGGCCATCCCAGCTCACAGACACTGGACCAATCTTCATCTTTGTTGTATCTGCATCGCGATCACAAACTACGCGAATAGCATCGCCGGGATTATTCAGATAGATGCCATCAGCTCCAAACCCACCCGTTGCACTAGATGGTGCAATGATCTCTACGTACGTTGAGAATCTCGTTGTACCAATGTCGGGGATGATATATGAAATGCGTGGTTGCGCAGAACTCACTGCAACAGAAGCAAGGGCACATGCGCAGGCAACGAGAATTTGTAAGGAGCTCTTCATATCGTAGCGATAACCTTTAATTCAATGGCAATTGGCGTTGGAAGTGCACCAATCTCAATCGTTGTGCGACAGGCATCAATGCCCGCAAAATGTTCTGCATAGAGTTTGTTGAATACAGGAAAATCTGTCTTCATATTTGTAAGATAGACCTGCACATCAACAATATTCTCCCAGCGCGATCCAGCGTCTTCAATAATGTAACGAACATTACGAAATACGCTTAACGTCTGCACAGCGATATCATACTCGGCTACATTCCCGTGTTCATCAAGCACCACTCCAGGAATGATCTTGGTATCACGCTCTCGCGGACCCACCCCGCTTAGCAGGAGCAAGTCGCCAATTCTCCGAGCATGTGGATATGCACCAACAGGTTCAGGCGCACGATGTGAGTTGATGATGATTTTTTCCATTAGAACTGCAGACAGATATTCTTGGGTTCTGTAAAAAAGCGAAGAGCTTCGGATCCCCCCTCGCGACCAACGCCACTGTGTTTTACTCCGCCAAACGGAGTGCGCAGGTCTCGGTTAAGCCACGTGTTGACCCAAACAATACCAGACTCCAGTTGATGCGCCGTGCGATGTGCTCGATTGATGTTTGTTGTCCACACCGAAGCTGCTAGGCCATACGCCGTGGAGTTGGCCATCGCAATCACCTCATCATCAGTATCAAACGGAATGAGTGTTGCCACTGGACCAAATATTTCTTCTTGATTTACCCGGCATAACACATCGAGACCTTCAATAAGAGTGGGGGCAACAAAGAATCCCCCTGCACATCTACCTTCAACATGCATGCGCGTTCCACCTATCAGAATTTTTCCACCTTCTTCTTTTGCTAGATCAATATATCCTAGCACCTTGTTCATGTGCGCTTCGTTTACCAACGCACCAAGTCGCGTTTCATCCAACAACGGATCTCCAACAACAAATCGTTGCGTTTCTATTATCAAAGCCTCGCGAAATTTTTCGTAGATGTTCCGTTGAATAAAAATGCGCGAGCCGCACAAACAGATTTCACCTTGATTCGTAAACGCCGCACGAGCAACGTGTTGAGCCACCTGTGTTACGTCCACATCATCGAATACGATCGTTGGGTTTTTACCGCCAAGTTCCAGCGACATCTTCTTCAACATCGGGGCCGCCACACTTGCAATGTGTTTGCCCGTCGTTGTGCCTCCGGTAAACGAGATAGCCGTTACCTGCGGATGCGCCACAATTGCCTCACCGCATTCTGCGCCAAGTCCCTGAATGATGTTCAACACACCCGGTGGTAGGCCTGCGTCTGCGCAGATTTGACCAAACAGGAACGCCGTCATGGGTGTAAGCTCACTCGGTTTTGCCACTACCGTGTTGCCAGCAGCGAGCGCCGGGGCAATCTTCCACGTAAACAGGTACAGCGGTAAATTCCATGGCGAGATACATCCAACCACGCCCAGGGGCTTCCGAACTACGTAGTTCATCACTTGTGAACTGGTCTGAAAAGCTTCAGTGTTCGTGTGCAGGATCTCTGTCGCAAAAAAAGCCATGTTATCGATGGCCCTCGGTATGTCCATTTTTTTAGCGAGGCTAAGGGGCTTCCCTTGATCTGCCGATTCAGCAAGCGCTAAATCCTCTGCATGTAGCGCAATGCCCCGCGAAATGGCCATAAGGATGTCAGAGCGATTCTGGGCGGACATTGCCGACCACGCCGGAAAGGCATCGGCTGCCGCCTGAACGGCAAGGTCTACGTCGGGTGCTGCGCTTCGAGCCACAAGTGAGTATACCTCACCTGTCGCAGGGTTTACGTTCTCTATCCACTCCCCCAAAATGGGGTCGCAATAGTGTCCGTTTATGTAGTTTCTGATATTCAACATGATTGGATCCCTAGACTTGCGAATATACCGTATGTTGGGGCATGCAGTTTAGCGTAGCGATACGGAAGTACCTCACCGCCCTCGAAGTAGAAAAAGCGTCCAGCCAGCATACCATTCTTGCATACGCCAAGGCGTTAGAACAATTCCAGGCCTTTCTTGAGGAATCGTTTGGCTCAGAACCAAGCATAGCAGACATCAAGGAGGCAGATATTCGCCCCTTCCTCGGCTGGCTTCATGATAAGGGGCTAGCTAAACGCTCACTCCGAATGAAACTTGCAGCAGTGAGAAGCTTCTTTCGCTTCTTCTTGCGATCAGGTGAGTTAGAGCACAACCCTGCGTCGCTTTTGGTGTCACCAAAAATCGATAAGAAGCTACCGTCATTCCTTCAGCAAAAAGAGGCCGATAACCTATGGGACGTCTTTGATTTGTCGAGTGCACGTGGACGGAGAGACCGCGCACTTTGTGAGCTGCTGTATGGATCTGGTCTACGTGTAAGCGAGGCGCTCCAACTCAACCTGAGTAGTATCGATGTTCGCTCGCGTACCGTTAGAGTTTTAGGCAAGAGATCAAAGGAACGCGTGGTACCAGTTACGCAAGAAACAATCGCTAGCATTGATGCTTATGTAGAAATGCGCGGCCAATTATCCCCTTCTTCAGAAGAGCCCGCACTTTTTATCGGCGACCGTGGCAAGCGACTTTCAAACATCAGTGCATATCGCATTGTGAAGCGGGCACTTGGACCAATCACCGAGGCACAGCGTAAGAGTCCGCACATCTTACGGCATTCCTTTGCAACACATCTTCTAGACAACGGCGCAGATCTTTCGGCCGTTAGCGACATGCTTGGTCATTCCTCACTCTCAACCACGCAGGTCTACACACATGTAAGCGTTGAGCGTTTGAAAGAGGCGTATAAGAAGGCTCATCCGAGGTCTGAGAAAGGAACTCGTTGAGCGCCTTTGTTTTTAATCACCGGAACAACATCGTAACCATACGTCCGCCTTGGAATATCGCGCGCAGCATTCCAAGCGATACTCTCGGTAACACCAGTGTGCCATCTGCTGATGTTGAAAGAAGTCTACCATCCAATGAATAGACTGCAATTGACGTAGAAGTTGGTGAAGTAGTAACAATGTTTTCTCGGATGGTCACGCTTGGTGCTTCAGCGGTATCAATAGGATGAACGGAGGTGACGGCGCTAACATTAAATTTTACCCGAGCTCTTTCTATACCGTTGATACGTTGAATAGCAGTCCATACGCCCCCTTCGGCTGGACGGAGAATGTAGGACCACCAATAGAAATAGTGCGATGTAACTCCTGCACTCATTTCATATCGGAACCACGAGGTACCATCTGGTGTAAGCCATTCAACTTCCAGTGCATCTGTTGCAGCAATCCCCTGTTGCAAAGACCAGAACGTAATTGTGCTATCGGTAGTTTTTACATCAGCATGTGGAGGGCGTTCGCGCAACGTATCCAAAATGGGAGGCCATGTAGTCACATCGGCATCAATGAGCGTATACTCGGTCACATACTCGGGCTGGTCGCCCCACATTGACACATCATCTGCGCACGCTCCTGAAAACGGATCCATTCGCTTCCATACTTCAAAATGCACGTGCGGATCCGAAGAGTTACCACTCGAGCCAACAAACGCAATGCGCGATGCACCCCTAACTACGTCGCCAACTTTTACGCGCACACTTCCACGCCGTAGATGAGCGTAATACGTGATGTATCCTTCTGGATGTCTGATAGCAATAAAATTTCCGAATCCACTCTCTATCACACTTTGTTTATTGCGGTCAGGAAGAGAGTCTACTGCGGTGATTACTTCACCATCGGCTGCAGCAAGAACATAGATCCCACTATCCATGTGACGAAATGATCTCAAGATAAAGTCAGTGCCGTCATGACCGTCGTATGTCTGTATGCCACACGCATGATCGCGATACACGGCAGTCCGTGAATCATGATCCACATGATTTACAATGAAATAGTCTTGCCCTAGCACTCCTTCAATTGGATACGTAAAGCGAATTGGCTGTGCCACTACGCCAACAGATATGATAACAAAGATGATGAGGAACGCCATGCACCTAATATAGCACTATGTCCAATGCCTTTTTTAAGCGCAAATCATACGCATTGCGCGATAGCACGCTATAGCGCTACCGTGTCATTGTAACCCTGTAACCCCGTAACTCTGTATTTTTGTCTATGCGCATTTCTGTTATCGGATCCGGACACCTCGGATCTATCCACGCCAAGCTCCTTGCACAAAATCCTAACGTAACGTTGGTGGGCATCGTAGATCCTGATGAATGCAAGGGTACGTCCGTTGCATCTGAGCATGGGGCTACATGGTATGCCACTGTGGAATCAATGCCAGAGGTGGATGCGGTTGTTATTGCAGCGCCTACTTTGCATCATCATGCACTTGCGCTGGCATGCTTAGACAGAGGCCTGCATTGTTTTATCGAAAAGCCGGTTACAGCAACTTTTGCAGAGGCAGAAGATCTCATGAGGCGCGCTGCTACTACTGACTGCGTTATACAGGTAGGGCACGTTGAGCGTTTTAACCCTGCAATACGCTCACTTGCAGCATTTAAGCTTCAGCCACTCTTTATTGAAGCACACCGATTAGCCCCTTTCAAACCCAGAGCCATAGACGTGAGCGTGATTCATGACCTCATGATTCATGATATCGATTTGTTGTTGTGGATGACTGGGTCCGAGGTAGTTGACATTCAGGCAACGGGCGTTGCAGTACTTACACAAACGCCGGATATTTGCAACGCGCGGCTAACGTTTGCTAATGGATGTGTTGCAAATGTGACTGCCTCTCGCATATCGGCGAAACCAATGCGGAAGTTGAGGGTTTTTCAACGTGACAGCTATGTGTCTCTTGATCTTGCATCTGGTGCTGTGGAACTCTACCGACTCATTGAGAATTCTGCGTTAGAGCTAAGCCATCAAGTTCCACTTGGAACTGTGAACACAGAACACGGAGACAGAGTGATTGTGTATGACACACCCACAGTGGAGTCCATAAATGCTATTGCCGAAGAACAACGTTCTTTTTTAGAGAGCATCCGTACACAATCGCGTGCGGCTGTCACACTTCACGATGGGGCGCATGCCGTGAGAATCGCAGAATGGATAGATCGACTCGTACGAACGTGATAATAAGAATACGTGCTTCGGCACTCGTGATTCTATTTGCACTCTTCAGTGTGAATGCTAGCGGACAATCTGAAACAAGCGACTTTGCTCGCATTGGCCACGCCGCGTTTTTGTCTACAACTGTATCCGACTATCAATGTGTTGGCATCAACCCTGCAAACCTTGGCTTTGTGCCACTAACCGACATCTTTGAATTAGCCACTCCAATGGAGGGTGGCATTGAACGCCGACGGAGAGACTTTACCTTCACACTTTTGGAGGGGGGCGTGTCTGCTCATAGTGACGCGCTCGGCAGAGGTGGACTCTTTGACCTGATCTTCCAAGAAGGTGGCGTTACATTTAGTGCTGCACAGAAAACCGCCGCTGCAAAGGCGTTCTCAGGCAATGGCGTGAGAATCAATGCAGATGTATTTGTAGTTGGCGCTGCATTTCAGTCGCAGCATTTTGGAGGCTTTGCATTGACAATTCGCGAGCGTGCTACTGGAACATTCGTGTTTAATGATGAAGCATCAAAGCTCATCTTTGAAGGACGAACCTCCGGCTATTTTGACTCAGTGGCTGTAAATTTCAATGGAGATACTATTGGGTTTTCAACAAATCCTCAGTACTTCTCAAAGCTTTTTAACGGCAGTGTCTTGTCGATGCTGTGGTTTCGCGAATACGCCGCGTCCTACGGCGTAAAAATTCTCGATATCAAACCCGTGAAATTGTATGTTGGTGCAACGCTAAAGTACTTGGAGTCATACGCCTATCTCGATGCTCGTGTTGAGAATGGCACATTCAATGCTCGTAGTGCATTGAGCCCCTTCTTTGATATCAACTATGGCAAAGCAACAACTCCGTCTGCCATTCCGGGGACCTCCTTGGCCCCAGTTGGATTAGGTTGGGGGCTTGATGTGGGTGCTACCATGGAGATTGGCGATTGGACGATGAGTGCAAGTGTTGCCGATCTAGGAAAGCTGGTCTTTGATGGCAACGTCTTCAACGCATACGACACTATTTTAAATGGACTTTCGAGTACTGGCTTTGACAACTACAATATCTTTGAAGAAGCTCAAAAGATAACTGGCGATGGAGAATTTTTTAAGTGGAGTGGGTTGCAAACCGCCGATACAGAACTTCCAACGAGGTTCAAGGCTGGTGTTTCCTATTTCTACAATTATCGTTGGCGATTTGGTGTAGACATGGCGGCCTCCGTAAATAAGGCCGCCGGCTCCATTGAGCAACCAATCTTTAGCGGTGGGGCAGACTATCGCATTACACCATGGTGTACGCTAGGAATGGGCATTGGCGCAGGTAGCAACATGGGATTCTTTGTCCCCGTATCAGCGGTGTTCTCAATCTTCAACGGTACATGGGAAATAGGGCTCTCCTCTCGCGATCTCATCACGTACCTTGTTTCTAAACAGCCAGTTGTTTCACTGGCAGTTGGCTTCCTACGGTTTAGAATGTAAAATCTTCTACCAGGCGTATGCCTCGGGAGCCTGCCCACCAGGGCCTGGCCAGATTTCATCAAGCTTTGTTAGCGTTTCTTCGCTGAGCGTTACATCTAGCGTGCGCACGTTGGCATCGAGTTGTTCAACGGTTCGCGGTCCAATGATTGGCGTTGTTACTCCATCGCGTTGTAAGATCCATGCAAGGGCCACATCGGCATAGTCTATTCCGATGTCCCTGCAGAGTGCCTCGTAGGCTTCGATGTGTGGACGTTTCTTTTCTGCAGCAGCCAAAAGTTGAGGTCGCTTTCTACGCACGGTTTCTGTTGCAGAAAATATGCCGCACAATAAGCCCCCTGCCAAAGGACTCCACGGAATCATTGCCATACCGTATTCTTTTGATGCGGGGATTACTTCTAGTTCGATGTGACGATTGTATAGTGAGTATACGCTTTGCTCACTTACGAGGCCAAGGAAATGTCGGTTCTTTGCAAGCTCATTTGCTTGCGCGATGTTCCATGCTGCAAAGTTTGATGATCCAACGTAAAGGATCTTGCCTTCGCGCACGAGTTGCTCCATTGCTTGCCAGACTTCATCCCACGGAGTTGCTCGATCAATATGATGCATTTGATAAATATCGATATGATCTGTTTTGAGTCTACGCAACGAATCCTCACAAGCCTTGCGAATGTGATACGCCGAACAACCGCGGTCATTCACACCATCGCCCATCTGACCATAAAATTTTGTAGCAAGGACGATTTTATCGCGTCGCGAAGGATCTTCCGCCAACCAATTCCCTATTACTTCTTCCGTACGCCCCTTACCTTTATCCCAACCATACACATTTGCTGTGTCAAAGAAATTGATGCCATGCTCTAACGCACGAGACATAATGGGGAAAGACTCAGCTTCTTCTATCCAATAGCCGAAGTTCATCGTGCCAAGGCACAGTTTAGACACCTTGAGGCCGGTGCGGCCAAGGGAAACGTAGTTCATTTACAAAGATACCTCGTGCTCTTGCTAACTATCTTTGCAAATGCACTACCCCTTTACAGACATCGAAAAGAAATGGCAAGCCCGATGGGTTGCTGATAAGACGTATGCAGTGTCCGGAGACGTGTCCAAGCCAAAATATTATGTTCTCGACATGTTCCCCTATCCATCGGGTCAAGGTCTACACATCGGCCACCCAGAAGGTTACACCGCCACTGACATTGTGAGTCGGTTTAAGCGCATGATGGGCTTCAACGTTCTGCATCCTATGGGTTTTGACGCATTTGGTCTCCCTACTGAGCGTCAGGCGATGAAGGAGAATATTCACCCAGCGCTTATCACTGAGCGAAATGTGGCAACGTTTACTCGTCAACTAAACGCAATTGGTTTTGATTACGATTGGTCACATTCCGTTAACACCACATCGCCCGAATATTACCGCTGGACGCAGTGGATGTTCTTGGTGATCTACAACTCGTGGTATGATAGAGAAGCGAAGCGTGCACGGCACATTGATACACTTCCAATTCCGTCGGACATAACAGCAGAGCGAGAGCGTGACGACTACCGAGATGATCATCGCCTTGCATACATCGCCAACATTCCTGTTAACTGGTGTGAAGCCCTCGGAACTGTGCTTGCGAACGAGGAAGTTGAAGAGTGGAAGGAAAAAGGATATTCTGTTGAGCGCAGACCAATGCGGCAATGGATGTTGCGCATTACGGAATACGCAGACCGGTTGCTCGCAGATCTCGCCACACTGAATTGGCCATCGTCCACGTTGGAAATGCAGCGTCACTGGATTGGTAGAAGTGATGGTGCGGAGATCCGTTTTTCTGTGGTAGGGGGCAACCAGCATGTAATGGTGTTCACCACTCGGCCCGATACAATCTTTGGCGCTACGTACCTGGTTCTTGCACCCGAGCATCCAATTGTTGAAGTTATTCTTACGGAAGATCAACGCGCAACCATTCGTTCATATCGCGAATCTGCATCGCTCAAGAGTGATCTTGAGCGTACGGAACTTGCAAAGACGAAAACCGGCGTCTTCACGGGCGCTTATGCTACAAACCCTGCGAGCGGTGAACACATCCCAATTTGGATAGCTGATTACGTATTGGCACATTATGGAACTGGAGCCATCATGGCAGTTCCTGGGCATGATGAGCGCGATCATGAGTTTGCCGCAACCTTTGGCTTAGCAATCTCAAAAGTTGTTGAACCTGCAGATGGGTCACACGTTGACGTGAGCGCTGCCGCATATAGCGGATACGGCAGAGGAGTTCATTCTGAGAACGCAGGGCTATCATTGAATGGCGTGGAGTCAGGCTCCGCAATTCAGCGTGTTATCCAGTGGCTAGAATCAACACATCAAGGTAAGGGGCGAGTACAATATAGATTGAGGGACTGGCTGTTCTCTCGTCAGAGATATTGGGGCGAACCAATGCCGATAATGTTTTTTGAGGATGGCTCGCGTCGTGCGCTCGACAATGATGAATTGCCTCTCCTCCTTCCAAATGTTGAGAGTTTTCAGCCAGCAGGAACGGGTGAATCGCCCCTTGCCACTTTGCCATCGTGGATGAAGTTTATTGATGACAAAACGGGAAAAACTGCGCGCTTTGAAACCAACACTATGCCTCAATGGGCTGGCTCGTGTTGGTATTTCTTGCGTTATGCAGATCCAACAAATAACTCGGCCTTTGTTGACCCAACAAAAGAGCGCTATTGGATGGGTCCTGATGGAGTAGACCTTTACATTGGCGGAGGCGAGCATGCAGTGCTCCACCTCTTGTATGCGCGCTTCTGGCACAAGGTACTGTACGATCATGGGCATGTTTCAACGCCTGAGCCTTTTAAGCGCGTGTTTCATCAAGGTCTCATCCTTGGTGAGGATGGAAGAAAAATGTCGAAGTCGCTTGGCAACACACTCAACCCCGATGATGTTGTTGCGTCACATGGTGCTGACGCATTGCGCATGTATGAGATGTTCTTGGGCCCACTCGAAGCATCAAAGCCATGGAATACGCAGGGTATTGATGGCATTTCGAGATTCTTGAATCGTGCGTGGCGTCTTATCGTAACGGAAGAAGGCACTCTCTCTCCTGCAGTCCAAGACGTGGCTGGTACGCCTGAGCAAGACCGCGCTCTTCATGCAACCATCAAGAAAACCCACGAAGACATTGAGGACTTAAGCTTCAACACATCGGTAGCGCAGTTCATGATTTTTGTTAACGAATTCACGCCTGCGACGGTGCGTCCCCGCACTGCCATGATCGCATTTGTGCAATGTATAGCCCCATTCGCTCCACATATTGCAGAAGAATTGTGGCAGGTGCTTGGCGAGCAAGGCTCTGTGCACACCTCTGCATTTCCTGCATTTGATGAGTCAAAACTTGCTTCTCGTGAAATGGAAATCGTCATTCAAGTAAACTCAAAGATCCGTGGCAAGTTTGTAGTAGCCGCCGATGCAAGTGAGGACCAGATGGTAGCGCTTGCACTTGCAGATGCTGGTGCACAAAAACATATCGACGGGAAACAGATTCGCAAGACAATCGTTGTACGTGGCAAACTTGTGAACTTCATTATTGGATAATGATGATTCGTCCCCTAACACTTTGCATAATATTCTGTGCGGCATCATTGTGTGCACTAGCACAGAGTGCCTGGTATGGCGGACCGTTTAAGGTTGGTGTTACTCCGCTGAAGGTATTGCAAGAGGCATCAGGAATAATTGCGTCTGCAACAAATCCAGATATCATTTGGATGCATAATGACTCTGGAGATGAGCCTACGCTCTATGCAGTGTCGGCAAAAAAGGGAGTTGTTGAGAAATGTACATTGCCACAGGCAACAGCGCATGACTGGGAAGATCTTGCCTATGGTCCGGGTCCTGAAAAGGGCATTTGGTATCTGTATGCGGGCGATATTGGTGACAACAATGCGAAGCGACCGAACATTGTTGTCTACCGCGTTGCAGAGCCAGACGTTACGAGCAAGAAGACAGAGCGCGCGTCAATTCCTTTGCAATATGAAACGTTTACGTTTACGTATCCGGACGGTGCACGTGATGCTGAAGCGCTTCTTGTAGATCCCGTTACGCAAGACATGTACATCATCAGTAAGCGCGATAAGCAGGGTCGCGTCTACCGCGCTGCAGCGCCGCATAAAACAGGTACTACTCGCGTGTTGCAGTTTGTCACAACGCTACCAATGACGCTCATTACTGCGGGCGATGTATCGCATGACGGCTCTCAAATCTTGCTCAAGAACTATCTCTACGTGTGGCATTGGACACGTAAGAGCAATGAGCCACTCTCTGCGCTGTTTAAGCGCGCAGGCACAAAGGTTACCTACATGCCTGAAGAGCAAGGCGAAGCAATCTGCTTCACTGCAAAAGGTGATGGGTTTTACACTACATCTGAGCGTGAGGAAGGGGGAGACGCAGCACCTATCTATTTCTATCCTCGTGTGAAGACCGAAAATGATGTGTCTACCACACGCGACGCAAAGATTCCTCGCATAAGCGCGATTCCATCGAATGATACTAAGGGAATCTATACACTACGTTATGTAATTCCTGATGTGTCCCGAGTAACCGTCACCATACACAATAGCCTCATGCTGAAGATACTTGACGTGGCATCTGAGTCAGGCGAAAGCGGTGTACAAGAGCGAGAGATTGATCTCATCGATCAACCCTCCGGCAATTATGTTGCAGTGATTAAAACAAATTCGTCTACGGTGATGGTACCGATAGAGCATGTGAGATAGGGCACTCAGCATGCCTACGTAGATTGAGACCAAAAAATTGTCCAGAGTCATTGGAATCATCGGTCAGTTCTTCAGAACCTACGAAGCGCGTAATTTGAGAGCTATGCGCATTATCCTATTCTTCTTCATTGCAGCTGCATCCTTTGAGTCAGTTAGTGCCCAAGCTCCCCTAGAGCGTCGGCTTGCCGACATCTGTTCTATTCTCAGTGGGCAATCGATGCAGTTCGATACTGTATTTACCTCTGATTTCTTGAGGCAAGTACCACCGATGCAGCTCACTGTGCTTGTTCAGCAGATTACAAAGGAATCTGGTGGGTGTACATCAGCGCGAATTGTTGAGCCACAATCTCAATTCAGAGCAAAGGCAGAAGCGCTAACGATCAACGGTTATACAATCCCAATCTCTATTGCGGTTACCACGCTGCCCCCTCACCGCATCGAAGGCTTGTTCTTCAAGCCACCCATCAAGGCTTCCGCAAATCTCACAGAAGTACTTAGAGATCTTAACGTACTACCAGGATCAACATCCATTTTTGCAAAGAATCTCACAACAGGTGCAGTGCTTGCTTCTTCAGATACATCCTCGTATCTGCCCATCGGATCGAGTTTTAAACTCTTCGTGCTTGGCGAGTTAGTAAGATCGATAAAGCATGGAGAGCACCGATGGGATGAAGTTATTGTGCTAGACTCTACACGATTCTCTTTTCCATCAGGTATTCTTCAGACGTGGCCTCATGGAGCGCCAGTAACACTCCATACGTTAGCATCGCAGATGATTTCAATAAGCGATAACACGGCCACGGATGTATTGCTCAACTATCTTGGTGAGCGTGCGGTACAAAACATTCAACGGCAAATGGGACATTCAAAACCGGAACTGAATGATCCGTTTTTATCGACCCGGCAACTTTTCATTCTGAAGTTTTCCGACAATGGAAGTAAGGCCACCACGTATGCTTCTCTCAACGCCCGCGATAGAATGGTACTCTTGAATACACTAGCAACGGCTTCATCGAACGACGTACATTTTATTGACTCACCCGTCCTTCCGGATAAGGTTGAGTGGTTTGCACGCACTCCCGATCTTGTACGGGCAATGGATTGGCTACGAATAGAGTCTCAGGATCAGAAAGCGGAGCACCTCCGTGGTGTATTGGGCATCAACCCAGGCCTCGATATCAACCGGAAAGTCTGGTCATACGTTGGATATAAGGGTGGTAGTGAATCCGGTGTCCTGAATATGACCTATCTCCTGCGACACAAGAATGGAGAATGGTATGCGATCTCCGCTTCTTGGATGCGGACAGACGCTGCCGTTGAGCTCGTCATCTTTGCCGGACTGATAGAGCGTGCCATTCAGTTATTAGCCCCGTAACTTAGCAAGATGTTATGTCTCGCCTGCCCTACCAATCCAGAGTGGATACCCGTTGCCACGGCAAATCCGGATCTCATTCTTCTTGATCACGCACATTGCGAAAAGAAAGCTGCATTCTTTGCGTTAACAATGATCAATCGCTATCCAAGTCGCACGCGCCTTGTGAAAGATCTGATCGGACTTGCTGCTGAAGAGATTGAACATTTCTCTCTTGTTATTACTGAATTGGAAAAGCGCGGACTCACGCTAACACGCGATCCGGGATGTGATTATGCAAAGATGTTGCACGAACACGTCAGCGGCAATGAACCTAAAAGGATGTTGGACTTCCTCATTACTGGCGCGTTCATTGAAGCACGTTCATGCGAGAGATTTTCTCTTCTTGCAAAACATGCGTTAACTGAGGATATGCGCGCTCTGTATCGCTCGTTATTCGAGAGCGAAGCTGGACATTACAGACTCTACACCGATATCGCTCGTGAGTATTACCCCTTTGATCATGTTAAAGAACGCCTACAAGAGCTTAGTCTTATCGAAGCAGAAATTGTAAAGGGGCTCCCCAACAAACCAACGATGCACGGTTGATGGCAAACATCATCTTCATGGGAACGCCTGAGTTTGCTGTGTCTTCATTGCAAGCGTTGCATGCAGCGTTTGGTGTTACTACCGTGGTTAGTGCGCCTGATAAGCCCCGTGGCAGAGGACTGAGCGTATCTCCTTCCAACGTTACACAAGCAGCGCTCGATCTTGGCATAACCGACATTCTTCAGCCCTCGTCGCTCAAAGATCCTGCGTTCGTGCATGAAATCACAGATCGCACACCTGATGTGATCTGTGTTATCGCATTTCGCATTCTCCCCCGCGCCATCTACAGCCTTGCACGTTGCGGATCGTTCAACGTGCACGCTTCGCTCCTTCCTACGTTCAGAGGCGCTGCGCCAATCAATCACGCAATCATCAATGGTGAGCACGAAACTGGCGTTACATCATTCCTTCTCAACGATGTTGTAGATACAGGCACTATTCTGCTACAACGCACATGTAGCATTTCTGATGGCACTACGGCGGGCGAACTCTACGCCCAGCTGATGCCCCTTGCTGCAGAATGCGCCGTTGATACATGTCGTGGACTACTGAGTGGGAGCATTATCCCTCGCTCGCAAGTAGATGGTTTGGCTTCACCAGCACCCAAGGTGTTTAGAGAAACAAGCGTTATTGACTGGACAAAAGATAGAAACACAGTGCGTAATTTCATTCATGGACTTTCTCCTGCACCGTGCGCGTGGACACATTGGAATGACGATGTTCTCAAGATTTATCGTGCCTCTTGGTGTGATGGGCAAGGGGCTCCAGGAACATGGTCTATGAAGAATGGATTATTGACGGTTGCATGCCTCGATGGTATGTTATCGATTGACGAAATGCAGTTACCCGGCAAACGGCGTATGTTGTTCAGCGATGTAGCCCGGGGGTATCGTGGTCCAACAGAAGGGAAGTTTCGTTGAAGACATTAGTTGAATACGCTCGGTGCACTCCATTTATCGTCTGTGCACATCGCGGTGCATCAGGCGTAGCACCTGAGAATACTATCTCGGCTCTCCAAGCAGCTCTTGACAGCGGCGCCATGATGATAGAGCTAGACGTGCAGACAACAAGTGATGGTGCGCTTGTTGTGTTTCATGATGAGCAACTCGATCGCACAACGAATGGCCATGGCTTCATTCGTCAGTGCACCTTGGATGACGTGCAGGCACTTGATGCAGGCTCGTGGTTTAGTTCACAGTTCAAGGACGAACACATTCCATTGCTCGCAGAAGCGCTCCAGCTTGTTCGCGGACGCGCATATGTAAACATAGAGATGAAGCCCCTTATTGCGAGTGAAGAATCTGCCAGAATCATCTATGCGATAGTACAAACTGTAGTTGACTGTCAGATGAGAGACTATGTAGTATTTGCCTCTTTTGATCACCACGCGTTGTTGTTTATCAAATCGATTGATCCCCACCTGAGCACAATAGCATTAAATGTCCCCTATGATGAGCGGTTACCACATGACGTGGTCCGCACCTGTCATGCCGACGCTTACGGCTGCTCGCTCGAAGAACTCTCGCGCGAACGTGTTGAAGATTGCAAGTCACATCACATCCCAATCGGTGTATACACAGTTAACTCAATTGTTGAACTGGAATATGCTTTGAAGATGGGCGTGCAGGGAGTTGTATCGAACTATCCTGATGCTATCATGTCTCATTACCGCTCACGAAAAAAGTAGCCAACAAACGCATGGACTCCGTTACCATTCTTGGACTTATTGCTGGCTGCTTTTCAACCTTTGCTCTTGCTCCTCAGGCAATCAAGGTGTGGCGTACAGGAGCTGTTGATCAATTGAGTATTGGAATGCTTGGCCTGATGATCACAGGAAGTATCTTATGGCTTGCATATGGTTTTGCTCGCTCCGATATCAGCATCCTTTGGGCAAACGGTGTTGCCATTTTCTTTATCGGATTTATGCTCACGAAAAAGATTCAAGACATGATTGCTACTGGTAGATCCTAACAATGTCAGATCTGGTTTCACTACCCACGCTCATCTTTCCAACGTTTGAGATGCGAATCTCTAGCGACGATGGCTCACTCCGTATTTTTGATCCCGTACGAAAGTTGCACGTGGCGCTCACACCCGAAGAATGGGTGCGTCAACATTGTCTCAATTGGCTAGTCGTAAAAGGCTTTCCAATGGGTAGGTGTAGTGTTGAAAAAGTGCTTGACAGAAGTGGATTGCGGTTTGACCTCTTATGGCATGATAAAGATTTGCGGCCATTTCTCCTTGTTGAGTGTAAGGGGGCTGATGTGCCAATCACGAAAGACGCTCTGCGTCAATCAGCATGGTACAACATCACTCTCAAAGCTCCATACGTTCTTCTCACAAACGGACGCGTTGCCTATTGCGCCCACGTTGATGCCGATGGCACCGTGGATATGATAGATGATGTTCCCGTGTATCCATCGTAATTATGGAATTGCTTCTCCGTTCGCCGCTCGATATGCATCTTCATTTGCGTCAGGATGAGATGCTAGATGTTGTTGCGCCACTCTCTGCACAGCATTTTGCAGGCGCTGTGATTATGCCCAATCTTATTCCTCCAATCAACTCATTGGAGCGCTTGTTGTGTTACACCACAGAAGTAAAGCGCGCCGCCGGAGATCACCGGTTTGATCCGTACATGACGCTCTTCTTCCGCGACTACACGCACGAGGAACTGGTTGCGGCTAAGCCATTTATCATTGGGATAAAACTTTACCCCGCCGGTGCAACAACGAATAGCGAAAGTGGTGTAAGCCAGATCATGGCTATGGAACATGTGTATGAAATGATGCAGGAGCTCGATATACCGCTATTGGTTCATGGCGAAACACATGGATTTGTGATGGACCGCGAGCACGAATTTTGTGACGTCTACCGAAACCTTGCCACACGATTTCCGCGCCTTCGGATTACCATGGAGCACATCACAACGGAAGCAGCCGTTTCTCTCCTTGATGAGTTTGAGAACTTGCGCGCTACCGTAACTCCCCACCACTTGCTTCTTACTCTTGATGATGTGGTAGGAGGCTTGATGAACCCACACGTGTTTTGCAAGCCAGTTGCAAAACGTCCAGAAGACAGAGCCGCACTTCTCGCTGCTGCGCTGTTGACGCATCCACGATTAATGATGGGCAGCGATAGTGCGCCACATCCGGTTGACAGAAAAGAATCCTCTGGATGTGCAGCAGGAATATTTACCGCACCGATTATTTTGCCACTCCTTGTTGAGCTGTTTGACAAACATAATGCTCTTGAGAAATTACAGGCATTCGTGAGCGACAACGCTCGCCGACTCTATGGTGTTGAGCCCCCTACAACAACAGTGCATCTCGTTAAAGAACAAATGACTATTCCGATGTCGTATGGAAGCGTTGTGCCTATGTGGGCTGGACGTACCATCAGTTGGCGCGTAGCGGAGGTGTCATGAGGTCATGCGTACATGCCCTTGTTGCGCTCGTTGTCCTGTGCAACATCGCCTCGGCTCAATCAACATTCGATACATGCAGTGCAGAAGGATCTGCAAAGCGCTCCAATGCAAAGGTTTTGAACCTCAAGAAGAATCGCGATGGTTCTCCAACGGCAGCGCAGATCAATCGCAACATCACGTTTGACGTATTGATGAAATCTGATGAACATCCAACATTGTTCACAGAGGGAGACGGTGCAGAGATTGTTGGCTTCGTTGCTGAAGTAAAGATTGGTTCGGTTGAAACGTGTAATTGTGGTCAAAAGGATCAATGGCACAGAGATACGCACATTGAACTCACTCTCAGCCCAATCATTGAGGGTGATAAGTCCAAACTTCTTGTCGTTGAAGTAACACCCCGCTTCCGTCAGCTCATGAAAGAAAAAGGCCTCGATTGGTCAAATCGAGGCCTCAGAGATGCATTTCTCGGACGATGGGTTATCGTGCGCGGCTGGGTATTCTACGATGCGATGCACGATGATGAATCGGCTTCATCGGGCGGTACTCGTATCTGGCGTGGGTCTCCATGGGAGATCCACCCAGTCACTCATATTGAAATTACGGTGCGGCCGTAAATATTTCTTTCAGCGCACCGAGTGAACTCATTACTCCGCTTGCTTCGTACGGCATAAAGACTGTGTTCTTGCTATTCATACCCAAGATCTTCATTGCCTCGATGTAGCGCATGGCGATGAGATTGCGCCTTCTGCATTGTTGATCTGCGATTCTCGCTGTCCAAGAGATTCCATAACAGCTGCTTGTGCGCTTGCATCTGCCGTAAGCAATGTTACTCTGTAGCCGCTGCAAGATTCGCACGGACAAGTCCGGGGGTAATCACTTCAAGAATGAGGAGTATGATTGCTGCCATCAGCCAATATTGAGCTGATGTCATATTCAATTATATACGATGTACGCTTCTCAATTGAGAGATTGTCGCAGGAGAAAACTGAACGCAATAGCGTGCTACCATCTGACTCCGTATCTCCGTATCTCCGTATCTTCCGCCCAATGCCATGGCTGCCCCCTACTGATATTGTACTCCCGAATGGGATTCGAGTGCTTTGCGACCCTGTTTCCACGGTGGACTCCTGTTCCGTGGGGATGTGGGTGCGTGCGGGTACTCGAGATGAACCCCAAAGGGGCGATGGGGTAGCCCATTTTGTTGAGCATACGTCGTTTAGGCGGACGCGAAATCGTACGATGTCGAAGATTTCGCGCGATTTCGAGAACGTTGGTGCATATGCCAATGCATACACCACAAAGGAAGAGACGTGCTACTACGTCAGGACCTTAAGTGACCACCTCAATCGGGTAGTTGATACACTGACAGATGTTGTAATCCGACCAATGTTTGTTCATGCAGATGTTGAAAAGGAGCGGACCATAATAACCGAGGAAATCAAGTCCTACGAAGATGAAGCGGAGGAATACATCTTTGATCTCGGAGAACGTCAAATGTTTGACGGTCACGCCATTGGTGTTCCGATTGTTGGTACAACACAAAGTGTTGCCACCATCACTACTGAAGATGTGCGCTCATTTCATGATCGTCACTATCACGCAGGATCAATTGTTGTAGCTATAAGCGGCAAGGTAGAGATCAGTGAATTTCTTCGCAGCATTGAACGTTTGACTTTGGATGTTCTCCCAAAACGGCGCCTCGCTAAACGAACAACGCCAAAGGAGCTTCCTCATTCATCCTTGATTGTGCATCGCCCTGTACAGCAATCGCACCTTCTGTGGCAGCGCAGAACCCCAGGCTACATGCACCAAGATCGTTTTGTGTTGCAGCTGCTGAATGTGGTATTGGGAGACGGAATGTCATCGCGCCTCAACGTGCGCCTGCGCGAGTCGCGCGGACTTGCCTACTCCGTCTATTCTCAGGTACAACTCTTTTCAGACTGCGGAATTATTGCCATCTACGCCGGTGTAGATGAGCATAAGATTGATCGTGTGAATGCAATCATTACAACGGCATTAGATGAGATTGCGCGCGATGGAATACGACAGTCCGAATTACGGCGTGCAATAACGCAACTGCGCTCTGGGAAATTAATGTCGCTTGAGTCTCTTACTTCACGCATGACGATGATGGGCAAAGGCGTAATGGAGGAAGGGGCTCCTGAAAACCCGTACGAGACAATAGCAGCGATAGAACGTGTTACGCTAGACGATATAGCACGTGTTGCTGCTACGTTGTGTGATGCGTCTAAGTGGAGTACGTGCACCATCATGCCATCATCTGAGGACTGAACTCGATGATACACTTTCATGATGAACAACTTGCTGCGCTAGATCTGCACGTACACTGTGCCGTTCATGCCAATGCCGGTTCTGGTAAAACAAGCGTGCTTACATATCGGTTTCTGAAGATTCTCATCGAAACGCCAACAACGTTAGATCAGATCGTAGCCATCACGTTTACGCGAGCATCTGCGGCGGAAATGCGGGAGCGAGTTCACAGCAGGCTTGTTAGTCTCTTGCAGAACCCGGAAGAGCGGCTTTTCTTTACAACATCGCTCACAGATGAACAACTCTGCATTCGCATACGAGGCTGGATCAATGAGATTGGTCAGTCGCGAATCAGCACCTATCATAGCTTCTGCTCCTCAATCATCAGACAATATGCAGACGAGCTTGAGCTTGAAACAGACGTACGTGATCTAGAAGAAGCAGAAGCCGCCGCACTCTCGGCAGAAGCTGTTGATCATGCAATGCGCGAGGCGTTGGCGCCAGGGAGCCCTTTACGAGATGCAACTCTTGCACTGTTTGATCATGTTACTATTCAGAGTGCTACTGACATCATAACCCGTATTGCTCGCAGTCGTCAGTTTGGCAACAACCTTCAAGAGAAAGTGTCAATGGACGCGGCGTCATGGATGCAGAAGCAGCATACGGAGCTCTTGCGGTTGAAACGTGAGTTTGCAATCGAAGTGTTGGACAATGCAATTGAGGTTCTCTTACCACATTATGAATTTGAGATTTACCGCAACGCAGTTGAACAATTGCAAAGTTTTCGCAGCAGCGTTTTGCAGGCGAGTGTGGCTGAGGCAGTTGAATTGACCAATAGCGCACTCTCCCACTGGTTTACTCTGAAAGGTGAACTACAAGCTAAACACTACAAAACAACGAAAGAATTTGTACCTGTTCGTCCAACAATGAGCAAAAGTGCTTTGGCGGTCTTTGAATCATTGCAAACTCCATGGACTCCAGATCGAGAGATTCAGTTATTCGAGATTACGAAGCTTCTTCTACACCTAGGAACAAGCGCGCTCAACAAATACACAGCCAAGAAGCGCGAGCGGAACTGCCTAGACTTTGATGATATGATAGGCATGGTGATTCATCTACTACAAGATCCTGCCATCGCATTATCTATCCAAAATAGTATTCACTATCTCATGGTAGACGAGTTTCAGGATACAGATCCTGAGCAATATCGTTTGTTGGAGTTGCTAATTCCTGCGCTAATCGGTAGAGATACTTGTGGACCAAACCTGTTCATCGTTGGTGATGACAAGCAGAGTATCTATGGTTTTCGTGATGCTGACGTGCGACTTTTCCGCCGGGCTACACAGGCAATGAAGAAGGCAAACCTCGCACGTGGCACAGATGATGGCTACCGGCACCTTGCGAGATCCTACCGCATGCATCAGGACCTGTGTGCAGTTGTTAACGGCATCTGTGGGAGTGCATTTGGAAGCGTTGACGCGCCAGAGCCTGATGATCTGCTATCGTATGATGTTGCATACGCAGACCTGATTGCGGGACGTGCAGTTCCATCAATCGACGGATTGGGTACGTGCAGCCTTGTTATCGATAGTGACAATGAGATTCAATCCATAGCGAGAACAATTGTTCGCATTCTCAACGGCACCATACAAAAAGATATTGCTGAACTCAATCAAGAAAGCGGTGAGTTGACGATACGTGCAGCACGTCCAGATGATATTGTAGTTCTTATGCCTAAGAACGAGTCGTTGCAGGCAATGGCAGAGACATTACGCAGTTACGGCGTTCCATTTCAAATGCATAACGGACGATCATTCTTCTCGCGTCCGGAAGTGTGTGACATACGTGCGATGTTGACGACGTGTATTGATCCTGCTGACGATCTAGCAACTGCAATCACGATGCGCTCGCCCTTTTTACGATGCAATGATGCCGAGATCACCGCTGCGTCACTTGCCGGCAGAAAGTCAAGCATGCAAGATGGTTTACTGCAACTTGTGCAGGAGAACCGAGCAACACCAGCACTGCTTGCGGCGCATTCACTGTTTGAACGCTGGAGCACGGAGATTCTCACCAAGCCTACTCCTGAATTTATCCGCTCCGTACTTCACGTCACGCAGTGGCACGAGACCATTGCAAACGAACCACGCAGAGATCAGATACTTGCGAATGTAGAAAAGGTGATAGATATTATTCGCAGTACAATGGAAGGAACTGGCGCTGGCATTCATGATGCAATTGCTGCTATCGAGCCACCATTGGTAGACCGTGAACGAGAAGGTTCCGTAGTTCTTGAGCAAGGTGTTGTGCAGCTCATGACGGTTCACGCTTCTAAGGGACTCGAGTTTGGCATTGTTATTCTCTGTGGTCTAGATTCAGGTACACGCACGAGCACCACCGTCTTCACAGATCAGTTAGGGTTTACATTCTCTCTACCTGAAAAGATTGCTTCACTTGATGATCCAACATCGCTCATTGACACGCCACAATTGTTGTCACACGAATTGAACACGAGACTTGATGCGCGCAGGAACGATGCCGAGTCTCGGCGCAAACTCTACGTTGCCCTCACACGCGCCAAGATGCATGTCATCTTGTCGATCAAGAAAGACAATGCCGATGCTAATAGTAAAGGGCTTGCGCTGGTTGTGGCAAAGGCGCTACGTGGCCCCTTCTCAAATATTCCGTATGCATCTATTTATCCGGGCACGGAAGACGTAGCGTACAATGGCGGCGTTGCTACACGTAAAGAAGCAGACTTCACTTATGCAATTGATGCTCCGCCCCCTACCCTCATATCACCAAGCAAGCTCTTACATTTCACTTCTCAGGATGATCATTCTTATGCAAATGACAGCCTGCCTATAGGTGGGACGGTGTATGGCTCTGCTGTGCACGACGCTCTTGCTGCCGTAGTGCGCGCATTTCAATCAATGCCCGTTGAATCCGTAAGTGCAGAGATCGTGCGCGTACTTTCCATGCACGACCTCGATCGTACGGCCGCACTAGAGGCCGTGATGGAGATCATGGCCTTGCTTAATAGCCCCTTCATTCAGCAACATGCCTCATTACTCGCAACATCGCGTATAGAGACTCAACTTGTTGGTGCACTCAACGATATGGTGTTTCAGGGAATACTTGATGTGCGTATGCACACAAACGCTACATCTATCGAGGTTTGGGATTGGAAGACCAACCGTGTTGCCTCGGAGGATCATCTCCTTGCCGTTGCAGAATCGTACATGATACAGATGCTCACATACGCATGGTTGTGTCTGCGTGCGTATCCCGAGTGCACCACCGTTATCACTCGCCTCGTGTTTACAAAGGCTGCCGGTAAGGGGCTCACCACCATCGACTACTCCCGCACGTGGCAACGAGACGAGATGCCGGCGATGGAAGCAAGCTTGATGCAGGCCGCATCAGCGCACCAACGTTGAGTAGTAGGATGTGCTCTTGCTCAACCCCGCATTCTGAAGTACAAAGTTGACTGAGCCTATCTCATTGATGACGTAGTGCACCACCATCAGTTGGTGATCACGAAGTTGTCACACACGATGATCATATTGTCTTGAAGATGCAAGACTAGCTGTCTAAGCTTTGCGTGTAAGCAATGTAGCGCCTGCGGCAGCGCTACATTGCTTATACACTATTAGCTCTTCGTTAGTTTTTCTTTTAAACAAAACAGATTTTACAGGGAAACACGCAAGCCTACGGTAATCGCATATGTTATACCCTTATCAATCATATACGTCCAATTGTCCGTAGGTGCATGATCTGTATATACGGTACTGCCAAAAACAAATGTACTCTCTCCCATGTACATACCACGTGCGTCAATTCGTAGGGCAACATTTTCTACCAATTCAATTTTTGTACCGAGGCGCAATAGACCGAACATGAGATTATCTGAAGCATTCGGTTGGCTATTAAAATGATTCACGACACCACCACCGTTATCTGTTGTTGCTTCGAAACCTGGATCTGCCGGAGCCGGACCTGACTGTAAGCTTACACCATTTTTTAATGTAACGGCAGTGAACCCAGCCCCCAATGCACCATTTACTGAAATTTTAGACGAAAAATCGTATGACAACGTAAGGTTAACGGCAGCATTCCAGCTGTTCATTGTCATGGTATTCGAGAATGTATGCTTCCCTGCACCATAGTACTGTCCTACAAGGCTAAGAACCGAATCTCTATTTGGGCCAACCACATTCGCAACTACTTCAGTATTTGGATTTGATAATTTACTTTCATGTGCGGAGCTGTTTTGAAATACATCTATTTCGAAGCCTGGATTCAATTTCCGTCCCTCTTTCTTCCACACGCTTCCATAGGTAAACCCATACGTATAACCCATAGTGCTTGCGCTCTCTCCTGTCACTATGACTTGTAAGTCGAAATCAGTGCTAAACACATTAAAATTACCTCGTAAATGCGCAGTTCCAGTTTGTTTGGTATTCACGACTCCCTGAAATGTTACTCCAGCGTAAGGAGAAAGATAGGTAGACATGTTAGTGCCATTATCTTGTGCTGAAAGCAAGAATGGCGCAAGAACAAAAACGAGTCCGATAAAATTTCTCATCTTTTTTAAACCTTGTATTGTTTTTATGTTCAGTCACAATTTACAGGCCGTGACTTTCGCCTGTTACATTTCATTTTTTTATTGACGAAAGTTCATGTGCTACAATTTGAAAAAAACAATCTTGAAAACTGAAATTTATTTTAAGCCGATAACAAATATAGCACGCGGCTAGAATTTTGGCTTGTCAAGTTTTAAAAGTCTCATTAGAAACTATTTCCAGACACTTTAATTTATTTATTAAGTGCTGTCTCCACAGATTTAGCCGTATCGAGAACTGTTTTTTCAAAGGGAATAGGTGTCCAATTAAATGCAGCCATCGTATTACTAACGTCAGCTTCAATCGTATTTCCAATAAAAGGCAACATTCCTTTCATTTCACTATTGAAATGAGCCATAAATTTCAGTAAAAAAGTAGGCGCCAATGTGGTGCTTACTTTATTATATCCATTTGATTTTAAAATATGTGCGATTGCTTGCATCGCATACGGTTTTTCTGATGTTACGATGAAACGCTTGCCGTTGGCTTTTTCATTTTCTAATGCTGCCACATGGATTGCTGCTATATCTCTTACATCCGACATAACAGTAAAGGCCTGTGGCAACATGGGTAGTTTCCCCGTTATCAATTTTTTGAAGAAATCCATTGATTCGGAATCTAAATTCCCTGTAAGGCTTGGGCCATAAATAGGTCCTGGGTTAACCACTACCAATTCCAATTTGGAATCACCTGTTTGATTTTTTATAAAATCCCAAGCACTTTTTTCGGCAAGTGTTTTACTTTTAAAATAAGCGGTAACATTTTTTTTATTGACATCAGTCCAACTGTCTTGATTTATTTTTATCAGACCTTGTTTCCCACCAGACATCGCAACTATAGAAGATGTAAGCACTACTCTTTTAACTCCTGCTTTTTTTGCAGCGTTTAATGCTCGTAAAGTACCCTCAACAGCAGGTTTTATTAATTCGTTTGCATCTTTAGGATCTTTAATGACAAAAGGAGAAGCAATGTGCAATACATAATCGCACCCCTCCATTGCCTCATCCCAACCTGCATCTTTCATCAGGTTAAGCTCGCAAAATTCTAAACTGCCTTTTGGGTCAATTTCTTTTTTAATGCCATTTACAACTTCATCTGATCTCGATAATTTCCTTACGGAACCTATTACGGAGTAGCCTTTTTTTAATAATTCGGCAGCACAATGCTGTCCTACATATCCTGAAATTCCTGTTACTAATACTTTTTTCATTGTTTGATGTATGATGAGATGTATGAATGCAAAGGCCAAAAATATATCATGAGTATTGATCTGCCCCGTTACCAGACCGTAACAGAGCCATCAAATTGATCGGAACTTGACGCGTGTTGTGGGTGTTCATCGGCCGTCAGTTTTCTTTGTCGTAATTTTATGATTATCAATACCAACGAATGTGAATTACAATGGAACAAGAATCAGCTCGATGCCCCGTTCATGGCGGCTCTCATAAACAAGGTGCCGGCGCAGGAACACGGAATCATGATTGGTGGCCAAATCAACTGAAGGTAAATATCCTCAGACAACACTCGGCTCTGTCTGATCCGATGGATGCCACGTTTTCGTATGCAGAGGAATTCAAGTCGCTCAACTATGCGGCACTCAAGGCTGACCTGCGTGCGCTGATGACAGATTCGCAAGACTGGTGGCCAGCCGATTGGGGGCACTATGGCGGACTGTTCATTAGAATGTCCTGGCATGCTGCAGGTACATATCGTACGTCTGACGGGCGCGGCGGTGGTGGCACGGGCAATCAACGGTTTGCTCCTCTTAATAGCTGGCCGGATAATGGAAATCTCGATAAGGCACGCCGACTTCTCTGGCCAATAAAGAAGAAGTATGGAAAGAAGATCTCATGGGCGGATCTGATGATCCTCGCAGGTAATGTTGCTATCGAATCCATGGGGCTTCCTACGTTTGGCTTTGGCGGCGGACGTGCCGATATCTGGGAATCTGAAGAGGATGTCTATTGGGGTGTAGAGACGGAATGGCTTGGCGATAAACGATATACGGGTAAGAGAGAACTTGAAAGCCCTCTAGCTGCTGTGCAGATGGGGCTTATCTATGTGAACCCGCAAGGGCCTAATGGCAACCCCGACCCACTAGCATCGGGCAGAGATGTGCGCGAAACGTTTAAGCGCATGGCAATGGACGATGAAGAAACTGTTGCCCTTGTTGCCGGTGGACATACGTTCGGCAAAGCTCACGGCGCTGGACCAGAGTCCCACCTCGGTAGAGAACCAGAAGGTGCACCGATGGAAGAGATGGGATTTGGATGGCGCAATTCAATGGGCAGCGGCAAGGGCGGAGATGCAATCACAAGCGGCATTGAAGGTGCGTGGAAACCAAATCCTACTACATGGGATAATGGCTACTTTGAAATGTTGTTTAAATACGAATGGGAACTTGGTAAGAGTCCGGCAGGCGCATGGCAATGGTTTGCAAAGGACGTGGAAGAGCAAGACATGATTCCTGATGCTCATGATCCATCGAAGAAGCACCGCCCCATGATGACTACGGCCGATCTCTCGCTCCGCTTTGATCCTGCCTATGAGCAGATTTCACGACGCTTCCTTAACGACCCACAAGCATTTGGTGATGCGTTTGCACGCGCATGGTTTAAGCTCACCCACCGCGATATGGGGCCGCGGGCACGATACCTCGGCCCGGAAGTTCCAAACGAAGTACTCATTTGGCAAGATCCTCTGCCAGTAGCAGATAATGCACTCGTAAACGAGGCGGACATTGCGAACCTCAAGACGGCCATTCGCGCAGCTGGAATTTCAACATCGGATCTCGCAAGTGTTGCATGGGCCTCTGCCTCTACGTTCCGCGGATCTGATATGCGCGGTGGCGCCAATGGTGCACGCATCAGGCTTGCACCACAAAAGGACTGGGAAGCAAATCAGCCACAAAAACTTGCAGCTGTTATTAGTGCGTTAGAGAACGTACGCGCTACGTCTACAATCTCTCTTGCAGATCTCATTGTGCTTGGTGGATGTGTTGCGATAGAAGATGCGGCGAAGGCTGCAGGACATTCTATCACTGTTCCGTTTACTCCGGGTAGAGTAGATGCAACGCAAGCACAAACAGACGTTGAGTCATTCGGTGTTCTTGAGCCTCTTGCCGATGGTTTCAGAAACTACGTTAAGGCTACTTGTACTGGGGCTGCCGAAGCACTACTCATAGACAAAGCACAACTGCTTACGCTAACAGCTCCGGAGATGACTGTGCTTGTGGGCGGACTCCGCGTATTGAATGTGTTGGTGAACGGGGCTACTGATGGCGTGCTTACAGATCGCGTTGGAAGTCTTACGAATGACTTCTTTGTAAACCTGTTGGACATGGCAACGGAGTGGTGCGCAACAACAACGCCGGGTATGTATGAAGGCCTAGATCGCAAAACTGGTGTGGTCAGATGGACAGGTACACGTGCAGATCTTGTGTTCGGTTCCAATTCCGAGCTACGCGCTGTTGCCGAAGTGTATGCCTGCGATGACGCTCAAGAGAAGTTTGTGCGCGACTTTATTGCAGCATGGAACAAGGTGATGAACCTCGATAGATTCGATCTAGCCTAAATCTCGTAATCAATGTATTGCAAGGTAGCGCGGTCGATAATGACTGCGCTACCTTTCTGCTATGGCCGTCCCCGCAGCATATGCGCTTGACCATGCCCACTGAAAGTTATAGCCCCCTAACCAGCCAGTTATATCAACAACCTCGCCGATGAAGAAGAGTCCGGGGATCCCTATGCACTCCATGGTTTTGGAAGACAGGCATGCAGTGCTAACGCCGCCCTTGGTGACCTCTGCCTTTGCGTAGCCTTCATTGCCGTGTGCGGTGAGTGTCCAATTCTTCAATGAATGTATACTCTGCTCAAGTTGCTTCTTTGAAGTTGTATTGACTGGTTTGTGAAGCATGTCATCACCCCATTGATCCATAATTCGCTGAGCAAGACGCTGCGATAGAATGGTTGTGAGGTGCCGTTTCTCACCTGGCAGATCTTCAACTAGCGTTTGCAGGTTATCGTCCGGCAGTAAGTCTACAACAATTGTATTGTTGCTTGGCATGTAGGAAGAGATCTGAAGTATTGCTGGACCGCTCAATCCGCGATGTGTGAAGAGTAGGTTCTCCCGGAAAGCAACATCGCCTACAGAGATAATAGCATCTGCACTAATACCGGATAGCCCCTTCCATCGGGCTTCGTATGACCGGTCAAAGGTAAGGGGCACCAAGGCGGGTGCTGTTGGTATTATTGGTAGTTCGAAATGGGTCGCAATTCGATAGCCAAGATTTGATGCACCTAGTGAAGGTATACTGAGTCCGCCGGTAGCTACAACTACATTGAGTGCTTCTAGATCGCCTTCACTTGTGGCAACCGTAAAGAGTTCGTTCTTGGATACGCGTTGAATCACAGCGTTGTAGTGAATCTCTACACCAGCAATCGTGCATTCATGAACTAACATGTCGATGATCTGCTGAGCGGACTCATCACAAAAGAGTTGACCTAACTTCTTCTCGTGCCATGCAATGTTGTAGCGCTCAATGAGAGCAATAAAATCTTGCGGTGTGTAGCGATGCAATGCAGAACGTGCGAAGTCGGGATTTTGCGAGATCATATTCCGATGTGCAACCTCACGGTTCGTGAAATTACACCTACCTCCACCAGAAATGCGAATCTTCTTCCCTGGCTTATCATTGTGCTCTAGCACAACAACGCGCTTGCCCGTTGATGCTGCAAATGCCGCACAGTGCAGGCCCGCGGCGCCCGCCCCAAGCACGATAACGTCTACCACCGCTGCGTTACTTGGCAATGATGAAAGGCGATGTTGCGCTGAAGATACCCGCACCAATCCTAACGAAATACACGCCACCGGCTAGATCGGCCGTACCAACACGCACGCTGTACTCACCACCGGACAATATGATTGAGCCGTCCAACAATCGCTTAACAACAATGCCGCGCGCATCAACAATCTCAAGCGTAACAGGAACTGTCTCCTGCATACGGAATGAAATTGCGGCATCTTCTCGCACGGGCTGAGGATGAATCGACATACGTGGCGCTCCAACCGTAGAATACCTTACAACAGTAATGTCGCACTTACCGCCTGTAATGAACGGTGCATTGCCCCCTGTTGGAATAATGTCTAGGAACTGCAGTGAGTCAGACAGGAATCCATTTGATGTAACTGCGATATCTGTTGTCTGGAATTCAGGAACCACAACTACATACCGAAGTAGAGCAATCGTTCCCGCCTTGATTGTATCTGCGCCACGAATTTCGAGCGACACAGATCCAAGTGATGGATTCACAGTTGTTGCAAGGGGCTCTTCAAGGAATGAAGCATCTATATACTTGAGTGATCGTGCGTTATAGGTAACCACTACGTCAAAGTTGAGTCCATTGAGGAAGTACGTTACTCCATTGTACATGGCCGAAATGTCTCGATCAATCATCACCGGCACTTCAATCGTATCACCAATCGTACCTGACAGCGAATCAGGAACAAAGAAAGTGCGTGTTGGCGCTAATGCAACATCAAGCTCGGGAGCATATCCATAGCCCGTAACAGCTGTGGTATCACGCACTTCACATGGGAATGAACTTATAGCGATAACATTGGTGTCTACGAATCGCTCACTGCGTGGGCAGAACCGAATTGTTACAATTGCGGAATCACCTGAGTTCACTGTATCTCCAAGTGCTGGCACGGAACTCACGATGGATGTGTAGAGAGGCAAGTCTAGTAATTGATCAAGTGTGTTGGCAATGTCACCCGTGTTAAACACCGTGACTGTCCTATCTGCACAATTGAGAATTTCAACAGAATCAAATGCCGTGCTCTGTCTGATATCGATCGCTGATTTCAACGCGATAATAGTACCACGATCGCCGGTTGCAATGAGTCGGTAGAGAATCACATCTTCTGTATCAAAGTTGATGCTGTCCACGGTGATCCGACTGTTTGCTCGGTTATTGTTAAGCGTAACAAAACGCATCACGGCAAACGGTGCAAGGGAATCCACTCTACAGAAATTCTTAAGCGTAACAGCCTGTCCACCATATGGAGATGGCGCTACTATCAGCGATGGTGTATACAGAACACTACCCGTAGCACTCGTGCACGTTTCAGCCAATATTGTTGACGTAACATCAAGCAAACGTAATTGGGTAGAGTCATAGTCCACACGCATACTAATATCTACAACGGAAGCATCGATGTTGATTGTGCTGTATAACGGCACTGCAAGTGTGTCACACGATATCATCACAAAATTATCTGGCAACGCTTGCTTGGGATCGAACGTAAACTGCAATCCCTTTGTTTGTGCAAAGCCGCTACCACGAACAAGGACAGTAGTATCCCATCCAACACACGGCGAGCTCATCCATAGCTTCAATCGCGCGCGATAACTTCGTGGTGCACGTGGCCGCTGACGGAACGTGATGACGAGAGTGCCGCCTGGATCAATTACTTGAGGGAAAGAGAGCGGAGCATCGAGGAAAAATACACGGTCGTTTGGTTCAAACGTAATGGAGTCGATAACAACGCGGTCTTGGCTTGGGTTCAATGTGAAATCTGGGATCTTCACTTCTACGCGCAATTGTGTTGGACTCATAAAATCAATAACACCCGGAGGGAACTGCACAGACGACGGTGTAGGCCTAAAGGTTAATGACTGCTTGCCAATAAGAAACGTCTCGAGGAGCGCGCTCCACTGAGAACCACGCGCCTTTACATGCAACCTTGCCCTGCACTCTGTTTCTGTTACATCAGCAAGTGTTCGCGGACAGAATGTAATCACAACTGTATCTCGCTGTCCAGGAGGGATCGTATACGGCACCACACCTGTTGGCGAGAACTTTGATCGCCATGCATAAAACTGCGGCTTGCCACCCGGCACTCCGGCTGCATCAATCCACATAGAATCAACCGTCATATCAAATACAAGAGACGCGTTGAGCAGTTCAATCGTACGCTCAAAACACTCGCACGGCCGCACATATCCAAAGTTTACCAGGCTCAGAGCGCTCTCGAGTTTGATGATCACGCCGCGGCCACTGATTTTACCAACACCACGAATAATACACGGGCTGTTTGAGTATGCGATGAGATCTGCATCAAATGTGCGGGCAGCATCCGGACGAAACTCAATGTCCACTCTGATCGAGTCGCGTGGTGCAAGTGTAAGTGGTAAGGGGCGACTCGTTCCAAGAATTACATAGCCGGCACCAAGCGACAAGCTATCGAGACGCACCGGTAGCGATGAAGTGTTTTCTACAATGAGCTGCGCTCGACGAACATCACCAACTTCTACAGTGCCAAGTGCAGTGAACTGAGTAACGAATAGTTTTGGTGTTGCAGACGTGCCTATGAGCTGTACCTGCCACTCTGCGCGATCAATGGAGCGATAGCGGATATAGGCGCGATCTGCGCGGTCCTGGGTAACGTCATTCGGTCGGTAGCGTGTTATGAAGAGCGTTGAGTCGCCTGCCGGAATTGTAATGGATTTATTCACCCACGGCAATGGAGGGTTCACAATTGTTAGCCTGCCACCGCTCTGATCAACGAATGTGAGTGAGTCAATTGTTGCTGGAGCCTTCAGGAGATTCACGATATACACGGAGTCTAGTCGCTCATCGCACGCAATTACATTTTGCGTTTCAAGGACAAGCGGACTCGATCGAAAGGTCTGAAGAATACCCTTACCCTTAAGATCGATGCAGTCAACCGTATAGCAGCGTGTTTCAAAGAGACACAGCCTGTCTACGTATTGCAGTGAGTCGATTGGGCGGAAGGTAACCGGAATCACTGTTGAGTCACCTGGGCGAATGGTGCGCCCCGTACCAGTCAGAAGTGCAAACGATTCGCCCCGCTCTACATACAACGCAACGTTGAGTGCATCAAACTTGCTGTTGTTACGTGCGTTTACGCTAATGGTGCGCTGCTGCCCAACGATAACATTTCCAAAATCTACTTGACCGTTTACGGACCATTCAACTTTGTTGTCTAATCCTCTACCGGTTACATAGATCTTCTTTTCAATCGCACACCCTTGGATAGTTGTGCGAATAATGATGGAATCAAAAATGATACCTGGCTGGCGAGGTAAAAATCGCACAGCATTTGCTGGATAGCCGGTATTTCTTGCAAGTAGATATGGGAATCGTAGCCGGTAATGCGTGAAGTCCTTGGGAACGATCACAGTATCAACGCGCATATCCGTTAGCGTAAGATTCTGCCACGTGTATGTTTGTGGAGAGCTAAGGAGTCCAGGGCATGTTGGCTCAAACCGCAAGGTGTCTAGTCGTGACTGACCATCAGAAGAGCGGATGGAGATTACTTCTTGCGACCTACCTACAAGTGCAATGCGAACTGGCGTGCTCTGACATCTATCATCGGAGAAAATCTGAAGCGTGTCTACGTAGTCTGCAGTAGTATCTCTAACCAAGCAACGAACAACAATCGTTGTGCATTGGCCAGGTGTTAAAAACAATGGAAACGTTACACCAATAACGCGATATCCAAGGGGCTCCTTAGCAGAGATACCACTGATACGAAGCGTTCTTGGCGCACCAATTTGATCTGACGTATTGCAAATGGTAACTGTAGAATCAAAATATGTTGTCTGCGTACATCCAACCCACAACGTATCGTACGTGATTATTGCGCGTGATATTCCAACTTCTGTTATACGATTCAGTTCGAATCGAATGCGCGTGTTTGGTTGACCGCAGCGGTTGGTTGGTCGTATTTCGAGCGTGTCTGTAAACGTACCAACGTGCGTTCCGCGGTAGGTAACCGTTACACTAACAGGTACGCCAGGTGTAAGCGTGATGCTTGGTGGCACAACGGTAAAATTCCCTGCGTCAGGACCTCTCATCACCACTGCTGCCGCACTACCACATACAGACGTATCTGAAATTGTGAATGTCCAGCTCTTTACGGTATCACACTTGATATCTTCCTTGATTGAAGCTGGGCTTACGCTAACAGTCCGAGGTGCTACTCGTGTTGAGGCCCCGTTTGCTGCACCAGAGCGAAGAAGTCCGGTGTGACCATTGCCTGTAGCATCGCAGCACTGAATATTCTGATTAACAGGTTCATTACAACGTAGGTAGGCACGAAGTCCAGCTTCGTTGCCGTTGAGTGATTGATCCTTCTTACAAAGCAATTCTGCAGCCGTTAGCACTCTGTCCCAGATACGAATCTCATCAACTTGACCTTTGAGCGTGCGGAAGAGATCCTGATTATCTGCCACTCCATTGAATGATCCTATCAACAACGGTAGATCTGCTCTATCAAGAGGCTTTAGGTATTCTGCTGGATAGGCTGCATTTGTAACCGGACCTCCAGCAAGTACACCATCGATAAACAACGTTACACTTGCGGACGCTCCATCAAACACTGCTGCCACATGATGCCAGCCAACATAGAGTGCTTGTGCAGAGGCTATTACAATCGTGTTGTCTGCACGTTGCAATGTGCCTTGGTCTCCGTTTACTTCAAAGACAAGCCGGTCGCTTTCATCGATGTAGATCACAAAGACATCATTGAAATCGCTATTGGGACCCCAGAGGCCAGCAAGGAACTGCCGAAGCCCGGCCTGGCGGTCCACCCTCACCCACATCTCAAACGTCATAGCCGTTTGCCGTGGCCTGATTGGATTTTTTGATAGCTCCATAAAGTGAGCGTTTCGCCCACTCGTTACATCAAACGTAACGGCCTGCCCAATGCAATCCTTGCGCGAATCGCACGACGCAGGGAACTGCGCAGAGGCAGGAATGGACGTGACCAACAAAATGACAGCAAGAAGAACACGAAGCATTGCGCTCATGGGCCAATCCAATCTGATATTATCTAGTGAAGAACCACCGCCTAGGACGGGAGTTACGCTTCCCTTCTAAGATACGAACTCCGTAGTTTCACCGAGCGCCATCTTTGTTATCTTGGGCATTGATATTCACTCTTTTCGAGACGCCTCATGCGCCCCTTGATCCTGCCTGTATTTGCCCTGTTTCTTTACGTTCTAAGCCCAACGCCGCTCCTTGGCCAGCAGCCAAAGGACATGACCGTTATGCTTTCGGCCTCGGTTGCCGAGCAGCCAAACCCGCGAATCACGCTTCACTGGAATACGGACGCAAACCAGCAGCGCGTATACATCTGGCGTAAGCTTAAGGAAGCAGCAGCTTTTCCTGGGGCTGCAATGGATTCCGTGATAGCAGGTTCTGCAACTCAGTGGGCAGATGTGACAGTGAAACGAGGTATCGCATACGAGTATCGACTACTACGTTACAGCCGCACGCAAACCGGATACGATTCAGTAAACAAGGTTCCGATATACAAATATTTTTATGCAACCGGATACATCGTTAGCGGAATTGCAGCGCCCCCTAGCCCACGAGAACGGATGCTTGTACTTGCAGACTCTACAATGCTGGGTCCACTACAGGCAGGTTTAGCATTGCTCAAACAAGATCTCGAGAACGAAGGTTGGGAAGTAACTACACTTGGAACTCCTCGGGCTGAATCTTTTAACGGGGCTAAGGTAAACGTTGTAAGAGATCTGATAAAAGGTGAGTGGCTTGCTGGACAAAAAGATCTTGGAGGTGTGATTCTCATTGGACGTGTGCCTGTGCCATATAGCGGCAACATCGCTCCGGATGGACACCCAGATCACATGGGAGCATGGCCAGCAGATGGCATATATGGCGACATCGATGGTACCTATTCTGACAACTTTGTAAATGTAAAAAATGCAGGTAGACCTGCGAATGAGAACCTACTAGCGGATGGTAAATACGATCCAGGTCAATGGTCAACAGATATTGACATTCCCATTGGTCGCATTGATTTTTTCGACATGCCCGTGTTTGCCAAGAGTGAAACAGAATTACTACAGGCGTACTTGCAAAAAAATCACGACTATCGGACAAACCTGTGGAACGTAACCATGGGAGGAATCATTGATGACAATTTTGGAACGTATGGAGAACTTTTTGCTGCCTCTGCATGGCGATCATTTAGTGTCTTTGGTTCTGACACTGCAGTAAGAGCGGGTGATTTCTTCACAGACCTTGCGGGTCCAACAACCATGTTACTCGGATATGGATGTGGTGGCGGCACAGACAATTCTGCAGATGGCATTGGTTCCTCTGCAGACCTTGCAACAAAGCCCGTGCATGCCGTTTTTGCAATGCTCTTTGGCAGCTACTTTGGTGATTGGAATACACAGAATAATCTCCTTCGCTCTGCAATTGCAACACAGCCCAGAGTACTAGCATCTGGTTGGTCAGGCCGGCCACATTGGTACCTTCATCACATGGCGCTTGGAGAGACAATCGGTTATAGTACACGCATCTCGCAGAACAATCGGCCGATTGTGGGCAACAACTTTGGGAATTACGTGCCCAATATTACCGTGGGGACCACTGGTTTAAATGTTGCATCGGCCGGAGATCGCAGTGTGCACATCGCACTCATGGGCGACCCTTCGCTGCGCGCAGTAACAAAGCCAGTTGCGGTGATTGCAAGTGTGACGGCACAAACAGACTATCCCAACAAAGTTTTGCTCTCATGGTCAAAACCTGCCGGTGATGCGCAGGCATATCTCGTCTATCGTAAGCTAAACGGTGCACGCAAGTGGACGCCCCTTACCGCTGATCCAATTGTGATAACCACTTTTAAGGACTCACTCGTAAACCAAGGCTCCGTTCAATACATGGTTCGGTGTTGTGCATTGCGCAGCACCGCGAGTGGCACGTTCTATGACATGGGTAAGGGGCGTATCGCATCCGTTACCACAACCGATGTTGCAGACGAGCGCGGCAACAACAACCTAGACGTGCCTCGGATGGACGTGGGTCCAAACCCCGCGTTTGCCGATGTAAACATCACACTCTCACTTGCAACATCAAGCGATGTACATCTCGAGCTTGTAAATATCACAGGCACTATTGTGTGGACACATCACGCATCAATGTTGAGTGCGGGTCAACATCAAATAGCTGTTGATGTATCATCAATGCCAATTGGAAGATATGTGCTCAGATGTAGTGCAGGTGATACAACATCTGCAAAGCTTGTGACCGTGGCGAGGTAGGAGTTGTATGAACCATACTAACAAGCTACCCCATTAACCCATAGTGCCTTCATCACGTATGCTCCAAACAAAGTACACGGGTATACCTGCTGCAACAATGATGAGTCCAGGCCAACTATACTGCGGTTTGTATATCAACAAACAACCACAGATGAAGAGTGCAACAACGATGTAGAGTGCGGGTAATACTGGGTATCCAAAAGCTTTGATTGGACGGGGCTCATCAGGACGAGTTTTGCGAAGTCGAAATATTCCAAGAATAGTAAGCACATAGAATAAGAGCACCGCAAAGACTACATAGTCGAGCAGATCGCCATACTTGCCACTCAAGCACAATGCGCTAGCCCATAAAGCCTGCATCCACAATGAGCGCGATGGCACGCCCCCTGCATTCAACTCCCCTGCCTTACGAAAGAAAAGCTTGTCCTGCGCCATTGCATAATACGCGCGCGCGCCACTGAGGATAATGCCATTATTGCATCCAAACGTAGAGATCATGATGAGGATTGCCATGATCATTGCGCCAGTGCCACCAAACATGACATCTGCTGCAGCTGCCCCTACACGGTCGCTCGTAGCATACGCTATCCCACGTTCAACTGCAGTTACACCAGTGGGGTGGCCAACAAGCGGCATCAATGAGAGATAGGCAACGTTCGTTAGCAAGTAGAGCACCGTAACCAATACAACGCCACCAAATAGTGCTCGCGGTATGATTCGCTCGGGCTGTTTTACTTCTGCTGCTGCAAACGTGATGTTATTCCACGCATCGCTTGAGAATATTGAACCTACCATTGCAACAGCAATGATAGCAAGGAATGGAATAGATGTTTCTGTGCTAGGGGGCAATTGCGACGTCCACATGTCACCGAAGTTAAAACTGCATGCACCCGTGGACCATCCCACAACAATTCCTACTACTGCAAGTGCAATTACGCTGACAATTTTTGTTGTGGTAAACGTGTTCTGAATAATCTTACCAAGATGCACGCCTCGTGCGTTCAGTGCCGTGAGTGCAAGGATGGAAGCTATTGCCAATACTTGCGCTGCATTAATGCGCATGACTCCAAGATCGAGCAGAATGTTTTGTTCGCCAACTGCAGGAAAAATTACAGACGAATATTTTGCAAAGGCCATCGCTACAGCAGCAATTGTCCCGGTCTGAATAACTGTAAAGAGCGTCCAGCCATAGAGGAATCCGGACATCTTTCCGAAGGCTTCGCGCAGGTAGACGTATTGTCCGCCGGCATGCGGAAGGAGTCCAGCAAGTTCGCCATACGAGAGTGCAGCAATCAGCGTAAGTGCACCCGTGATAATCCACACAAGCAACAACATTGCAGGTGAGCCAACGCTACGTGCAATGTCTGCACTCACAAGAAAGATGCCGGATCCAATCATGGATCCGGCAACGATCATTGTGGAATCAAAAAGTCCGAGCTGGCGACGAAAACTCATGACTGAGCTTTGCGCACCTTTGAGTGCTTGATGCTATAAAGGTTGTAGATAATCAGACCAATGCCGAGCCACACGAACAAACGTGCAGCATGCATCCAATCGCTAATACAAAGCGACACAAGCAGGGTTCCGCATGCCAGAATGCCAAGTATTGGGATGAGTGGCACAAGGGGCGTCTTGAACGGACGCGGACGATCTGGATCTTTGTATCGCAAAATGAGTACGGCAAGGCAGACAATAATGAAGGCAAAGAGTGTACCTACAGACGTCATCTCACCTACGATGTGAATTGGTGCAAACCCAGCAAAGAGACTTACAACACATGCGAATAAGATGTTCGACTTCCAAGGCGTCTTGAACTTCGGATGTGAATCACTAAAAAGTTTAGGAAGGAGTCCATCTTTGGACATCGAGAAGAATACGCGAGACTGTCCAAGCAACATCACAAGAATAACGCTTGAGTAACCTGCAATGATTGCGAGATTAATAGCTGGTCCCAACCACGAGATTCCCATCTTCTCAACCGCAACCGCAACAGGAGCAGCAACACCGGCAAACTCTGTGTAATTGGCAACTCCCGTCATAACAAACGAGAAAAGCACGTAGAGGATTGTGCAGATAACGAGCGAACCAAGGATACCAATTGGCATATCCTTCTGCGGATTTTTTGCTTCCTGTGCTGCCGTTGAAACCGCATCAAAGCCGATGAATGCAAAGAATACCATACCTGCAGCCTTCAGAATTCCACTCCAACCAAATACACCGAACTTTCCAGTGTTCTCTGGAATGAATGGAGTGTAGTTGTCTGCATTGATGTAGGCAAATCCGAGACCGATGAAGATGATCACAACAGCCACTTTGAGGAAAACAACAACCGCGTTTGCACGGGCCGACTCTTGAATTCCTCGGATGAGTAACAACGAAACGGCAAAAACAATGATCATCGCAGGGATGTTAATCAAGCCCATTTCAGGACTACCTGGTGGCGTTTGCCAATACGACATCGATATAGAGGCGGGCAGCGAAACATTGAAGTACGCAAGGAATTTTGCAACGTAGGCTGACCAAGAAACAGCAACAGTAGAAGCGCCAACGGCATATTCGAGGACTAAGTCCCATCCAATGATCCACGCAAAAAATTCTCCCATGGTGGCGTACGCATACGTGTAAGCGCTGCCTGCCATCGGGATCATTGCTGCGAACTCTGCATAACAGAGTCCAGCAAAAGCACAGCCAATTGCTGCAATCACAAAAGAAATCGAAACTGCTGGCCCAGCATGTTCAGCTGCTGCAATTCCTGTTAAAGAGAAGAGTCCAGCACCAATGATGGCGCCTATTCCCAGATTCACAAGATTCAACGGACCAAGCGTACGCTTGAGATCCGTAGAACTTTCAGCGTCTCGCTGAAGTTGAGAGATGTCCTTGCGGAACTTCAATTCAAAAGCCATGCATTCGCCCCCTTTTTAGTTACCGTGGCATTACTATCGCAATATACACGCATCTGCAAATGTTACGTCAGCTCTCTTCATTCTGCTCTCCACCTTCAGCATCGTATCCTTCATTTTCTATGTGGTCCTCTTCAATTTCTGCCTCGATAATAGTGCGAGCGCGGTCTGCATCAGTAGACAACACACACACTTTGGCCCCTCCCACGGCTATTGCAAAGAGCGAACCAACAGATTCGTCCATAACCACTGCATGGATATCATTGTGAAGCAGAAGCCCACAGCAAATCTGAGCATCAAACGCATTATTGAAGCTTGCCACAGCAACCAGGTCTTTTTCACCATACGAATGCATAATTATTCCTTTTTTACACTCTCGAAAGTTAGCACGAGGAAGCTTGTGGTGGTAGGTTTGCTCTCCACAATATGTTCATCACTTTCACTTTGGAGTTTTTCGTGGCACTTTCTATTGGAACTACGGCACCTGATTTCACACTTTTCGATAGCGGCATGCAACCAGTGAGTCTTTCATCTTTTAAGGGGCAAAATGTTGTTCTGGCATTCTTCCCTGCAGCCTTCACGGGAATCTGCACAGCTGAAATGTGCTCATTTCAGACTGCAATACAACGTCTTAATGGACTGAATGCCACAGTTATTGCGGTATCGGCTGACCTACCATTTGCAAACAAGGCATTTGCCGTTGCTCACGGCCTAACCTTTCCTGTGCTTTCTGATTGGAGCCTTTCTACGATTAATGCCTACGATGTGGCTTTAAACAACTTTGCAGGAATTCCGGACCTTGTACGCTCTGATCGTGCAACGTTTGTGATTGATGTTGAAGGAGTGATCCGCCACGTAAACGTGACAGAAAACCCGGGCCTAGAGCCTGATTACGACGAAATCTACGAAGCTGTAGAAGGACTAGCATAGAAAGCTATGCGTTTGTGTAGATCGTTCTGCTCCATACTATGTTCCAAGAAATAGTTTAGAGGTGGCACATAACAATGCGATACATTTTTATGATGATTGGAACTATCATCATAAAAATTTTTAAAAGCAGATTGAATCTGCCAAGGATTGCTTCAATCGTTCTCGTTGCGATTGTCTTGATAGGTATGCAGAGCCGATTAGTATGTCAAACGCCTATGTTCTGGTGGTCTTCACTGGTTGGTTTGCGCAATAGCACGTATCTCCAGACGCATGTACGCTGGGGAATTGTTCAAACTGTATCGAGTGTAGGAGTATTTTCGGGTTTTGATTCAGACAACATGCATGAACTCGTGCCAGAAGCAGACTTTATTCGGTTGAACACAGATCCTCATGCTAGAATATTGAAGAATGGAACGATGATGATCTGTGGTAGATCTGGCGTTGGTGCTGCTGAAAGCCGTTGTTTTCGCTTCTGATCCGGCAAAAAAAACGGTCGTCCTTCATAAGGACGACCGTTTTTCTATTGGCGTCATGCCTTTCCCCCTGGCATGTCCGCTACGACGTTACGGGCGTTAGCTTGTAGTCCCTTTTCTGGGACGGCCATACTTACGCTCCGACTTTTTCTTCATACCGAGACTTGTGATCTCGTCTGAATCGTCGCCATACTGAGCAAGCACCTGGCGCTTTGTGCCAAGAACTAGCTCATGGAAGGCACTTTCTACACGGATAGCCGACTCTCTGGCTTTGGCTACGGCCTCGAGCGCTTTTTGCTCGGCTGCCGTGGCGTCCTCTAGTCCCTTAAGTGCTTCCCGCAGACGCTGCGCAGTAAACTCCTTATTCGCAGGATTGTAGTCCTTCAAGGACATAACCGCTGTTGCGATCTGTTTGTCCAGAGTAAGGACTCTCTGCGTTACACGAGTGTTTGTGCGTTTAGCCATGGGTGCGGATTCCCCGAAGCAACCTAATAAGAGTTATGCTGCATGCCTTTTGAGTTCTGTCCGTGCTTATGCGTCTCACGTACAAACATAACTCTTTACCAACATGATGCAAACTATTTCTTACACCAACATAACCCTCAACATATCCACCTGTTGAGGATTACGAGTGTCCGTGTGGTCTTTATCTGCCCGTACTTAGTCCCTACAACACTGCTTGTATAGACATTTGCATGTTGACGTATAATGAAGACCCCTAACGAAGCTCAATGAAGTCCATTCATGTTCAGCCCACTGCACGATTATCTACGTACAATGAAACACGTACAATCAAGGACTTACATGTCCGTGTAATGTGGCATTTGTTTCACCCTTTGAACCATAGCTATGCGCCTATTCGTAATCCTGGCCATCTCGGCCGCCTTTTTCTTTGGATCAGTTGACATGTTCGCTCAGGGCAGTCAGCTTACTCCAGCAGCTCAAGCACCGGTGATGATTAAGCCAAAAATGAAACTTGGAGACGTTAAAGCCGTCACCCAGTTCATTGCTGGCGTAGACATCCGCGGTACAGAGGTAGATGCATACCTCGACACACGTAAGATCCTCGTTGAGGTTATTGAGACTGCCAACAAAGAGTCAAAGAAGGACGAGGACATTGTTACCGTCGAAATGAAGATGGAGCAGGTACAGAACCTCTTTACTCTTATGCAACGTGGCTCACTTAAGGGTGCCGAAGCAGAGAAGTTCAAAGAAATTGTTAGTGCTCTTCAAGAAGCAGTAAAAGCGGCCCAGCCTAAATGAAGCGCTCGGCACACTCAGAAATGAAAAACGGCGTAGTTCTTTTGAACTACGCCGTTTCTTTTTAACAATCTCTTTACGAATACTCTTCAACATGAGCCCTATGAACTAGGCCCCAATGAGTGCCTTGTATGCATCAACATCCATCAGTGCATTAAGCTCGGACAGGTCTGACAGTTTCATCTTTACTAGCCAACCGTTACCGTATGGGTCTTTATTGACAGAATCTGGAGCGGCGTTCACTTCATTCACTTCGATGAGTTGACCGCTAACAGGTGCATAGAGGTCGGCTACTGTTTTTACGGCTTCAATAGAGCCAAAGGTATCACCCTTTCCTACCGCTGCACCAGCATCGGGAATGTCTACATAGACAACGTCTCCAAGTTCGCCTTGTGCGTGGTCCGTTACGCCGATTGTTCCTACATCGCCGTCAACACGAATCCATTCGTGATCGCTTGTGTATTTCAGATCTGCTGGGAGGTTCATTGTTTATGCTTTCCAATCATGAGTGTCGAGATATTTCGTATCAAATTCACCAGAAATAAAATCTGGGTTGTCCATCATCTTGCGATGAAATGGGATAGTTGTGTGGATGCCTTCGATGATAAACTCATCAAGTGCCCGACGCATTTTTGCGATTGATTCGGCGCGCGTTGGTGCAAATGTAATGAGCTTTGCAACCATCGAATCGTAATGCTGCGGAATGGTATAACCCTGGTAGATATGCGAGTCTACCCTAACGCCCGGTCCACCCGGAAAGTTCAACGATTCAATCTTCCCTGGTGACGGTCTAAAATCGTGGTACGGATCTTCAGCATTAATTCTACACTCCATCGAGTGCATAACTGGATCGCGCTGCTGAATCGTCAGCCTTTCGCCAGAAGCCACAATCAATTGTTCTTTGATCAAGTCCACCATGCACGCCTGTTCGGTAATAGGATGCTCAACCTGAATCCGCGTGTTCATCTCCATGAAATAGAAATTTCGATGTTTGTCAACGAGAAATTCAATCGTTCCTGCGCCAACATAATTAACACTCGCAGCCCCCTTCACAGAAGCCTCCCCCATTGCCTTGCGAAGTTCAGGCGTCATGATCGGAGATGGGGTTTCTTCTATAAGCTTTTGGTGACGACGTTGAATTGAGCACTCACGCTCATTGAGGTGTACTATGTTGCCATGAGTGTCACCAAAAACTTGAATCTCTATGTGACGGGGCTCTTCAACAAACTTTTCGATGTAGATATCGCCATTGCCAAACGAAGCTTCGGCTTCGTTTCGTGCAGCAGCATACGCACGGTCTAATTCAGATGGAATCTCCACATACCTCATACCCTTACCGCCGCCCCCTGCCACTGCCTTGATCATCACTGGATATCCAACTTCCTCTGCAACGCGGCGTGCGTCTTCTACCGTAGGCACGATGCCGTCAGAGCCTGGCACCACGGGCACTCCGGCTGCAATCATCGTGTCCTTAGCAAAGGACTTATTGCCCATGCGAGTGATGGCATCAGGCGAGGGGCCAACAAACGTGAGATTGCAATCCAAACAGATTTCGGCAAACGTTGCGTTCTCCGCTAGGAAACCATAACCCGGATGAATGGCATCGGCGTTGGTTACGTCAGCCGCTGCGATGAGCGATGGGATGTTGAGATACGACAGCTTACCTTGAGCCGGTCCAACACATACTGCCTCATCGGCAAAACGTACATGAAGTGAAGCGCGATCAGCCTCGGAATACACGGCAACAGTTTTAATACCGAGTTCTTTTGCAGCACGAATAATGCGCAACGCAATCTCGCCTCGGTTGGCAATCAGTAGCTTTTTAATCATGGATCGGAGCCCTTCAGATTAGTCGGGCTTAATAAGAAACATGGGCTGGTTGTATTCCACCGCATGTGTATTCTCTACAAGAATCTTCATGATGGTACCAGTAACATCGGACTCAATCTCATTCATGAGCTTCATTGCTTCCACGATGCAAAGCGTCTCACCTGCAGTGACGTGCTGTCCAACTTGCACGAATGAATCTGCATCTGGGGAAGGGGCTCTGTAGAACGTACCCACAATCGGCGAAAGGAGCTTGTGCATTGTCTCTTCTGCAACTGGCGCAGCGGCCACGGGCGCTGCAGCAGCAGGCAATGCAGGTGCGACAGTTGCGGCGCTTGGTTGCGAGCCCATGATGTACGTAGGAGCCATCATGCCCGCAGGTTGCTGCGTGGCCTTTGACATTTGAACCGACACGCCTTCTTCTTCAATGTTGAGCTCTGTTGCGCTGCTCTCATCAAAAATTTTGAGCAAACGACGTAGATAATTGAGATCCATGAATCCTCCAACGTTGACGTAATTCCGAAAAGCGAAAACTGTTCGCTAAGCCCCTTACTCTTTCACTCGCTCCATGTATGATCCGCTTGATGTTTCAACGCGGATGAGGTCTCCTTCATTCACAAACAGAGGCACGTTTACATTGGCACCCGTGTCTACAGTTGCTGGTTTGAGTGCATTTGTTGCTGTATCTCCGCGGACGCCAGGTTCAGTGGACACCACGCGCAGGATAACGTGGTTGGGCATTGCTACCGACACAACGTTGTCTGCCTCGTCTCGGGCGATCTGAACTTCCAGACCTTCCTTCATGTATTTCGCAGATTCGCCAACGATTTCTACGATTACAGGAATTTGATCGTATGACTCGGAGTCCATGAACATGAATACGTCGCCATCGCGGTAGAGATACTGGTAGTTGCGAGTTTCAACGCGAACAAACTCGATGGATTCACCTGAGCGGAATCGTTCTTCACGTAGCTTCCCTGTCTTAATCACGCGCATCTTCACTTGGTAGAAGGCGCGGAGGTTGCCGGGTGTACGGTGAATAGTTTCGAGGACCGAACAGAGCTCGCCATTATGGCGGATAACGGCACCTACTCGGAGATCGGCTGTTGTTGCCATGCTTTATGGTGTCAATGGAATGAAGTGCTGTGGAGGTCCCGACCGGATTTGAACCGATGTACGAGCTTTTGCAGAGCTCTGTATAGCCACTCTACCACGGGACCAGAGGGATGCGAATATAAGAAAAGGGGGCCTCTTAGCCCCCTTTTTTGATCGATTTGCTATGAAATACGCAAGAAACGGGTAGTTTTTGGCGTTTTTTCGAAAAATACTAGATCTTTGTTATCACCATGTAGACCGGTCCAACGTAGCGCTTACCCTTGGCAGCCTTACGGATGGGTGGTGGGTCAATTGGGTCTGTGGATGATACCGCACGGACACTTACACGCCCAGCAGAAACACCCTTTGCTACGACAAACTTCTTGAGCGACTCGGCACGACCCGCGCTGATCTTCTGGATCACGTCTGCAGATCCTTCAGCATCAGGATAACACACAAACTCAACGTTTGTACCTGGGTTCATGATAAGGATCTTGACAAACTCACTGAGATCATCTTCTGCGCCAGTCTTGAGGACAGCCTTCTTGAGATCAAATGGTGAGGGTGTGATGGCAACCGTATGGCCAGTCTCCATTGCGCGTACCACAAAGTCTTTAGAGATTTCGAGATACTTACCAGTTGCTGGAACGTCAACACGAAACTCTTGACGGAAGTAGCGTGGATCCTCAACACGGATGATGTAGCTCTCTCCTGGCTTGAGGCCCGTTTGCAGATAGCCCTCAGTTGGATTGCTCTTGGATGATTGGCCAATCTTTTTGCCCTGGTTATCAATCAAAGAATAGTTTACTTCAGCAGGTGTTAACGATTGTCCACTGAGGAAATATCCAGCGAGAGTTACAACGCTACCGAGCGCACTTTGTGCACTCACCACAATACTGCTGCCTACTACGAGGGCAACAATGAACATTGTTTTCATAATCCGCATAGAATTGAAATTTTTCATGTTCAACGTCCTCCACCACGATTTGAGCGACCGGTCTCTGACCCTGTTTCTTTTAACATTCTAACAGTACCATCGGCACAACCAAGCACGATGAGCCCCGCATTGCTGGTTACGTCTAGTGACCAAACTTCAACACCAACATTGTTGGTCATGAGATTCTGCCCCGTTACGATGTCCCACATCTTAACATTCTTATCGAGACTGCATGTAACGAGTGTCTTGTTGTCTTCCGCAAATGCAACGTCCTGCACAAGCTCCAGGTGAGCATTGATTGAGCGAACAAGTTCGCCGGACGGCATCGACCAAATCTTTACTACTCCGTCTTGGTCAGCAGTAGCTAAATATTTTGAGTCAAAGGAATACAGCGCAACAAGCACTGGAGCTTGATGTGCAGCAAGCGTCATGATCGGATCTTTCTTTGAAAGATCACTTGACCAAATTTTCACTGTCCGATCATCTGAGCATGACGCAAGGAAGCGTCCATCATATGAGTATGCTACGTTATTGGTTTGCATTGTATGACCCCGAAGCGTTTTTGCTTCAATGCCAATCTTTGTATCCCAAATCTTTACCGTCTTGTCGAAAGACGTGCTAGCAACAAGCGAACTGCCTTCAATAGGATTGAAGTACACGCCAATCACTTCTGCAGTGTGCCCACGGAGAACTTGCTCTTGCTTGCCTGTAGCAACGTCCCAAACACGAATCGTACGATCGTTGCTTGCGCTTACAAGCCACTTATCGTCGCCCGAGAATGAGATGTTGTTTACCTGAGCGGTGTGCCCGGTAAGTGTTCGTTGCTCCTTACCGTCAGGAAGCGACCATAGCTTGACAGTTTCGTCAAGACTACACGTGGCCACCATCGTGTTCGCATCGTTCACAAAGACACCGAGTACTTCGTCGGCATGTTTGCCAATCGTGGAAGCGGTGTAGGAGCGTTGTTGTCCCCACATACCAAGCGCAGAAACGGCCAGTACCAATAGTACAATAGCACTCGATCGTAGCATTCGCATTTTATCCTCAACCCATTTGATGAATGATTCGCCGTGTGGTTACGTCGTGGCAAGTCGCAAGCGGAGACTCGATGCGATAGAACGCAGCTCTTCAATAACATCTTGCGCAAGCCCAACGTCAACCGTTGATTTCCGTACAGAACGCAACAACGTAACGTTTGCGCTCTTGCTCGCCGCATTCCCCACTTCTTCACTTCCAACCATTAACTCCACGTCTTCAGGCAATCCGTGTTGCTTGAGAAATTCTCTCGCTCCTGCAACAGTATAACGCTCATCGCGTAGCAGCCGCTGTATCACACGTAAAATCGCTAGGTCTCTTCGTGTATAGACACGATTACCCGCCCGATTTTTCTGCGGACGAAGTTGCGAGAACTCCCTTTCCCAGTATCTCAATACGTGCTGCTCTTCGCCAATGATCTTGGCTACTTCCGTAATTGAGTGATATAGCTTCTTAATGGTGTGTAGCATCTGGATCCGATATTACAAAAAAGCACTGAGAGAGGCGAGAATCATTCGGCAAGCGGGCGCGCATTTCGTCTTCTGTACACCCCCGCTTGGGAAGATACGTTTAATAGAACACCAACAGCAATTGCGCTAAAGAACACACTGGAGCCGCCATAGGAGATAAAAGGCATGGGAAGGCCGGTGGTGGGTAGAATCCCGCAGGTAACACCTGCGTTCACAAAGGCATAAACAGCCAGTGTGGTGGTGATCCCAGCCGCCAACAGCCTGCCAAAGGCGTCTGGTGCCTTCTTTGCAACGGTATAGCCACGCCATGTAATGAGCACAAAGGCCAAGACTAGGAGCGTAACACCTACAAAACCGTACTCTTCACCTACAATGCTAAAAATGAAATCCCCATACGATTCAGGCAAAAACCAGTCTCGCTGCCTGCTTTGTCCGGGGCCAACGCCCGTAATTCCTCCATTGCCAAAGGCAATGAGCGCCTGATCGAGTTGGTATCGGACTGGCTCGTCTCCAGTACCTCCTCCGAAGAATGCTACCAGTCTTCGTAGTCTATATTCGGCGCTAACGGCATAGACGGCCGCGATGGCAAAGCCCGACCCTACGATTATGGCCAAATGCTTGAAGTCCACGTCGGCCAAAAACATCATTACCATAACGATCAGAAAGATCACGCTGGCTGTAGATAGGTTTGGCTGCAGGGCAATGAGCACGCATACAGGCAACATCCACACAAGAATGGGAACGATGCCCTTCTTCCACGTCCGCAGGAGCGCGCGGTTTGTGCTGAGGAGTGACGCGGTGTGAATGACCAGCGCAAACTTGGCAAGTTCCGATGGCTGAAAGTTTACAGGCCCAAGCTTGACCCATCTGCTGGCGCCCTTAATCTCCGTTCCCATAACGAGGACCATAACCAAGAAACCAATGGCAACAAGGAGCACCGTGGCCGACGTACCCTGCCATACTCGATAGTCGATCTTTGCAAACACGATCATGAGCGTCAAACCAATGAGTACCCGTATTGCATGGTTCCACACGAGTTCTTCACTTGAGCCAAACTTTACATCTGCAAACGAGGCACTGGCACTATACACGAATGCCACACTAAACATCAGCAACCCAGCTATGGGTAGCAAGATGAGCCAGTCGATGTTTGAAGGTTCAGGACGTGTGTTCATGTTACGGCAATTCTATCCAGAACGTGGTTCCAACTCCGGGCTGTGTTTCGCGGACCGTAAGCTTGCCACCATGATAGTCTTCAATAATTCTTCTGCACAAAGACAGACCAAGTCCCCATCCACGCTTCTTTGTTGTGTACCCTGGCTGAAATATATGAGATGCAATCTGACGCGTCATCCCTTTCCCGTTATCGTGCACAACAACAAGGAGCCCATCGCCCCGTGGCCTATTCCGCATAGAAATTTCAATGACGCCATCTTTTCGCTCGATTGCCTCAACGGCATTCTTGATCAGGTTTTCTATAACCCATTCAAAAAGTTCAACACTGATATGAGCGTGGAGTGTTGCGTTGAGCGTGCGTACGATGCTCACTTTTCGACCAAGGTTGGGTAAGCGTGTTTCAAAATATGAACAGACATGTTCAATGACCGCTCCAACAGCAACGTTCTCCAGCTTGGGTTGCGATCCAATTTTTGCAAATCGATTTGCAATGACGTTGAGCCGGTCAACATCTCTCTCCATTTCGCGCGATGTTTCTTCTACACGGCGTGCATCATGGCGCTCCATGCGGAGAATCTCCAGCCATGCAAGCATACTCGAAAGCGGTGTCCCCAATTGGTGTGCCGCCTCTTTTGCCATGCCAACCCAAATGTTTGACTCTTCGTTTCTGCGAATGGTTGAGAACGCAACGTATCCAACGATTATAAATGCCGCTACAATGAGAATCTCTACAAACGGCATGTAGCGGAGGCGGCGAACGATTGCGGAGTTCGTATAGAACATACGCTGGACAACTTTTCCATCGGGATCTGTAATCTCAAACGGCGTGTACTCCTGTTCCATTTCCTGAATGTATGACGTAAGCCACACCTTCTGCTGCTGAACAGACAGCATTGTGTCCATGTCAACATTCATCATGAATTGCTGATACGGATACACTGGCTTGTCGTTTTTATCTGCTAGAATTACAGGGAAGTGTATAGAAGAATATGCGAGGTCAACATAGAACAAAAGGTCTTCATCATTCGCTGCTTGATATGACCGTGCTAACAATCCCGCATAGAGTTCAACGGTGCGTCGCTCATTTGCAACGAGTTCATCTACAATGGTCTTCGTGAAATACAACACGGCAGCCATGATGCCAAGTCCCGTGAGGGTCAAGAGTACTTTTAGCTGCCATTTCGTTACGCTGGCACGCCAGATACGGATGCGATCCGATCGCCCGGACTTTTTACCCAGACTCATGCGGTGTGGGTATCCATGAGAATCGTTTCGAGATCGAGTTGTGCAACGGTCTGTTGCTCTCCTGTTTCCATAGACTTTAGAACAGCCGTGCTGTTTGCAAGTTCATTCTCACCAATCATCACCGTCCACTTCACTCGCTGCTTGTTGGCTTCCTTCATTTGCGCCTTCATCGATCTGCGCTGCAGATCGGTTACAACATGAAGTCCCGCGCGGCGGAGTCTGTATGCAATCGTCTGCACTGGAAGAATTGCTTCATCGCCAATCGCACACAAATACACTCCGCGTGATGATTCTTCTTGCCATCCACCTTGCTCGGCTTCGAGAAGAAGTACAACGCGCTCAATACCAATCGAAAATCCAACCGCAGGAACATCCCCACCACCGAGCATTGCAAACAATGGGTCGTAACGCCCGCCCCCTCCAATAGCATTCTGCGTTCCGAGTGCAGTAGTTGTAAACTCAAACACGGTTTGATTATAGTAGTCAAGGCCGCGCACGAGCAGCGGATTTATCACGTATGGTACACCTGCAACGTCTAGCAGCGCACGCACCGCAGCAAAATGGGCTGCGCTCGTATCATCATAAAATGAGCTGAGAAGGGGCGCCGCAGCTATGATGTCCTTGTCCTTTCTATCTTTTGAATCAAGCACGCGCAACGGATTTTTTGTGATCCTACGTTGTGAATCATCAGAGAGACCGTCTTTGTTTCGTGTGAGATATTCTATCAGTGCCTGACGATATGTTTGGCGAACAGAGGCAGTACCAAGCGAATTGAGTTCTAGAGTAAAGGACTTGAGTCCCGTTCTGCACAGCACTTCATGGGCTAGCAGGATTATTTCAGCGTCGCTCTCAGGATGAGCAGAGCCAATACACTCCGCACCAAACTGATGGAACTGGCGATAGCGGCCCTTCTGCGGGCGCTCATATCTGAACTGCGGACCGGCATACCATAGTCTTGTAAGAGGATGGTGGTGCAAGATGCTGTGCTCAATCATCGCACGTACGATGGGCGCCGTCATCTCGGGCCTCAGCGTGATAGAATCGCCCCCTCTATCATCAAACGTATACATCTCCTTGCCTACGATGTCGGTTTCTTCACCTACACCACGCTTGAAGAGTTCAGTGCTCTCGATGATTGGCGTTCGGAATTCTTCATACGAGAATGTTCGTGTTACATCACGAAAGATTTCTTCCACACGATGCCACGCGAGCATTTCCGGCCCGAAGATATCGCGCGTGCCACGAATTGCCTGCAGGCTCACGCTCGCTCCTCTTCATGCGTTCCAAGAAGCGTCATTACGTTTTCGATGGACTTTGTGTTGAGCAGTGACGTGCGGAATTGCTCTGAGCCAACCATGCGTGATATTCTGCTGAGCAAACGTAGGTGTACACCTACATTACCTTCTGTTCCAACGAGCAGGAGAATGATCGATACGGGCTTGTCATCGAGAGCATCAAAATCGATTGGTGTTCGAAGGGTTGCAAGTGCAGCCATGGATCTATCAACAACGTTTGTCTTGCCGTGGGGCAGCGCAACGCCGTTGCCTATGCCAGTGGACATCAAACGTTCGCGGTCGAGAATCACGGTTGCGAGGGTTGCACGGTCATGCACCTTGCCATTTAATGCAAGAAGGTCTACCATCTGGTTGAGTGCGCTGACTTTGTCTTTTGCTTCCATGTTGAGGCAAATACAAGCAGGGTCGAGAATGTCTGCGATCTTAATATCCATAGGTGGGGGTTATCGGCCGTCGCGCCATTGAGTAACGAATTCTGCATACGTGTCTCGCATTGCGCGAGCTTCGTCTGCACTGTCAGCTTCTGCTGTAATCATGAAAAGTGCTTCTTCTTTATCCGGTGCAAGCAACACCGTTATTCCATCTTTGGACAGACGCACTCCATCAACAAGCAGTCTCTGCATGCCTTCGGAATGCTCCATTGCTTTGCGCATCACTGTGCCTCTGCACTCATATGGACACGGAACGGAGATGGTAGACTGATGACGCTTCGGTAGTGACTGATCTAGCTCGGAGAGCAGGAAGTTTGTTTGTGCAAGCATGTCGAGAATCCGACACGCCGTATACATACCATCGCTTGCAGCGAGGAATTCAGGAAAGATGAAGCCCCCTCGAGTGCCTCCAACAAAGCGGACGTCTTCGTCCTTTGTTGCTTCCATCATTGCCGAGTGGGAGTTGCGAATGCGCACAACTTCTACGTTGTAGCCGGCAGCAACACGCTCTATCTCTTCAGTTGCCTGAACCGGGATTGCAATCTTGTACGGCTGTTTGTGTTTGTTCGTCTCGAGGAAAAGTTTTGTAACAATGGACAACAATCGTAACGATGTATACCAAATGCCACGTTCGTCTACGAGTGCTATCTTTTCTACACCTGGATCAATCTTAAATCCAATTTCATAGCCAAGTGAGCGCATGATTGTTGATGACTCATCGAGTACTTCTGTGAGTGGATCAGCATAATGTGAAGCATCTACGTATGCGTTCATTGCAAGAGTTCTGCATTTTAGTTCACCAAGAATCTGTGGGAACACAGTTGATGCAAGACCAAATGAATAGTCCACCAAAAGTTTAAACTGACGCTGTCTGATTCGCTCGGTATCGAGTGCATTCAGGAACCGGTCAATGTACATTGCTGTGGAGCGCTCAGGGAAGGCAAGCCGGCCAACGGACTCAAAGTCTACTCGTTTAATGTCTTCACCAAGGAAGAATCGTTCAACGGACTTGGTTTGAGATAGTGGCACATCTCTGCCGTCTTTTCCAAACAGAATGAGGTCTGTGCGACCATGCTTTCGTGGCGACCGTCGCACATGGAATCCAGCTACATATTTACCAGTGTGCAGCTCTTGGCGCGTCTGCGGGATAGATGTTGTCTGCAAATCAGAGACATTAATGCCAGCGCTCATGAGTCCAGCTGTAACACTGCGCTTGATCATTCGTGAAACAGCATCATCATCACGCGAGGCAATGACTGTTGTTCCTGCGCCTAGAGCTGTACCAAGTGCCGATCCAAGCTTCGCTGCAAACTCAGGATTCATTTCAATGTTGGAGATACCGCTGATGCGTGCATCGGTAAAGAGCTCACGAGCCCAGCGCTCTTCTTGAACAAGACTGTGTGTTACCACTGCATGAGATTCCACAACCTTGCTTGGCCAAAGTTTTACTCCAGAAATAAGGCGTGCATCGTTGCCGATAACGCACTCTTCTGCAATGATGACGTTTTCACCAATTGACGCTTGGGCGCCAATGGTTGTGTCATTGCAGACAACAGCACTGGTGATTTCAACAAAGTCGCCCACAATTACATCGCGCCACAGCACAGCGCCGTCAATAACTGCACCTGCTCCAATCGTACACCCATCTCCAATGGCACAGTTGCGTAATCGTGCATAGTCGCCAATCACTACTTCATCACCGAGTATCACAAGACCTTCCAACTTGGCTAATGGCGAGAGCTGCAGACCGTTGCCACAATACCGTGAATCGCACTTTTCACCTGTGAACTCAACTCGTACTCTACCAGCAATCACATCATCATGCGCCAACTGATACTCTGCAAGGTTGCCTACATCTTTCCAGTACCCTTCGGCTACATAGCCATAGAGTGGAAGTCCCTGTTCCAACATGAGTGGAAACAGATCTTTACCAAAATCAAAATCAACCTTTGGCGGTATGAGCTCCAACACATCAGGTTCTAGGATATAGATCCCAGTGTTGATGGTATCGCTGAATACTTCTCCCCATGATGGCTTTTCGAGGAAGCGCGTGATACGCCCCTTATCATCCGTCATCACGATGCCATATTGAAGGGGCTGAGGAACACGTGTTAGAATGATCGTGGCCATTGCCTTACGTTGTTCATGGAAGGCAATAGCTTTTTCAATGTCAATGTCTGTTAAAACATCGCCCGAAATGATAATGAAGGACTCATCAAGAAATGACTCGGCGTTCTTAACGCTGCCCGCAGTGCCGAAGTCCGCCTCGGCCAACATATATCGCATCGAAACATCATGCGCCGAACCTTCGCCAAAGAATTCAGTGATGATCTCTGGTTGGAAGTACAACAATGATACGATGTCCCGAATGTCGTGACGCTTTAGAAGCTCCACGATGTGTTCCATCATAGGCCGGTTGGCCACTGGGACCATGGGCTTGGGGATGGACATCGTAAGTGGACGTAATCGGGTTCCGAATCCACCGGCCATGATAACGGCCTTGCGAATGCTCATGCAACGATGCTGGTTACGTGAATGAAGCGCTAAGTGTGGCACAAACATAGCCACCAAACAACCAACGCCGAGTAACAGATATGTCGCTCGGCGCCGGAAAGGAAGAATTCGATCAAATTTAGAAGGTAAAAGCAGCCGGCCGCCGAAATAGGACAATGCGGCCTTCTATAATCCTACCTGAAGAATCCAAAACCCATTGAATTTGTACCATGATGTATCGTGGGTAAACAGTGAAAAATAATTCGCCCCCTATCGATCTATTCTTCGTCCCCTTTATGTAGTCGTTCCAAAACACTCATATCTTCAAGAGTTGACACGTCGCCCGTTACGCCAAAACCTGATACAATTTCGCGAAGCAGTCTGCGCATGATCTTCCCGCTTCGAGTTTTTGGCAATGATTCGGCAAAACGCACCTCGTCTGGTTTTGCAAAATGACCTATCTCTTTTGCAACTAGAGCCCGTAGTTCTTCGCGAAGTTTGTCGGTATTTAAGCCCTTGGCACTCGATTTTAAGCTGACAAAGGCAACCAAGGCGTGACCCTTCAATTCATCGGGCCTGGCAACAACAGCGGCTTCGGCCACGAGTTTGTGAGACACAAGGGCGCTCTCAATTTCAGCCGTACCGAGGCGGTGCCCACTCACGTTCACCACGTCATCAACGCGGCCAATAATCCAAATGTATCCGTCCTTGTCGCGCTTAGCCCCGTCACCAGTGAAATACCATCCAGGATGTTTGCGTGTTTTTGGAAACTCGCTCCAATAGGCCTCTCGATATCGCACATCATTACCATAAATCGTTCGCAGCATAGATGGCCAAGGGTGTTTCACTACAAGGAGTCCACCTTCATTTACATCGCATGAGGTGCCATCCTTACGAACTACATCAACTGCAATTCCGGGAAGGGGCTTCGTGGCAGTCCCCGGCTTGGTTGTTGTTGCACCAGGCACAGGTGAAATCATGATGGCACCAGTTTCTGTTTGCCACCAGGTGTCTACGATAGGACATCGCTGCTTGCCAATCACAGAATGATACCACATCCATACTTCAGGATTAATTGGTTCACCAACGGTGCCAAGAAGTCGGAGCGAAGACAGATCGTGCTTAGCAGGCCACGACTCGCCCCATTTAATAAAAGCACGAATGGCCGTTGGCGCAGTATAGAATATGGTAACGCCATGGCGCTCAATGATATCCCAGAATCTATTTGGCTCGGGCCAATTTGGAGCCCCTTCGTACATCACGATTGTTGCGCCGTTGAGGAGTGGACCATAGACGATGTATGAATGTCCCGTTATCCATCCAATATCTGCAGTGCAGAAGTAGACATCATCCTCTTTAAGATCAAAGACCAACTTAGCGCTATAGGCAACCTGCGTTAGGTACCCTCCCGTTGTGTGAAGAATGCCCTTTGGCTTGCCGGTTGACCCGCTGGTGTAGAGTATAAAAAGCGGATGTTCACTCGGAAGCTTTGCCGGTTCATTTGTGCGAGAAGCTCCGGCAAGTATTTCGTGCCACCAGTGGTCTCGTCCCAACTTCATGGCGGTTTTTTCCGAGGTTCTTTGCAGCACAATTACATGCTGAACAGACTTGCAACCTTTGAGCGCTGCATCTGCCGCAGCTTTGAGATGCACTAGATCGCCTCTGCGCCATGCAGCATCCTGCGTGATGAGCGCAACAGCATTGGAATCATTCATTCGTTCTTTTAATGCTTCGCTGCTAAATCCACCAAAGACTACGTTATGTGTTGCACCGATGCGTGCGCACGCAAGCATCGCAACTATCGCCTCGGGCACCATCCCCATGTAGATTGCCACCACGTTACCCCGTTGCACACCAAGCTTCAACAGAGCATTTGCAGCCCTACAAACCTCTGCATGAAGCTGCTGATATGTTAACGTTCGCGTTTCACCTGGCTCACCTTCCCAAATGATTGCTGCCTTTGACTTTCGCCATCCGCCGAGGTGACGATCAAGGCAATTCATTGAGGCATTCGTAGTGCCGCCTACAAACCACTGAGCATGTGGATGCTTCCACACAAATGGCTTTCTCCACGGGGCAAACCATGCAAGCTCACGTGCTTGCCCTTCCCAAAAGGACACAACATCTTCTGATGCCTCATCAACCATTCTGGACAGAGCGGCCTTGGTTGCCACGTGTGCCTCTTTTGCAAATGCCTTGTGTGGCGAAAATTTAACATCCACCTTAGCCATGCAACACTCCATCGAGTGTTCTGCGCAGGTAGTTCATTTGGCCAAGATGATATGAAGCATGAGAGCAGAGCAAGATCAAAACAGATGCTGTTGTTTTGCCTTCACCACATGTTGCAAGAGGATAGATCAAATCTAGATCAGCATCGGTCAACATCAAAAACGCATGATGTATTATTTCTCGAACTTCAGAGATTTTCGATAGAATCATATCTCGTGGCACGTTGCTGTGTGCGAACTCAGCCACACGATCGCTCACGTAGCCCGTATTTCCAAGCGTTGCACCGATGAAGTGGTTCATATGATAGCCCAAACATCTGCTTCGCGCGCAAATGCAGATACTTCACGAGAAATACCATCAATACTGTTAATGAGTGAATCACGAAACATGTTTATCACAGACATACAAAGTATCTCCTATTTAACGAGTTCAGATATAGCTTTAAACGTTTCTGTGCCGGCTTCATGGAGAAATTCGAAAAGCAATGACTCCGCCGTGGTGATGCTTGCTCCTGCTTGGCGCATCCGCTCTACTGCAACCTGTTTATCGTTGATATTACGAGAAGAGATACAGTCCTCCACTACAAAAACTTTTTGTCCTTGGTGGAGCAGATCACGTACGGTTTGTAAAACACAGATGTGTGCTTCAATACCAAACACCACGATGTTATGCCGAGCAGACCCCAATACAATTGCTTCAACCGCATTATTGCCACAACAACTAAAGGTGATCTTTTCTATTGGATCAAACTCACCGAGTGCCGCAGCAACGGACGCAACAGTTGGACCAAGACCCTTTGTGTATTGCTGCGTAACAGTGATGGGCACATCAAGAATCCTTAATCCCTTGATGAGAATTTCACAGCGAGCAGCCAGCGATTCATGTCCGTGAATATGAGGGAAAAGGCGCTCTTGGACGTCAACGCACAAGGCTACGGCATGGTTGGCTTCAAGTCTCATCATTTCCTTACTGCATCGTTGTGTTCTCGCATGCCAAATTACAACGTCAATGCATCAGTTGTGGTGCTAGGTATTAGGCGCGTTGGGTTATGATTACACCAATCAATGCAATCACACCACCTACAAGAAAGAGCGGTGTTGGATGGGTGCCAAAAATGACGAGTGCAAGTACTGAGGTAATTATTGGCTGGAGGTTATTGAATACCGAAACACGTCCCGAATCCATTCTACTCAGGGCGTAATACCACAGCCCGTAGCCCACTCCAGAGGTTATCACACCCAGGTAGAAGAGTTGAGTCCACGTAGATAACCACGTTGAATCTGTTAACGGAAACGCTGGGTCATGCACGGGAATCAGTGCCCACAATGGTATGTAGAGTGCCAACCCAGCAAAAAAGGTGAGTGCCGTAGTATAGATGGGGCCGTACTTCAGCACCATTTGTCGGCCAAGTACTGTAAATCCTGCCCAAGACATACTAGCGCCCAGAACCATCACATTGCCAAGGGTTTGGGAGGGGGCAAACCCTGCGCCACGATCTATCAGCACAATTGCAGCGCCGATGAAGGCCACACAGACGCCAGCCATCTTCTTCCATCCCGGATTGGTTCGGCGGAACATGAACAACAGAATCACAACAAAGGCAGGTGTAAGCGCATACGCGAGGGATGCGTTGGGTGCTGTTGTATACTTTACTCCCCAAATAAAGAGGAGTTGGTTAATCGGCATGTTGATCAAACCAAGCAGCAATAACCGTGGTATGTCTTCTCTATCGATTCCTCTGATACTCTTCCTGCGGATCAGAACCCAGATTCCGAAAGCAACACAGGACAAGACACCGCGAATAAGTACCACGGTTGTAGGATGTAGTGTTTCAGTTACACTCTTTGCTACAAGATGTGTGCTCGAAGAAATGAGCTGCTGCAACAGCAAAAGCAGATATGTCATCACAGATGCTCGCGAAACAACGCTACCGCCGTGCGTGCTTGCCGCTCATACGACAGATTGCGAATCTCCTCGCAAGCATGCTTCATAGCGGTGTACGTCTCAGCATGTATGACACGCTCCATTGCCAACACGATGTTGTCTATCGTCAACGCTGGATCAACAAGCACACCCACCGGATGCCTGATGATATGCTCATGCAATGCTGGCAAGTCCGTAACAAGACTTGGAACGCGAGCCATCATGTATTCGAAGAGTTTGTTTGGCAATGCATATTCATAACTCATCGATATTGGCTCTATCAGGCACAGCCCAACGTGGGCGCCGCAGGTGAGCTGATGAAGTTCATCGTATGGGACAGACCCTATCCACGCCACTCGATGAGCAACGCCAAGTCTTTCAGCCAATGCTTGTAGATCATGACGTGCCGGGCCATCACCAATAACCACAAGCTGCACCATAGGCATTACGGCCATTGCATTCATGAAAGGGGCTAGCCCCCTCCCATGATGCACAACACCTTGATAGAGTACAAGAGTCTTCTGAGAGAGGCTTGTACTTTGATGAGAATTGCGCGTTACCACGGTCTCTAACGATGACGGAACTACGTCCTTGTAGGGCGGTGTATTGAGCAGAACAACTGGACGTTTTGCAAGCGCAAAGCGCTTTTGGGCAATGTTGGCATCGAGTTCACCCGATACGATGACATCATCCACGTTACCAACAAGACGAGATTCATGTGCTGCAAGAATGCGTTGGCGGAGCCCCTTGCCCTGGAGCGGACCAAGTGCAAAGTAGAATTCTCGCATGTCATACAACAGGTGCGCCTTGCATCTGCGCGCAATTGATCGCGAAGCAGAAAGTGCAAACAAGTCCATAGCCGCAACGCATCGAGCGCGCACATCAAGCGTTGCCGCACATCGATTAAAGCTCCACCATCTACGAAGAGCTCTGCCTCCTGGATCTAACCACTCGAAGAACGCGATATTTGAGTCTTCACTCGCCACGGTACTATGCAATTGCTTGCCTGCGCCTACAATACCAACCGTAACACCATCTTTGGCAAGCGCTCGTGCAAGATTGATTGTGCGTGCGTCTCGCGTAACGTCAGCCACAGCAAGGAGCAACACATCAACCGTCGCAGGCATGTTATTCAATGCTGAGATGGTAGGTACTCCTCAATATTCCGCGCGCATCAAAGCGCTCCTTAAAGTTGATCAATCCAATAGAGGGCGTCATAGGATCGGGCACGGTTGTGTCTTGTGACACGCCAATATCAACCCATCCATAGCCATTTTCCACAGCCCACCGGCACGTTTCGTGCATCACGAGATAGATTGGACGTACGTGCTCGTATTCATAACGAAGCATGTTGTAAAAGCACAAAACAACCTTTGGATTTGCAAGAAAGAGGAGCGATCCTGCAATAGGTTCTTCGCCAAGGTACACCATGTTCAATCTCATTTTGTCGGGCACTAATTCGCGTAGCTTTAAAAGATCCAACAACGTGTGTGTGGGCGACACGCCATGACGAGCCTTATTCTCCAACAGTATCTCGTGAAACGTAGCGTAGTCATCACTCTCGCGAATTGTGATGTTTCCTTCCCGCAGAATCTTGTGAACACTCTTGCGTGCAGTTGCGTCAAAGTGTTTTTCAAAATCGGCGCCATGTTTTAGTTCAATAGCATGCGAGATGTAATGCAATTCAAAGCTGGCCTTGCGGTACAGCATTGCGTATTCATGATGCTGACTGTAGTTGTGTGTATAGATGAGGGGCGCAGGGATTAAGTACGCGTTGCGCACCCCGATGGACTTGCAATAGGCAATGAATGCATCTACAATAGCAAGGGTTAGTTCGAAGGAGATGTCTTGCGTGCAAATAGATCCGTACGACGCTCCTGTGGGAGACCAATATGCCCCTTCCTTGTTGATCCCTCCGGGCAATACACCAACAAGGCGATTTCCATCCCGGAACATGAGATGATGCCAATTCCACTTCCCTCCTGGATGATAGTCCAAAAAGCGGTGTAGATGAAACATCGTCCCGTTATTAGAGCGCTCAACAAAGGCGTCCCATTCCGGGCGATCTTCAAATGTGTAGGGGTGTACTGTGATGTTGTAGGGCATAGTGTATATTCTTGCAACGAAGTTAACTCGGTATATTTGGACGGCAAGAATCATCAACCATTGTTTGGAGCTCAACGTGAAGAATCTTTTCCTTGTTCTTTTCGCTTTCGTTATGGTGTCAGGTGCCACAATGGTCTCTGCCCAGAGCCCTAGTGGGCAATTAGGTGTGGGCGCATCCATTGGCTGGTATGATATTGGTGGTCATGTGGTTTATGCCATCGATCCGGCATTCCATGTAGGAACACAGTTTGGGCTCCTCATTTCTGACGCTAATACACAAATCACATTTGCACCCTATGGAAAGTATCTTTTTAAGGGATCAAAGGAACTCAAGCCATTTTTGATCGGCCAACTGTTTCTTACGTCGAACACGGTATCGGGTTCTTCAACCACCGGACTCACATTTGGTGGCGGTGCTGAGTATTTCATTACTGACCATTTTGGAGTGTTTGCACAAATCGCAGTGTTGAAAGTTCCCTTTAGCCCAAGCACACAATACGTTACTTTCGGAATTGCCACACCGGCCATCGGTGTTGAGTGGTTCTTCTGATCAACGATGAAAAGTATATCCAGGCGGGCATCGTCAGCAACTGACGATGCCCGTTCTTGTATGACAGAAGACCCTTCCCATATTGCTATCATCAGAACAGATCGCCTCGGCGATATGGTTCTCACCTTGCCAATGTTTTCGGTGCTGCGTCAGCGTTTTCCTGATGCACAGCGCACGCTGATTACGCGGTCATACGCACGGCCACTGGTGCACGATTTAAGCGACATCGACAACGTGGTGTATATAGACGAGCACAATGAACCGCTGCATGCGCTCCTGCATGCTCATGCAATTGACGCCGCATTCTTTCCACGTCCACGGCTCTCAGAGCTATGGGCTGCCGTTCGTGCGGGTGTGAAGCAGCGAATCGGCAGTGGGTTTCGGTGGTACTCACCACTCTTTACAACACGGATAACAGAGCACCGCTCCGATGCTGCCTTTCACGAAGCAGAATATAATGTGCGAATGATATCGCATGCCTTTGGAGGTGCACAGCCAGCAGTACATCTTGTTTCTCCTCGGCTCGAGAACGTTGCAACAAAGAGTTCACCGCCATGGATCATCATTCATCCAGGGTCGGGCGGATCCGCATGTGACTGGCCGGCAGAGCGGTTTGGATTGCTCGCACAAATGCTACACAACAAACTCGGTGCGCACATAGTCATTACTGGCATTGAAGCAGAACGCGCGCTTTGTGATGAGGTTCATGCGTTATGCCCAGAGTCAGAGAATCTCTGCGGGGCACTTGAACTCGATGACATGATTGACCTCATTGCTTCATCATGTGTGTTGTGCGCCAACTCAACCGGTGTGTTGCACATTGCTGCGGCATTAGGTGTTGGCGTAGTTGGGTTCTATCCTACTACGCCATCAATGAGCGCGCGCAGGTGGGGTCCCTATACAAAACATTGCGTTGTTCTTGCGTGTGGTTCAGGCGATGACATGTCCACCATCTCCTTGGATGCTGCCTACGCAGCCGTGCAATCGTTGCTATAGCGCAACCCTAGTGATTACTCGCACGCAGCACCGCGCGCACGCGTTCAGCATCCTCAGCAGTGTCAACACTCAAACCATCATACTGCGTTTCTACACACGTAATAAGAGCCCCATTCTCAAGCAGCCGTAGCTGTTCAAGATGCTCTATGCGTTCAAGTGGTGACGGCTGCAGCAGAATATGGCGTTGCAATGCATCGGCTGTGTACGCATACAGACCAATGTGCTTCCAATACGGAACATCAGCAATCCAATCAGCCACCTCAACACCACGATGATGCGGGATTGGTGACCGCGAGAAGTACAAAGCTCTGCCACTCTCTGCGCGAGCAACTTTTACTACGTTTAGATCAGTAAGTTCATGCGCGCTCTTGATCAACGCAATTGGCGTAGCAACATCCGCCCGCGTTGATCGCAGCGCATCGATGCACACCGTCAGTACATTGTGGTGTAAGAGTGGTTCATCACCTTGGATATTCACGATAACATCAGGTGAAAGTTTGAGAGTACGTATTGCAGCGTAGCACCTATCAGTTCCGCTAGGTTCATCAGGCGATGTAAGCACGAACTCCGCGCCAATTCGTTGTGCTTCTGCAACAATGCACTCGTTATCTGTTGCGATAATCACGCGGTCAATGGCCGATGACTCACACGCTGTGCGCCATACACGCTCAATCATCGACTGGCCTTCTAAATCGATAAGAGGCTTACCAGGCAGCCGAGACGAAGCGTATCGCGCTGGAATAATTCCAACTATCATCCGAGTACTTTCGGCACTTTAAAAAATGCCTCATCCTTCTTTGAAGCATTTCGTAAGGCTTCTTCAGTGGTAAGGCACTCGCCCACGATGTCTTCTCGCAGAACGTTCACATGATCATTGATCGACACGAGCGGTTCTACATTTTGCATGTCAATGCCATTGATAGCGCCAACATATTCAACAATGTTTGAGAACTGCTCGGCAAATGCCGCAGCTTCCTCATCGGAAAAGTGCAGCCGAGATAACTCGGCAATTCGAAGGACTTCAGTAGCATTCATAGGTACGAATCTACGGTGTTCGAAATGATCTGACGTACATGCTCCATGAGATTTCGTTCTGCTTCGCGAGTTGTAACCTCTGGCACCGTTATGGGGCTTCCTACATGTATAGTGACCAGTCCCCCTTGGATGTGTCGCGTCTTCTTGGGAAGGGTATTTCTGGTTCCAACAATGGAAATTGGAATTATGGATCTACCGCTGCGAGCGGCAAGAGAAAAAGCACCACGCCGAAACTCGCCTACAATTCCACTATCGCTGCGAGTGCCTTCAGGAAAAATCAGCACCGAGCTACCTTGACGCATGGTTTGGCTCACAGTATCAAGAACGTCTACCGCATCTCGGCTACGCTCACGGTCAATGGCAATAAACGGCGACATACGAATGCACCATCCGAAGATCGGGATCTTCTGTAGTTCGCGTTTGTAGATAATCCTAAAGTTATCCGGCACGGCTGCAATTAGAACAGGTATGTCGAATAGGCTAGCGTGATTGGCAATATAGACGTAGCGTTCCTCAGGCCGTATCTCATCTGTTCCAACGGTTACAACCTGCACCCGTGATATTTTAAGAACAAACCTGGCCCATGACCTTGTGTATGCATAGAACACATCGTGATTTTTCCACAGGAACATATGGATCATCACAGCCGTCCCATAGGCGGCAGTTACAAGAAAAACAACAAAGATGATAAACCATGTTCGCACGATATTGTTCAAAAGTACGGATAGCGGACTGCACGAAGCCTCGTAGATTACCAGTAACGCCTTTGATACACACAACAATGACAAGGCAGGCATTGCAACGGTCAGTGGCATTGCCCTTCGTTTTTCTTTGGCCAGCAGATTCGCCGTCACACTCATCGTTGTCTACGTTACAATCCAGAACCTCGTCTGGTAGATCGGTGGCGAGTTTCAGTACCTGCTCTCAAATCATCCTCATATCGCTTCTCTGCTCTTCGTGGAATCAGCACCAACTTCGTTGGCAAAGACGTGCCGATTATGATATTTTTAGAGAATCCAACAATAGTCCACCCTATTCCACAACTTCAGACGATGTTCTATTTTCAATAATGGCCGACCTAAAAGATCTCGCAGCACTACTCGGCATTCCCGAGCCAGATAAGAACACATCCACTGCCAAGGCCAACGATAAACGAAGAGGCCATGATGGTAACGTGCTTCGTCTCCGCGTCCGAGTCGAAAAACGCAGAGGTAAACCCGTGTCCATTGCATGGGGCTTCTTCTCTCATCCCATGGAACTCAACAGACTACTTACACTCTTTAAAAAAACTCTCGGCGCTGGTGGTCAACTCGTTGATCAAACCATCGAAATGCAAGGAGACCACGTTGCGAGGATGAAGAACGTGTTGGAGGAAGAGGGATATAAGGTGGGGGGATAGTTACGGAGTTACTGGGCACTAACTCATTAACCGATGAACTAATCAGCAAAAGCCGAGGGATTCAGCCCTACGCCAGCCTTAAAACTCACGTTGCCGTTGAGGTCTAGAGCAATCACTTCTCCATCTGTGACGTAGGTGCGGGCGTTGCCAACGAGCAGCGCTCGTTGACTCTTCCACCAACCGAGTGAGTACCACACATCATTGCCATTAGTGGATTTGTGTGTTGCTATGGTACGACGAGTCTGTGTGTTGCGGTCAAATGAGTCGATGCCATCGCGGTGGAGAACATAGATTATACCCGTCGTAGGGTCTACGACAAGCCCCTTCGGAGATACAAATCGTTGATGATCGATGATACTATCGAGAGCCGGATCGTAACAAACAACGCCGCCGAGAGAATCGGGCTTTGTTGCGAGGTGACGGTACGTAAACCAGATGAGGCCACGCACGGCATCGGCTGTGCACTGCATCGCGTTTGGTAGGCCTTCAATCGTTTTTACGACGCGGAGATCTTTTGCATCAAGCACGGAAACAGTCCCAGCACCAGTCTCCTTTAGGCGCAGATCACCAAGACCACTGTTTGCTACGTAGATGCGACCGCGGAGACAACAGAGGCCTTCTGGGGCTGGTCCAGCGGGCGCACGAGGCACACGAACGGTCAACAAGCGCAGGTCTATCTCTGCAATACAATCATCGTTTCGTATAGAACAAACAGCAACGTGATCTTTTACAATGACAAGACGATATGGCTCGCGTCCGTTTTCAAAACGGATTCGCCCCTTCCATATACCAGTTAATCGATGATACACTTCAATCGTACCAGACGTACTTGCACACACATAGATACTGTCTCCGCGCACAAGAATGTCGCTGCCCGTATCACCAAGACGTAGACCAACGTTACGCGTAGAAACAACATCACGCTCGGCTGAACCCGTTGGAGTAATAAAGGACAATGTTGCGTTGTCTTGACGCCACAGGCCTTCACAAACAACAAAGAACCCACCGGAGACAAGTGGCGTGGTTGACGGGTCAGGCGCAGTTGGAACGGGAACACAACGCACGCAGAATGAGGCAACCACAAGGATGATAATCGTTCTCATTATCGCAATACCTTTAATGTGCTACGACTACTTCCATCATCAAGCACAACAAAATATCCACCAGATGGCAAGGGGGCGAGATCAAGCATGCGCACTCCGGCAGCAATGACTGCTGTGAGAACCACAGCACCTCTACTGTCATACACGTAAATTGTAGATGCCTGTGGCGCATCAATCCGTACTGAAGATGTTGGAAAAACGTCGGTCAATGCCAACGCGAATGCTGTGGGAGTAACGTGCAGACCAACAACAACATCTAGGTCAAATCCGGTCAGCGTTGGATCATAATAAACATGTTTAGGATTATTGATCACTATTGATGTTACATCCGTAATGCGGATCCATCGAATGCTATCAACACCAACAGAAGAAAGATCAAAGGAATCCCCAAGGGGTGTAACACCGGCGCAGCCAATAAGCGTAGCGGAATCAAATGGAAAGGCCTTCCACATAACTCCGTCGCGACTCACCTCAACCATTGCAGGCTCTGCATAGATACGCTGGGCTGAGTAGCGAAAGGTGTTTTCAATCACTACAATGTCAGCGCCAGGTCCATCCACAATAAACGCTCCACGATAGCCGAGCACAATACTTCCACCCAATCCAATGGAACAGATCTCGCGCGGATCAGTGTCGGGAACAAATTCTGTAGCAATGCGCGATGGACCACTCAGGATATTCTTTGGAAAGAACACAGGACCTTGACCATTTGTCTGTCCCGTTCCTGGCATGAAACGCATTACTGTATCACACAACTCTCTTTGCCATTGAGCATTCGTGTTGGTGACGCACACAGCGAACATTGCGAGCGAAACAACGATGGAAAACATCTGACTCCTCGTCATGGACTAATGACAATTGATGTTGACAAACGAAAGACGCGGCCTGGCATGGGATAGCCACGCACCACAACGTATGCTTCATCAAGCACATTGTCTACCTGTAGGCGCACATCGGCGCGCGTGTTGCGTCCACGGACGTGCACGCCAATCTGTGCGCCAATGAGTGCAAACGGTTGCAGCAGAGATGTATGCTCTCCGCCTGCTTGCGCATAGCGATATCCCGTATACGCCCACTGCACAGAGCCCGTCCATATTGAATCATCCCATTGCACAAGCACTGATGCGAGCTCTGGCACAGAGTATGGGATCATCGTGCCATCAATACTCGCGCGACCTGTCTGATCCGTTACATTCTGTATTGTGTATGACCATTGCACAATGAGGCGTCCATCAAACCAGGAGCCCCTTGCAAGAATTTCCATTCCGAGTGATTGTGCAGCGCCTACATTTTGCGCACTTGTTATAACGGGGCTCACGGGAACAGATACAATGAGATTGTTGGTCATGATGGAAAATACGTCCACATCAACAGCAAGCCATGACCATGGTCGAACTGCAATACCAAAATCAATCGATTGCGATCGTTCAGGTGACAATGACCGTGTTCCATAATTCAGGTAATACAATTCATTAAACGTTGGAGGTCGGAAATTATAACTCCAAGAAGCACGCAGTGCAACCGTCTCAGTAATCGCAAGCTTCATCGCCAGAAGGGGCGAGACAGCCCAGCCCATATCTGAGAATCCGTCAACACGAATGGCTACGCGGATATCTAGCGGTGAACCTAAAGCCCCATCCCATTGCCAATCCGTTGATATGCCAATGGACTTGCGCAGAACAAGAGATCCAGAATCCGTTATGATGGACTCGCCGCTCAAGTCTGCATAGTTCGCATCAATGCGCGTGGTGTTGAGTGCTCCTGAGAATACACTTTTGGAGACAACACCAAAGGAAACATCGCGCTGTAGATACGTTACGTCTATACCTCCTGGACCCGTGATTGTAGCGTCAGGGTCTGCATAGCGTTGCTCTAGATGGCGCGCTGATCCAACAAGCGAGAGTGAGTGTGTAGGCTGCGTAAATAATTTTATACGAAGGAGTCCAATGAAATCATCGTCGCTCAATCTCGCACGCGCGCTGGTCACGTTTCCCTGGACAACTGCGCCTGGTACACCACGATCTGTTGTTCGACCAAGGAACGTGAATGATCCCACGTTATCAGCTTCTACGCGCATCGTGCCAGAGGTTGACTTGGCATCGCCGTTGTTGCGGTTGATGGTGTACGTCTCGCCAAATTGATCTGTGCGAAAGGGGAATGATCCCGACGTGCCAAGAGATTCCACGTCGGCGCCAATCCGCACCACACCAATCGATGCCGATGCTCCTAGAGCCAACCGCCATTCATCGAAAGAGCCTCCACTTGCAAACGTGCGCACAGAAGTTGACTCTGGAACGCGCATATGCACATCCATTGCACCAGTCATTGCGTTTGCGCCGTAGAGTGCGCATACCCCGCCACGAATGACGCTGATGTTCTCAACGAATCTTGCGGGTAGCAGACCAATATCGATAGTGCCGTTTTGCGCAGAGGACATTCGTGTTTCATCGATCATCACGAGTGCTTGTGATGCCGAGCCCCCTCTGATTGAAAAAGTCTTCAGCCCACCAAGTCCACCATAGTCGCGCACGAACACGCCTGGGATGAGTGGCAATACTGCAATGAGAGACTGAGGAGCCAGCCTGTTCAAAATGTCTGAGCTCAGTTGAATTGTGGGCATGCCTGCACCTGTTGCATCGGTAAGCCATTTGTCTGCTGTTACTACAACGGGTCTACGTTTTGTTGTATCCACACGCACACTATCAGCAGCGAAAACTGGAGTGGAAAGGACAACAATGAAGAGGAGAAAGAGGCAGTGCATTTTCTAACTATCAAAACTACGGTGTTAGAGGTTCTGAATATTTCATCGAGCATTGTGCGCAGAACGTAGGCGCCGCGTATAACGCAAAGAGCTCCTGTCTGCAAGCGCAAACAGGAGCAATTTGAAAGAATACCTGGCGACTACCTACTCTGCCACACCAGTTCAGATGCAGTACCATCGGCGCAACGGGGCTTAACTACTCTGTTCGGAATGGGAAGAGGTGTGACCCCCGCGCAATCGTCACCAAGATGATTGTTTT
>CANMBE010000013.1 GCA_947495975.1 Ignavibacteria bacterium | reverse complement strand
TGGTGGTGGTGGTGCTATTTCGATACACGCAAACCTTACCGCCGACCTAACAGTGTATGCAAAGGGTGGATCATCGAGTAGGGAAGATATTCTCGGTGGCTGTGGTTCAGGTGGAGGAATCATCGTTGGAACACGTCTCGACAATAGTGCAATTGGTGCAGTGGCGGGTCAGATTCCAGGTGGTAGCGATCCCAATCCCAGTCCAAACAATCGTCACTTACAAGGTGGTAAGGGGCGAGCTCGGTATGATGCACGCGTGCCACTCGATATTCCAATTGTGCATGGTCTGCTGACAGACACCATGACGAATTCACTCAGGCAGAGTTCGTATAGGGGATATGCAAACGGCCAAGAACTTCAGATCTACATTAAACCTGAAAATGGTCCATGGCAACGTGGCCCAGCAATTTCTGGATATCAAGTAGGTACGTCTGGAAGTTGGCGATCACTCATAACGTGGCCTGGACAGGATACCTTGTACTACGTTGCCGTTGGACAAAAAATTGCGAGCCCGCAGACTGGTTCGTATACAGATGAGCCAGAAGTAATATTTACACAGTCTGCATGGAACATCATTCGGATCTATGGCCCTGCTATTATTGATGGCAACAAGAATCTCGACCTAGGGCTCTATCAATGCCCAGGAACTACACTACAAGACACGGTATGGATAAAAAATATAGGAGAGTCTCCTCTTGAGATTAGCTCGGCAACATTTCTGACAGCAGTTGGACTTACGGTTAGCAATCCCGTCGTCTTCCCAGATACAATTCTTCCATTCGATTCAACTGCATACGTTGTACGTTTCTCACCACTTCCAGGTCAGACAGGCGTATTCAATTCAACACTGCGCCTCGTGAACTCAGACACAGCATTTGGTGCAAACCCATTTGATGTTTCCGTTCGTGTTGACATTCGTCCGTATGACTTTGCCTATAGCTGGCGTGGAATTCAAGCCGATACAATTGACATTGGTAAGCTGTGCGTAGGCAAATCATTCGTTGATCCAATTACGATCAGAAATATTGGTCAATCAACAGTTCGCATTACAAGCTTTCAGTCTTTGAATCCGGCAATTCTAACTGCTAGCGGAACCGTGCCATTTGATGTTCCCGGGCCACTCGGATTTTCAACTGTCAATGTAGCGTTTCTTGCACGCGGTATTGGCATAAACGTAACTCCAGTGTTGGTTCGCATACAGGAGTGCCCAACGCCTGATACATTGTGGATTAAACACGTTGGTATTGAGTCCTCAATTTCCGTCATCGGCACCGGTCAGTTTGGAACGATACGTGTTGGAGATGCTCCACAGATTTCTATCGAGGTCCGGAACACGGGAACGAGCGACCTAGACATATCATCGCTCCCTCCAGTGCCACCACCATTCAGATTTGTCTCTTCGATTCCAACTCCTCCAACAATTGTCGCACCAGGTTCATCCATTGTGCTGACGTATGCGTATGAGCCAATCGTTGCGGGCTCCAGCTCCACTGTTGTGCTTGTCTCCACAGACTCAACAGCCTCTAGCTGTCCAGACACCGTTGAAATTGTTTTGTCGGGAACTGCGATTACATCCGTTCTCTCTGTTTCTCAGGCTTCGATTTCATTTGGCTCTGTCAATGCGTGCGATTCACTTGTAGATAGCGTTGTGGTTCGTAACGAGGGTGGCACAGTTGTCACACTTCTTTACCCGCCATTGCTGAATGGACCAAACGCTTCATCATTTACGATTCTTCGTCAGCCCCTTTCAGACGTGACATTGAATCCGCGTGCTACTGCAACCTATGTTGTTGGATTCAATGGAACATCTGGGCCTGACGAAGTAAAGACAGCAATGCTGTCAATTCGTACTGATGATCTTTCTGTACCTACGATAAACATTCCAATAACGGGGCGTAGGGTCTCCGCTGATTTACAAGGTCCACGTATTGTTGATCTCGGTCAGGTGCTTGTTGGCACTGTTGCATTTTTAATACCACGGTATACAAACGCATCATCAAACACGATCAGTGTTGTAGGATCGCTGTCATCATTCCCATCACGAACAACGTCAACGCCGCCTACCTTTCGTGTTGCGGCATCTGCAACCCAAGACATCACATTTACGTTTGCCTGTGTGTCTGAGGGACCCATCGAAGACACAATACGATGTATCGTAGATCAACCATGTGCAGACACGATCCTTATTATCGTACGTGCAGTGGGTGTTTCACCATCCATTAGTGCACCCTCCATTATTGATTTTGGCATACTTGCTGAGTGTGAGTTCAAGCGTGATAGCATTACCTACACAAATACACAGTCAGTTGCTCTAGACTTCATCGACATAGCACTAGCGGGTAGAGATGCAACGGCATTCACAATAGAGAACCCGGGTGTTGTCAATTCCCAGACGCTAGCACCAGGAGAGTCGCGAAAAGTATTCATTCGATTTGATCCGCGTGCGATGACTGACGGCCTTAAGACAGCTTTTATTACTCTTCGTGTTCGTATTGCTGGCGTACCCGTAGGTGTAGTAACAGAACTCAAGGGAGAGAGAAGAACAATGCTCCCGGCATCACCTGGTAGTATTGCTTTTGGTTCTGTGAACCTCTCAACACTCACGTCGCAGCGACTAGTACTCGTGAACACAAGCTCACAACCAGTGAGCATTACGTCTATCATGCTTCGTGGTACTCCAGCAAATGTTTTTGCAGTGTCGTCCATACCTACGGCGCCGGCAATGATTGCGCCTGGGGCGTCGATTGAGATTACGTTGACGTTTACTCCAACTGCGCAGCAATCGTACTTTGATTCACTTTTGATTTCTTTCAATCAGCCGTGTTCAGACACGAGAGTGATCGCAGTGCGTGGTAAAGGTAGACTCAGCGTAGAAGTTCGATTGACGCTTCCAAAGGTCACGGTGAGCCCTGCTATTGAAGACTACCGTCTGCCAATTAGAGCAACAGTTGTTGCTGGTGCAACGGATATTGCCAATGGCCGACTAACAATGACCGTTCGTTATGCTTCATCTGTTTATGCTGCAAGAACGTTGACCACGGGAAGTGTGTTGCGAAATGAGGTGTTAGGAGGTTTCACCGAAATCGATCTTGAGATACCGTCATTCATCGTAGGAGCAACAGAAACAATCATCGGTGAGATTATTGGAGATATGACGCTTGGCTCCAACATCACAACAGATCTTGAGATTTTTAATGCAGTGATCACAGCAAGTAATGCTACTCCGTCTGTGCGCCCAGAGAATGGTTCGCTCACAATCGAAATTTGCGAAGAGGGTGGGCAGAGACTCATTCAGAGATCAGGTGCGCTGTCAGTGGTGGCGCGCCCAAATCCTGCGGCTGAAGTTCTCGAGATCGTTGCAGAGACGTATGAACGTGGCGCACATCGTATAGATGTGGTTACGTTAACCGGCGACGTTGTTGCAACATTAGCATTCGATCGTGGTGCCGATGCAACTCCACGTGTCTTTACTGTGAATGTGCAGGCACTTGCATCGGGAACGTATCAGGTAATTCTTCAAACGCCCACGAGACGTCGTGTGTTGCCGTTGTCCATCCTTCATTGATAATGCAGATCATGACCCCACGTCGTTTAACATCAATCATCGTTGCCCTCTTTCTTTTAACATCTCTAGCATCTTCGCAGATGCGACGACTCAATAAAGAGACGGGGCAAAGTGAAACGCTACAATACCTCATTGGAGGCTACGCAGCCTTAGGCCTCAATTTTCAAGAAACACAGTTTGGTGGATTGCCGGGATTCTCGTCGTGCTGTGCATCGTATGGAAACGCCACCTCGCTGGGACTCGGATTAGGCGCATCATTTGAACTTCCTCTCACTGAAGTTCTGCGTTTGCAAGGTCGGCTTGGATATAGCTCACTGAGCGGACTTCTCCGAAGCATTGAGCAGATTGGCAATGAACCAATACTTTCTGACGGACCAGCGCCAGCTGAAGAACGTCAGCCGGTGAATGTTGAACATACGCTTAATGCAGCGCTGCCCATGATTGTCCTGGAGCCAACGATCGGCTTTCGTGTGTTTGATCTCTTGTGGATCTCTGGAGGCGTTCGTGCTGGCTACCTTCTTGCCTCTACGTTTGAACAGAAAGAAACACTCATCGATCCTGTGGGGTACACGTTTCTTGATGGAACAACCGTTCGTAATGCAGCGCAGGACAACATTCCAAATGCGAATGCGCTTCAAGTACACGGTGTAGTTGGTCTTGGTTATGAGCTTTTGATCAGATCAGGCATTTCAGTCGTGCCAGAAGTGCGATACTATTTGCCCCTTACCAAGGTGTCTGACGTTGAGTGGCAAGTACAGACGTTTCAGCTTGGTGTGAATGTGCAGTTTGGCAAATACACGCCAATTGATGCAACCGTCATTAGTGATACGGTATATATCCGAGACACGGTGATAGTTGAAAAGACCGGACTTATCGAATCTCGAGTTACGTTGAGCGATACAAGGGAAGAAACAGGGACTCGTAGAGAAGGCGATATTGAGTATCAAACAAGAACGATCAACGAAAGCTATGTACGAGAAGTGCCACGTCCTTTTAATCCGGGGCTTCGCTCTTCGATCATTGCTAGACGCGCAGATGGCACCATGGGGCCGCTCAACGTTCTTCGTGTTGAAGAACTTGATGTGATAGAGAGCTATCCGCTTCTACCACAAATTTTCTTCCCAGAGAGCTCATCAGATTTTGCATCAATGCAGCAGATTCGATTGGATCCAAGTGAGACAAAGGATTTCCGACCGTCTGATTTATCGCGAGATCAAATCGACGTGTATAGGAATCTTACAAACGTAATTGGTTACCGTATGAGGCAGGCACCACGGTCTACACTCTTTGTGAGTGGGTACGTGAGCAATGTTGGACCCGAGCAAAACAACCGAGAGTTGTCGCGCGCACGTGCCGAGTCGGTGAAAGCATATCTCGTTACCGCATGGGGCATTGAGCCCGAGAGAATTTCCGTCAAGAGTCAGTTGCTTCCATCTGAACCTGCTAATCCAGCAACGCCAGACGGACGTGGAGAGAATCAGCGGGCTGAGATTTCTACGAACGACCCTACGATTCTTGAACCCGTTGAATTCCGTGATAAGGATCTCATAATCGCGCCTAGCGAGTTGATCCTCCGTCCAGAAGTAGCCGATGCTGAAGGCGTAAGAGATTGGTCAGTGCGGATGGCTCAAGGAGACCGTGAGATGTATCGTAAGCAAGGGGAAGGGACTCCAAAAGAAGTGCCATACGATCCGGTACATGCAGAAGTGAAACCGAAAAAGGATGTTCCAATCATCTCAACCTATACGGTTCGTGATGCGAATGGACTATCTGCTTCTGCATCTGACACGATGTCTGTAGACTACATTACGCTTCAAACAATGAAGGCACGGCAAGAAGAAGGAAAGATGGTTGAGCGGTACTCACTTATCGTGTTCGATTTCAACAGCTCCAAACTGAATGCATCAAATCAGCGCATAATGGAGCGTGTAAAGCAGCGGATTCAGCTGGAATCTAAGGTGCGTATCACTGGTTTTGCTGACCGTCAGGGCAATCCTGAGTATAACCGAGAACTCGCACGGAAACGATGCACAGAGGCACAGCGTGTGCTTGGCCTTGCAGATGACCGTGTAACGCTCCAGCCAATAGGTTCTGACAGATTCATTTTTAACAATGACAATCCCGAAGGCCGTTCGTACTCACGAACCGTGCAAATCGAGATCGTTACTCCAGTGCGGTAACACATGACATCGAGATTACTTGCCGCTGCTATTGGTGCTGTAGCTCTTTGCGTTTCATGCACAGAGCCTGGTCAGCGAGAGGGTACAACGCGAGCTGCCAAAGGCGGACGTATGTACGGCGGCATTTATCGTCAAAACGAGAATGGTGAGTTAAGCTCGCTCGATCCTGTTCGCATAAATGATGTAACTTCCTCGCATATCGTCATCAACATTTATGATCAGCTTATAAACTTTGATAACGAGCTCAACATCATACCAATGTTGGCCAAACGATGGTCGGTCTCAGAGGACGGCAAGACCTACACATACATCATTCGCGAGAACGCACGCTTCCATGATGATCCGTGTTTCCCAGATGGTATTGGGCGACGCGTTACCGCACGCGATGTGAAATATTCGCTAACCCGTGTTTGTGATGTCCGCGCTAAATCAAAATCAGATTCCTATTTCCGCGATAAAGTGGTAGGAGCATCTGCGTATTACCATGCTACACGAGTTGCGTCGCAGACCGGCGCAAGCCCTACCGTTTCAGGTATTGAAGGGTTTGTTGCCGTGGATGATACCACCTTTCTGATTCGCCTTGAGAAACCATTCGCCCCCTTCGAGTATACCGTTGCACAAACGTCAATGGGGATCGTAGCTCGCGAAGCCGTTGAAAAGTATGGAGAGAACTTCTTTCAGCATCCAGTGGGTTCTGGTGCGTTTAGGTTTGTGCAATGGACGCCCGATAGAACGTGTGTCCTTGTGAGAAATCCGAATTACTGGGCAATTGATGAATTCGGAAATCAGTTGCCATACCTTGATGGAATCCGGTATTCGTTCATGAAGGACGATAAGATGCAGTTGTTGGAATTCGCTGCAAACAATCTTGAAGAATCGTATCGTATTCCGAACGAGTTCTTTGCTGACATTGTTGACATCAACAAGAATCCAAAAGGCAAGTGGTCAAAGTTCACACTCCTGCATGTAACGGCGCTATCAACGCAATTCTATGGAATGGTTACAATTGACCCACTTCTAAAGGACAAGCGAATTCGTCAGGCATTCAACTATGCAGTTGATCGCAATCGCATCATACGGTATGTACTCAAGGGTCAAGCCGCAAGTCCAGCTCACCACGGTCTTGTACCACCATCCATGCCTGATTATGAATCCGATAGCGTACATGGGTATTCATTCGATCCCGTGCGCGCACAACAGCTATTAGCTGAAGCTGGCTATCCTCAGGGGAAGGGGCTCCCTGAAATCACTCTTCAATTGAATGCAGGGGGTGGACGCAACGTGTCTGTTGCTGAAGCTATTCAAGGAATGTTGAAGGAGCATCTCAATGTAAACATCAGACTCTTGCAGGTTGAGTTTGCCCAACATCTTGAGTCAATCGATAATGCACAAGCCGCGTTCTATCGCCTGGGCTGGGTTGCAGATTATCCTGATCCAGAGACGTTCTTGAATCTGTATCATGGTAAGATTGTACCACCGCCGGGACGTCCGTCGCCTATAAATTCAACGCGATTCCAGAATGCTCGTTTTGATGAGTTGTTTGAGCAAGCACTCTCAACAACAGATCGTGTTGAGCGCATGCGGCTATATCGTCAAGCAGAACAGATTGCAATTGATAATGCGCCAATGTTGCTCATCTTCAATGATGAGGACTATCGCTTTATTCAACCCTACGTTATGGGTCATCCAAGCAACTCAATGGATAGGATGCCACACTATAAGACGTGGTTCAAGAAGATCTAGATGAATCGGGTTGCACGTCATTCATCATCGTCAGTTTCTATATCCGGTATGTGCGTAAACGCAATGCGCATTGGTGCACTCGAGAGTGCATTCCATGCAGTTCCTAGGTAGAGTGTGTTCTTGCCATATTTTTTGTTGATCGAATCAATAGACGCATTGAGTGATTCGCGTGCTGGACCAATATTATTGAAAAGGGGCTGTGACATTCCATCAACGGGTGAAACCTTGTTGAGCGCAATTGTCACTTTAAATGGCGTGCCGCTCGTAGGCAGTTCGGCAAGCATTGAACTCATGACGGCGGTGAGCTGCACAATGTCCTGAGTTGGTGTTATGTCCCATGCACACTTCCATCGCTCGCCCCCTAAAAAACGAACGCTTATGGTAACCTCTGCCGCTACAAGACCATATTGACGAAGTCGGGTGGCAGCTTTTTGTAGCAGACGATGCACCACGCCAGTAGCACCATCATGAGAACGGAGCGATGGGCTCAGCACATGCGATTGTCCAACTGTAGACTTATGTGTTTCAACATGTGGCACGTCTTGGCCACGTATTCGGGCCCAGAGACGTTCTCCTTCAATGCCGCCCCAGACAGTATGAAGTTGTTGCTTGGTGGCCGAACACAACATCTCCACTGTATAGATGCCATGTGTATAGAGTCGCTGATACATTCTGCTACCAATGCCACAAAGGTCACGTAGCTCCATTGAATACAGTACCTGTGGCAGGTCCTCCTCCTCTATCACAACAAGACCGTCAGGTTTCTGCATGTCTGTTGCTGTCTTTGCGAGATAGTCGTTGGGAGCAATTCCAACGCTACACAACATCTCACTGCCCACTCTTTCTTTGATCGATTGCTTTACATCATGTGCAATCGATATTGCTTTATCTCTGTGCCGAGCGGAGCCGGTAAGGTCACATACCATTTCGTCGATTGAGTTTACGCTCTTGACATGTATAACCTGCTCAACGGCGTCAATGATGCGGTGATGATAGTCCACGTACCTCGTGTGATGTGCAGTAACAAGAATGAGGTCTGGACACAACTTTTTTGCCTCAGAAATCATTGTCCCCGTTGTAACCCCACGCCGTTTTGCTTCATACGATGCAGCAATCGCAACCGTTGTATCTGCGATCATCGGCACAATTGCAATCGGTTTTCCGCGCAAGGCAGGGTTGGCCTGCTGTTCAACAGAGGCGAAGTATGAATTGAGATCAACATAGAGTGAGCGTAGCACGGAACGTGCAATTTATAGTGAAGAGCATAGGATGGCGCAAGAGCACGCTCTGGCGCTAGCATCGCGCCCCTTCCATGACGAATTCACGAGGCAAACTCCATTACATTGGTTTTCCCTATATTTGGACTAAATCCAGATAAGCCCCATGACACTCATCCAATCGTTGCCTGCCGGCACTTCCTGTACAATCATTTCGATTGAAGGGGATATCCATGCATCAAGACGGGCAAGAGAGCTGGGTTTGATCCCGGGTGCGGAGTGTAAGGTCGTAAGGAAATCGCCTTTTGGCGGACCCATCGAGATTTCGGCTGGCACAACCAGGCTGGGGATTCGCCCAACCGATGGACTCCGAATTTGCGTAGAAGTCCTGCCCGCCAAGGGATCTGTGGCGGCATGAGGAGCATGCTTACGGTAGCCGTTGTAGGCACACCGAATGTTGGCAAGTCCACACTCTTTAACGAACTCACTGGACTCCAACAGCGCGTTGGAAATTTTCCCGGTGTCACAGTTGAGCCAATCGTTGGTACCGTTACCATCGAAAAAAGCAGCGTATCACTCATTGACCTGCCCGGAGTTTATAGTCTAAGCGCGGTGTCAGAAGACGAGCAACTCACAAGTGATGTTCTGCGCGGAGTTCATCCCTCCATTCCCAAGCCGGATGCCGTGTTGCTCGTGATGAATGGGCGCAGTCCTGAAAAGTGTCTTGTCTTGTATAGTCAGATCGCCTCGCTTGGCTTGCCGATCATCGTTGTTGTAACGATGGTTGACAGTGTGAAAGCTGCAGGTGGTGCATTCGATGACATCGGCCTGTTTCATCTCCTAGGTGTAAACATCTTTGCTGTGGTAGGCACAAAAGGTCTTGGCATTGGCGATGTAAAACATGCACTTGTTCAGGAAACATGGACGCAGCCGTTGTTCGTTGTGGATGAGAAAGCAACAATTGAAGAGAGATTCGTGTGGGCGCGCAGCGTGATTGACCGCGTAGTGATTCGCGGCGCAGAAGACACAAAGAGTCTATTCATCGATCGTATTTTGCTACACCCGGTTTGGGGTACTGTTGCATTCATTCTTATCATGGCAGTCTTTTTTCAATCGATCTTTACATGGGCTCAGCCGCTCATGAGTTTGATTGAAGATGGAATCAAACTAGTGCAGATTTCAGTTTCAAATCATATATCCCATCCAATCCTGCGCTCATTTGTGATGAAGGGGCTTATCGGTGGCGTAGGCTCAGTGATTGTTTTCCTTCCGCAAATTCTGATTCTCAACGTACTCATCACATTGCTCGAAGAGTGCGGATATCTGGCTCGGGCAGCCTTTCTGGTAGATCGTGCTATGGGGCTCTTTGGATTGCAAGGGAGGTCTTTCATTCCCTTGCTTGGCTCTTTTGCCTGCGCAATCCCTGGTATAATGTCGGCACGAATCATTCCGTCATATCGCGACAGAATGGCTACCATCATGGCCACGCCGCTTATGACGTGTTCTGCTCGCCTTCCAGTATACATCTTACTCATTGGCGCAGTTATACCAACAAGCACAATCTTTGGATTCATATCAGTGCAAGCTGCGGTGATGGCATCGTTGTATGTGTTGGGAGCACTGAGTGGACTTCTCATTGCTCTCGTGCTCAAGCGAACGATGTTTCGCGCTGGGGTAGTTCCATTTCTCATTGAGTTCCCACCATATCGTCTTCCGTCATGGAAGAGTGTTGGAATTACAATGATTGGCAGAACAAAAGACTTTCTTAGGACTGCAGGAACAGTGATTCTAGCTTTTAGTATCGGCCTGTGGATATTGACTGAGCTCCCGCGCGCCCAAAATGTAGAGTCAATGCAGCGTATTGATGCAGAGCGAGTGCAGATTGAACAATCGTATGCCGCAGATATTGGTAAAGCCATCCAGCCTCTTTTTGCGCCACTCGGATTTGATTGGCGTATTACGCTTGGAGTATTGAGTTCCTATGCAGCGCGCGAAACATTCATTAGTGCAATGGGTCAGATCTACGCTACCGACGTAAGCGAATCTGATCTGCCGTTGCGAGACGTACTGCACAATGAACTACCCCTGAACGTTGGACTTTCCGTACTCGCGTTCTATGTGTACGCACTGCAATGTGTGAGTACCATGGCCATTATGAAGCGCGAAACAGGCTCGTGGAAGTGGCCAGCTCTTTCGTTCGTTATAACGTTTGTGCTGGCGTATGGGGCTTCGCTGATTGTTTACAATGCGTTCGGATGAATCGCTAGCGCTACAGCAATATCCCGCGTAGCAACAACGTGGCAATAGTAAAGTAAATTACAATACCAGTAACGTCGCTGAACGTTGCAACGAATGGCGCACTGGATGCAGCAGGATCAAAGCCGAGGCGCTTCATAAGTAATGGCAACATTGAGCCGGCGATGGTACCCGCCATGACAATACCGATGAGTGAAATCGAGATAACAACAGCAACCACAGGCGTTACAAGTGGATTGTAATGTCCTTGTATTGTTTCGCCAATCATGATTCGAGCAAAACCTAGTACACCAAGCAACAGTCCGAGAACAAAGCCGACACCGATTTCTCGACGCATGATGCGCCACCAGTCAGATAGTGAAACTTCACCAAGTGCAAGTGCGCGCACGATAAGTGTTGCCGCTTGAGACCCAGAGTTGCCACCCGATGAAATGATAAGGGGCAAGAATAACGCAAGAATTACGGCACCTTCGATTGTTGCTTCAAAGGCCGACATCGCAGTTGCAGTAAGGAAGCCCCCTAAAAAGAGTACCACGAGCCACGTTGCGCGCTTGCGAATGAGTTCAATGATTGGTACATCGATGTATGGATCGTCAAGGGCTTCAACAGCGCCGAATCTCTGCATCTCTTCAGTTGCTTGCTCTTCGGCAATATCAAGCACGTCATCAAGTGTGATAATGCCGAGTAGTTTTTTGTCGATGTCAACAACGGGTAACGCAAATCTATCGAGCCTGCGAAATGCCTTTACCGCGGTCTCTTGGTCATCTGTTGCAAGAAGCGACTCAACCTTTTCATCCATGATATCCGAGATCAAGACATCCGCTTGAGACAACAGAATTTCTCTGATATGAATATCATCGATAAGAGTGCCGTGCTCGGTTACATAGAGATAGTTCAGCGTTTCAGAATGTTTGCCATAATTCCGGATGTGATCAAGAGCCTGCTGCACGGTCCAATGTTTCTTAATAATGACATAGTCGGGCGTCATCAATCGGCCCACCGAGTCTTCAGGCCAATTCAGAAGCGCAAGCGCGATGCTGCGTTCTTCAGGGTTGAGCGAGTTGATCAGCTCCGATACAACATTCCCAGGCAAGTCTTCAAAGAGCTGCGTTCTATCATCTGGAGACATGTCATTGAGCAGCGCGCCCACTTCCTCTCGCGCCATGTCATGCAATAACTCCTGCTGGGTATCACGCTCACAGTAGGAGAACGTCTCTGCAGCCACATCCTTGGGCAGTAGACGAAACACAACCACTCTGTTCTCCTCACGGAGGTCAGAAACAAGATCTGCAAGCTCAACGGGCTCAAATTCCAGTATCACCTCTCGGATGGTACTGAAATCTCTGGCTGCAATGAGCTCTTCAATTTCTGGTGTTATGAGGCGACCGTACATATTGGAAGATACGGGGTTACCAACGAAACAACTATCTAACTAACGAACCCACGAACCTACTGGTATTCATGAGATGCGACACTACGTGAGGGCTACTCATAACGCAGCGCTTCAATCGGATCTAGATTCGCAGCTCGCCACGCTGGATAAAGTCCAAAAACAAGACCGATGACAGTGCAGATGGTAATGCTGAAGATCACCGTGCCCCAAGGCATAACAAAGACGAGATTGGGCATAGCGATGCTGCGCATAACGGCTGTTAAAGCCCATGAAGATGTTACGCCACCAACCATTCCCGTAAGTCCGCCTAGCTGACATAACGTAATGCTCTCGATGAGGAACTGCCGCACAATCCATGCCTTGCGGGCTCCAAGCGCTTTACGTACACCAATCTCACGTGTGCGTTCTCTCACACTCACAAGCATCATATTCATGATGCCGATGCCGGCGGCAAACAATGCACCTAATCCACTGATCCATGCAACAGCAAGGAGCGCAGTAGAGAAACCCGAAAATTGTCCAGTCAATGCATCATTGCGGTCAAGCTCAAAATTATTTTCATCCCATGGCTTCACGCCCCTAAGCGAGCGCATTATTCCGATGGCTTCGTCTTGTGTTGACTCTAGTTGAAACTTGGACTCGGCTTTGACGGAAATGTCTACGCTTGCATCCCACGGCGACGTGTAGTATTTATTGAACACAGTAATGGGAATAAGCACGCGGTTATCCTGACTCTCGCCAATAACACCACCTTTTGCCTCCAACACTCCAACTACTGTAAACTCCTGATTCCTTATCGTAATCGTACGGCCTACACTTGAAACACCTGCAAACACGGTGTTGACGATATCTTGACCAATGATAGCAACGTTTTGCGAAAGCAATACCTCTGATTCAACAATGGGGCGGCCATCAGAGATTGATGTAACGTTGATCGTAAAGTAGAGATCATCAATGCCAATGAGTGATACAGTAGGATTCGTTGACTCTTGTCCAGCCTTGATGGTGTAACCCGGCGATGTATTGCTAATGGTAATGAGCTTCGTAGTAGTCATTCTCTCGCGAAACTGCTTGGCCTGATCATACGTGATGTTCTTGCGACGCCGCATTTTTGACCAATTAGTGCCAAACTGAATTGTTGGCGTGCGTTGAATGAGTAATGAGTTTTCACCTAAATCGGCGAGCTGTCCATTCACTGCTTGTTGAAGCGTGCCCATGATGGATGTTGATGCAATGATCGCAAACACACCAATTCCAACGCTTAACAACGTTAGTGCCGATCGAAGTTTCTGAACTCGAACTGCATCTAATGCAATGAAGATGGATTCAAAAATGTTCATTCGGAGCGCAATGCCTCTACTGGATCAAGTCCAGATGCCTTGATTGCGGGAAATATCCCTGCAAGGAGTCCAACAATGATTGAAACGCCAATAGCAATTCCAAGAAGGCCGAGCGGGACAAAGGGGCTAATCACGGTTGCCCAATCTTGCTCTAACACGTTTACGGCAATGTACTGGGCAGAACCAACAATTGTCTGAGCAATAGGAAATGCAATGAGTGCACCCGCTAAACACAGCAGCGCGGATTCAATAAGGAACTGTGTAAGAATTGATGAGCGCCTCGCACCAATCGCTTTTCGGATTCCAATTTCTTTTGTGCGCTCAGTAACGGATACATACATGATGTTCATGATGCCGATTGATCCAACAATGAATGCCAATAGAGTGAGCCCAATACCAACTATCCAAATTCCTAGACGAATGCTCTTTGCCTGTTCGTCAAAGGCCTTCATCTCGTTGATCGAGAAGTCATCTTCGGCCGTTGGTGGAACGTTGCGAATTGAGCGCATGTGGCCAACAGCTTCATCGCGCACGATGTTGAGCATCCGCTCACTGCCAGCCTTAATCCCGATCGAAAAACTCCGATCGAAAAAGCCGAATGACGAACGAAATGCATAGATGGGGATGAATACTTGATTATCGATGAAATCCATGAAGAGAAATCCACGCTTTTCAATCACACCAACAATGCGATAAGGGACGCCAGCAATCTTGATTGACTTATCAATAGGGGATTGGCCAGGGAAAAGCGATTTTTTAATGTTAAAGCCAATAACAACAACCTTCTCTGCCTCGCGCTCTTCGATGTCACTAAAGAATCTACCTTCCATGGTAGTTCCCGCTGACGTGTTGTTGTAGCTACTTGTGGTGCCCATGATGGCACACCGGAGACTTGTATTCCCTACGCTAACAGAACCACCCCACTTACGAATGAGAGGAATGGTTTCTTCTGCTGATTCCATTCTATTGGCAAGAGCAAGCGCTTGTTCAAAAGTGATGTCCTTACGTGCTTCGAGTTGACGCCAGTTACCGCCCCCTGCCCAGTTCCATTTGTCGAGATAAATCATATCCTTGCCGATGATAGAAATAGTTTGCTCCCACACTGCATCCAGACCACTAATGGTCCATCCCATTAACACTACAAGCACCACGCCTACAACAACTCCGGCCGTTGTGAGAATTGAACGCATGAGATTCGCTCTCAGCGAGGCTAGAGCAATTCGAAACGACTCTTGTACTTCAGACAGCCGTAGCATTGGTATTAAGCTCGTCAGATTCGATCAATCCATCACGCAGTCGGATAATCCGGTGCGCATGCCTAGCAACTTCTTCTTCGTGTGTAACAAGAATAACCGTGTTGCCGCCGCGCCAGATATCTCCGAACAATTGCATGATGTCTTGACCCGTTTTGGTGTCAAGATTTCCAGTAGGTTCATCAGCAAGAATGATCGAAGGGGCTGTAACAAGTGCGCGCGCAATTGCAACACGCTGACGTTGTCCGCCAGATAACTCGTTGGGTCTGTGGTCCATACGGTCTGCAAGGCCAACCTTTGTAAGTGCCTCAATAGCTCGTAGGCCGCGTTGTTGTGAGTTTAGTCCTGCATAGACCAAAGGAAGCTCAACGTTTTGTAAGGCACTTGCGCGTGGCAAGAGATTAAACGTCTGAAATACAAATCCGATCTCGCGATTGCGTATCGATGCAAGATCATTGTCGTTCATCTCACTAACATTTTCACCATTGAACATGTATGTGCCCGATGTTGGCGTATCAAGACAGCCAAGCATGTTCATGAGGGTTGATTTTCCTGATCCAGACGGACCCATGATAGCCACATATTCATTCTTGCCGAGCCTGAGTGTTACATCACGCAATGCAAAAACTTCTTCGTTGCCCATCTCATATCGCTTAACGAGATTGGCAATCTCAATGATGTTCTGAGCCATTATTCCTGCCTCAATTGGCGGAATCGATTCTTGCGTGCTTCAGGATCTTCAATACGAACCTTTGCATCCTGCTTAAGTAGCTTGCTGATCGCTTGGTAAGGACTTGCTACCACTGACTCGTCCTTCTTCAAGCCACTGATGATTTCAATGAATCCATTATCACTAATGCCTGTCTTTACAGTACGCGTCTGTACAGCCCCATTGTTGTAGACCCAGACCATACTCTCTGGACGCGAATTACGCTGGTCCTTGATTGCTTGCTTGTCCTCTACACGCGGATCTGAAGGGGCTCCTATTGACGTAGCATCCTGCTTCATGGTAACAGATTGAATTGGAACACTCAATACATTACTTCGCGTTTCTGTTTCAATCTCTACGCTACATGACATGCCTGGACGCATGCGAGCATCACGGTCAACGAGGCGAATGCGCACCTGAAAGTTCACAACTTCTTCTTGCGATCCTTGACCGCTCACTTTTGGAGAGTGAGATATCTCGTATACAACGCCTCGTAGTGATACATCAGGCAGTGCATCAATTCGAACCCGGGCCGTATCTCCCAACCCAATCAGTGCAACATCATTCTCATCAACATCAACCCATGAATTCATCGTTCGTAGGTCAGCAATGCGCATCATTTCTGTTCCTTGCATCTGCGCCGTACCTACAACCTTCTCTCCGCTCTCTACGCCAAGAAACGTAACAACGCCATTCATAGGAGCAAAGATTGTTGTACGACTAGCCGTTGCCTGTGTCTGCTGAAGTGCGCCTTGCGCGCGTTGGTAATCTGCCAGGGTCTGCGCGTGACGGCCAACAGCAGACTCATACGACGCACGCGCACGATCGAGTTCTTCTTTTGAGGCGTATTCTTTTTTGTGGAGATTTTCAATTCGCTTTAGATCATTCTCACTTCTATCGAGCTCTGCTTTTGCAACGGTAATCGACAGTCTCGTTGATTCTGTTGCTGCTCGTGTTTGCGACAGTTGTGTTTCCATGATGTCGGGCTGTATGCGAACCAAGAGCTGGCCCCTGGTAACAGTATCACCATCTCTCACACCAAGAAAAATAATCTCGCCGCTTGCTTCAGAAGAAACCTTCACCATGAGCTCCGGCTGAAGCCTGCCGATGGCACTCACGGATTGTGTGATAGTACGCATTGCAACTTGTTCAACACTCACAAGCACAGGGCTTTCCTTGCCATTTGCAATGAACCAAGCGATGGACGCCGCAACGAGTAAAAACAGAGCAAGGAGCGTAATGATAAGCCCCTTGCGAGAAGACTTTTTAGCCATAATCACTGATCTCCATAGGTACCGACCGTGAATTCAACATAGGTAGCGGCATCATGAAATGCATAGACCGCAGTGACTCGATTGACACGAGCAGTAATGAGCTGATTGTTTGCTGTTTGCACGTCAAGCAGCGTTGCAGAACCAACGTTAAAACGTTCTTGCACGGCATTGAAATTGATCACTGCAGATTTCATAGCACGGTCAGTAATCTCAAGACCCTTTTCAGCGGCAACAAGCTGCAGATACGAACTACGAATATTCGTGCGAATCTGATTCTCAAGTCGTGCTTGAGCCATCGTTTGTCTTGTATGTGTGAGCTCGGCGTTTTGAATGTTGTTATTTGTCATGAATTGATCAAATACCGGAATGCGCAGAACTAATCCAAGATACATCTGACCTTGTTTGTCAAAGTCGCCAATCGAGAAGTTTCTCCAGTTGTATCCGGCGTTGGCAGAGAGTGTGGGCCAATACGTAGCAGTTGCCGTTGTTATGCCAGACTCGGATGCTAGAACTCGTTTGCGGTTTGCATTGAGGTCTGGACGTGTTTCAAAAGCACGTTGAATGGCAATCGATTCAGGTCCTATCTTCCGACGAAAATCGTCCACCGTCGTAGAACTCGCTTCGTTAGGAATTGATGCTTCGTCAATCTCCATTGATTGGCTGGGGTTGGCGCTCATTGCAGATAGCAACTGCGCCTTTGCAACGTCGCGATCATTCTGCGCGGTCACAACACTCACTTCTTGGTTGGCAAGTTCTGTCTCTTGCGACATTACCTGTTGTATGGTAGAGCGCCCGTTGTCCTTGAGTGCTTTTACCCGATCATATGTTGCCTGACTCAGCACCAGGTTCTCAAGCCGAGCATTCAGGATTTGTTGCTTGCGCAATACATCGATGTATTTCCGAGTAACGTCATATGCCGTGCTCAAACGAATAAACCGCACATCTTCAGTGGTGGCCTCTACAGTGTTCTGCGCTGCATCATATTGCGATTCGCGCCTAAATCCGTTGAACAGCGTAAGATTAAGATTGCCTGTAAGACCGTAGGTATTGGGAAGGGGCTGACCAACGATTGGTACACCATTCACGATCGAGAACTGTGGGTTGAGATTCGTCAACTGTCTCGAATAATTTGCTGTGATATCTGCTGATGGTAGGTAGGAGCCAAAGGCCTGCGTAAGGCCGGCCCCCGCGGCTCGCGATGATGCGTATGCGTCTTGCAAATCAAAGCTGTTTTCTATCCCAATACGAATACAATCTTTGAGCGAAAGCCTGCGTGGTCCTCTATCCTGAGCAAACCCTATCATGGGTAAGACCAACACAATGGAGAGAAGGAGACTGCGAAACATCAACGTCATACTCGTGCTAGGTTCATGAATGTGTAAACTTCAACATCATCTGGTCTTCTTAGCGTCTTTTGACTTCCTTGTTTCACCCTTCCAACTTCGAGATGGATCTCGCGAGACCAATTCAAGGAGCGTCACATTCTCGGCGGTCAGGTGTCTGCCCTTCACGTCTGTACCGGTAAGACGTTTCATCGTAAATCTATTTTCAACAGTGGCATACATGTGAATAATAACATTCCACTTTCTGTCAAAGATGAGGCGACCATATCCAGCGATCACGCATGATGTTTCGAACTTCACATCGGGCGCAACGAGTGTAACAACACCCACTCCTGTCTGCGTGTATTGCAATATGGATGCTTTTCGGCCTAAAGTATCAATGCTGTCAATAACTCGCCAAAAGTTCTGTTGCTTTAGGATGGGGCTTGGGACAGCATTCTCTACAAGTACCACAGTGTTCTCTGAAAGCCAACTTTGACCCTGACGTCCACAAGAAGAGTCAATGATTGGAATCAGCATTGGTTGCATAGTACCACCAGGAGAAACACCTGCTAGAGCATCATTGTCAGAAGAAAACGCCAAACGATGACCCAATTTGTCAATCGTTAGATGATGCTTTCTTCCAACCCATAAACTAGAGGTCTTCACCGTTGTATCAGCCCCATTTATATGTAGCTCGCGAGCAGAATCTAACCTTATCGTTAGGTGCATATGACCCTGCACTGATACTGAGTCACACACTACTTCTATAATTTCTGTGCGTCTCTTAGAAAACGCTTGTCCATTCTCAACCTTAACGCTGTCGTTTGCCTCAACCTTATAGCGAAGCGTGTCATGGGCTCGCAGGTCATATTGGAAACACAGCGTATCCTTACCAAGGACGTGCTTTTTGCCACCGGGCACTACTTTGAACTGAGCGTTTACAGCAACAGCCGCAATAATGCATAACGCAATGAGCAGTAAGGGGCGTCTCACTTATTTTCTGTGCGACGCTTTACAGAAAAGCTAATATGACTGTCCACCGGAACAATCATTGGTTGTTGGCCAGAGACCGACATTCTAGAATTACTCGAAATATCACCTGTTGAAAAGACTACCATTCCTGTACTTGGTTCGATAAAACTTCGCACTGAACACGATCCTGCGCCATCAAGATCCATATCAATTCCACCAGTAGAAATTGTCCCGCTAAGATTATACGCTAACGCTGACGTTTCAATCAACCAGCATCGGAATCCAAGTGTATCGCGAATTCCACGAAATGTGCTCTTCAGTGTCATCTCGGTAATGATACCACCACTGGCCGTGCCAGTTGATGCCGTATCGGTTGTAGTTGTAGTCCAGCTATCTCCCACACCAACCTCTTGCAGAGGAAACGGTGAACTGAAGCGGGTCAAAAACTGAGACGACCGGACAAAGGTTGCTACGGAGCTGTCCTTTATCCACTGCATGGAAACCAGTTTTCCAATTTGGTCAATCGTCATCATTGCCTCGGTACCATCAAACCGAGTCATTGCCATAGATGTATCAACGTTGGGGACAATGCCCTCAATACTGCGTGCAGACGCGGCAAACTTCGCATCTGAAAAAACACATCGAATCGTAGATCTATCTAATGGGGCATCTATCACAGACATACTCATGCGAATCTGTGAAACCATGTCATTCGAAATATCCTGACCCATGATTATCATCTGTTGTGCTGCAGTGGTCCGTGCTTCGTACCTGAAAGACATGTCCTTTTTGAGTCGCATACGCAACAACACCTTCTCTTGGACAGCCGCCTGGGATACATGAGTCATGACACATGCAACCAAGCCCGATACAATGATTCGAATGGTACTGGACACAGACGTCATGACGATAATTACTCCATGGCGGCAGCTTCGCGCTTCTTTGCGCGCTGGCGCATCGTGGTATCGAGGATCTTCTTACGCATACGCACCGAAACCGGTGTTACTTCGAGCAGCTCATCATCCTCAAGAAACTCAATACATTGCTCCAAAGACATTTGGCGCGGTGATTCAAGTTTAAGAAGTCCATCAGAGCCACTAGAACGCATGTTTGTAAGGTGCTTCATTCGGCAACCATTAACGCTAAGATCATCTTCTCGGGCATTTTCACCAATGATCATGCCTTCATACACTGGCTGGCCCGGCTCGATAAAGAGAGTGCCACGAACCTGCACCATTTCCAGTGCATAGGATGTTGAGTTACCGGTCTCCATAGAAACAAGTGCCCCACGCAGGCGGCCACTGATAGGCCCCTTATAGGGCTGATAGGAATCAAACGTGTGGTGAATGATTCCCATTCCACGTGTTGATGTAAGAAACTCTGTTCTGAATCCAATGAGACCACGTGCGGGAACAAGAAACTCGCAGCGCACACTATCGGTGCCTGGAGACATGCCAGTCATCTCGCCCTTGCGCTTGCCGAGGCTTTCAATAACAGTACCAACGTGTTCCTGAGGAACGTCAACAGTGACATTCTCAATCGGTTCAATGAGTGCGCCCTTGTCATCGCGGCGGAAGAGAACTTCCGGACGAGAGACCGCAAACTCGTACCCTTCGCGACGCATTGTTTCGATGAGGATAGCCAGTTGTAACTCGCCCCGTCCAGATACCTTAAAGACGTCGGGTGAATCAGAATCTTCAACACGAAGCGACACATTATTGCGAAGCTCGCGGTATAGGCGCTCACGAATTTTTGGTGTTGTAACAAACTTGCCTTCACGTCCGGCAAGGGGCGATGTGTTTACCATGAAATACATGGCAATTGTTGGCTCTTCAATATTGACATACGAGAGCGGTTCCGTTCGTGAGGCATCGGCAATGGTTTCGCCGATGTACACATTCTCAAAACCAGAGAGGGCGATGATCTCACCGGCAGATGCTTGTTCGGCTTCTGCGCGGGCGATGCCTTCGTAGACATACATTTTCGTGATGCGTGTTGATTCGCGAGTTCGATCAGGCTTGATAAGGTTAACGCTATCGCCAACTTTAACTGAACCCTCAATGATGCGACCAATGGCAATGCGACCAACATAGTCAGACCATGCAAGCGCGCTGATGACCATTGCAAACGGTACATCTGGATCAACCATCGGAGGTGGGATGTGATCAATGACCGACTGAAACAGAGGATCGAGGTTTTCAGCTTCATCTGTGAGATGCAGTTTGGCTAATCCAAGCTTGCCGATTGCATAAAGGATTGGGAAATCTAGTTGCTCATACGTTGCACCAAGTGCAATGAAGAGTTCCATGATTTCATCAAGCACTTCTGCTGGGCGTGCATCTTGGCGGTCAATCTTGTTGATCACGATGATAGGCTTTAGACCCATGTCGAGAGCCTTGCGCAGCACAAATCGTGTTTGTGGTAGGGGGCCTTCTGCAGCGTCAACAAGAAGAAGCACACCATCCACCATCGAGAGGATGCGTTCTACTTCTCCACCAAAGTCAGAGTGACCTGGTGTGTCAACCACATTGATTTTAAAACCACGCCAGTGCACTGAGGCATTCTTGGCCATGATCGTGATGCCTTTTTCACGCTCAAGATCGTTAGAATCCATAACGCGTTCGGCTACAACTTGGTTGTCGCGGAAGGTGCCACTCTGACGAAGCATGTGATCCACGAGCGTTGTTTTGCCGTGGTCAACGTGAGCAATAATTGCGATGTTGCGATAGTCCGACCGGTTCTGTAGAGCCATATCCTTAACTGCATTGGGGTTAGAGCAAGCCACAAAGATACGAAATGTGATCCGAGTAGCGCTCTTTTAGACAGTCGATTGGGCTCGAATATCAGCTCAATCGGGAAACGCTATGTTAACAATGTGTAATAAAACTGCATGAGGGAGTAGCAGGCACATCTTGTACCAACACCGCCTCTTTGTAGACCACTAAAAATAATTGGACTCATCGCGCCAACGAACAATCTTCCAAACCGACGTGGAGGTAGGTCGTTCAATTCTCAGATTCACGCGGCCTTGTGCTCGTATGATATCGGCCGAGCTAAACGTAATCGTAAGATTAAATCCACGCGAGATACTTTGAGTGAGGCTATCACCTTCGGCAACAATAACATTGTTCCATACTAAATCGAGCTGTTGTGATGCATTGAAAAGCCCATCCGTTGCCAACATATCTTCATCACGTCCCCACGTTACGTCTATCCCTTTGTCATAATTCCGATACACAAAAGAAAACGTACGATCGAGAAGTCGACCGTACGTTAGTGTATCTCTAAAGACATATGCATATCTAAAATTCTGAAACAGACCTTCCACCGTTTTCTGATCGCTCAAGATTGCAGAAACATTGGAGTCAGTTGCTATGGAAGGGGCAAATGGGTTCGTACACGCAACGATGCCACACAGAAGTGTACCAACGATGATGGCGCGTGCGATCATGCGTGCGTATTCACCAGAACCGAAGTCCAACAAACATTGCAATGCTCGTGAAGAACGCAATGCCACCGGCCCATCCAAGTATTGCTGCACGAATTGGTCCGCGAACACTTGTACCAAGCGCACCCAAGACCATCCCACACACACCAGTCATAACACCACTAGAGATTGGGTGCCAATTCATCAAATGCTGAATACTCACAGCCACAACAATCACGAGTACCCCAGCAGCAATGCCAAGAAACCGTGTTGCAATTGTGTCCTCAACAATATCTACTTCATGCTCTGATTCGTGTGAAACGTCGTGTGACATAGCAGGCCTCGGATTGAAACGGAATGTGAGGCCAAGATACGGAGATACAGAAGAAGGCCCATCGCAAAGCCTCGGGATGGAGTGGTTTATGAATTAACTGAATGAACCCCGGCAATATCCTAATTGCTCAACTGCGCCTTCAATAGCGACCACGTAGACTCGGTTGTATCGGTGGGACGTCTGGCGTCGCTCCAACGCGAGATGCTCCACGTGCCGCTTACCTCGGGCGTTATAGTGAGAACAATGGTGCCATTCAATGTTGATGGGATGTTCGCAATACCAAGTGGGGCAGTGAGAATATAGTCGCTCACCCACACGGTTGAATCTGGCGATGAGAATGAATTTTGGCTGTTCTCAAACTCAAGTCCAAGACCCTGATCAATCGTTAAGCGCGAGATCATGGATAAAAACGCTTGCTGCTCTTTGTTGATCGTCCACGACGCAAACACGGCCTGGAAACGAGCACCAACTTCTGCCGATGGCTCAAAGAGATATGGATATCTGCTGCGCGTTGGATCGGCTAAACACAGCATAAAATTTTGCGTATTCTTCTCTATAACAGCACTTCGAAAATTGCTTATTACAATCGCTGCACTGGTAGGGGGCTCATAGGTCCCACGATTTCCGGTTGGCTCTTCTGGCGTTCTTGTTCCACATGCGACAATAAAAAGCGAAATGATCGTTGCACTGAACAACGTACTTTTTGGGCAACCTGAATCAACACACCGTTTCATAGCGCTTCTGCAACAAGAATGCAACGCGGGGAATCCTTTTCATCAAAAGGAGTACCGCCATATGTACCGTGGACAGACTTCACACGTAGCTTGGCCTCGTTACACATCTCTGCTAGCGTTGCGCGATCATACAGCCATACGCGCTCTTCAAATTCTTGTTCATAGGAACAGGGATTGTTTACGGTTATACGCTTGCGCACAAAGGGTCCATCAATCCATCGCTCTTGCACAATGGTCACTCCCTCGAGTATCGTGAGCGTCTCAGGAACAAGGGTGCGACGTATGAGATTTGCATTGAGAAAGTCCATCACAAAAACTCCGCCCTCAACAAGGTTCTCTCGCACGGCATGCAAAACCTTTGCGTTTTCTTCATGTGTATCAAAGTAGCCAAAGCTTGTGAAGAAATTTGCGATGGCATTGAATGGACCTCCCGGAAAAGGTCCTCGCATATCACCAACAACGTACGTGGCATTTTCATGCGGATACAGTTCGCGTGCTCGATCGATCAAATAGTGGGAGTTATCGAGCCCCGTAACAACATATCCGTGTTCAGCTAACGCAAGAGCATGACGTCCATACCCACAGCATAGGTCTAAGACCCGAGAGCCAGGCTGAACGCCAGCCACACGCTGCAAAAGATCAACTGCCTCTTGTGCTTCTTCTTCGGTGCGATGACGATAGAGACGCATATACCACGGCGACTCAAACCAGGAGGTGTACCACTCAGCCTTCATACCGGTACGCGACCTTCAAATGCACGCGCTAATGTGGCATCGTCGGCAAACTCTAGGTCTGAACCCATCGGCACTCCACGAGCAATGCGCGTCAATTTCACTCCCAGAGGCGACGCCATCTTTGCGATATACTGCGTGGTAACTTCGCCCTCAACATTCGGGTTCAGGGCAAGAATTACTTCCTGCATGTCTACGCCAAGCCGCGCAATGAGCTCTCGCATGCGGATGTCCTCTGGACCAATTCCGTCTAAGGGGCTCAATGCTCCATGCAAAACATGGTAGAGTCCCCTAAAATCTCCGGTGCGCTCAATCGCCATTACGTCCGACGGCTGTTCAACAACGCAGATTACATGAGGGTCGCGCTTTAACGACGCACATATACCACAAACCTCGGTATCGGTAAACGTGTGACACACCGTGCACTCACGCACGTACGTGCGCATATCTACTAACGCACGCGCAAACTGCTCTACATTCTCTGCTGGCTGTCGAAGCACATGGAATGCCAAGCGCCGAGCGGTCTTTTTGCCAATAGTTGGAAGCGAAGCGAAAAGCTCTACAACACGTTCAATTGAGTCAGAAGGAAGCATGAAGGAAGATACGGATATCGTAACTTTGGCTAACATTTCGAAAGGTTCGTTCTATGAGCATGTTCTCTCGTATCTCAGACATATTCAGGTCAAATGTAAACGACGCGCTAGATAACGCGGAAGACCCAGAAAAAATGCTCAAGCAAATGGTGCTGGAGATGGAGGAGTCTGTCAATAAAACTACTCTTGCTGTAGCGAATGCAATTGCCAATGAAAAAGGTCTTGAGCGTAAGATTGCTAAGGAAAAGGCACTGAGTGCTGACTGGCAGCAAAAAGCCATGCAGGCATTGCAAGCAAACCGCGAAGATCTTGCAAAAGCTGCATTGGAAAAGAAGGCAATTGCTGAAAAGAATTGGACTGACCTTGGACCAGTCTTTGCTCAGGCTACCTCTACTTCTGCCAAGATGCGTGAGCAGCTCGATGCGCTGAAACACAAGCTAGATGAAGCACGCTCGCGTCAGAGCACGCTGATTGCGCGCTCACAAGCGGCAAAGGCACAGAAGCAAATTGCACAGTCGTTCTCGGGCGTTGGTAGCGATGCATTCTCGAAGTTCGACAAGTTCGAAGGTAAGATTGAAAAGCTCGAGTCTGAAGCAGTTGCGTTTGAACAACTCGCTGGTGAGAATACAAATCTGGACCAAGAATTTAAACAGCTTGCAACGAGCGGACAGGTTGATGCTGATCTACTAGCACTAAAGAAGCAAATGGGTCTGTTGCCAGAAGGCGACCCATCGGGAGATACGAAATGACCCCGGATTCAATCTTGGACGCAACACGTGCAAACGTTGCTACAATTCTTAAAGAGCACTTCCCACAAACAATCGACTTTGAAGATGGCTCATACGCCCTGTCTCACGGCTCATCGAGCGTAGGCGTGGTTGTACGCCGCTTTACCGAAACTGATTCCATGGTGGAGATCATGGCACAAGTGGTTTCAGGCGCTACAATTACGCTAGAGCTTCTCCACTGGCTTCTTAGAAAAAATGCAGAACTCCACTTTGGTGCATTCGGTCTGCTCTTTGACGATACCATTATCTATACGTATTCACTTCCGGGCTCCAAACTCGGTGCAAGTGAACTAGAAGCAGCTGTTACGTCAGTGGCTGTTATTGCAGACCACTACGATGATGAAATTGTGAAGATGGCAGGGGGCAAGCGCACCGCAGACGCTTGAAAAGGCACTCACTCAGCAACTACCCGTACATGAATACTGCGATTCAAAAATCGTCCTTGTGGTGTTGAATCGCTGAATTTTTCTGATCTCGTTGATGTGCGATACTTTAGTTTTTGCACGGCAACCGAAGTCATAAACTGTTCCGTGCCTGTTCCGCGTTCTTGAGACAAGACTTTGTTGCGGAGGTCGCTGCCTAATACATCGGCACTACCATCGATGACGATGGTGCTGTTTGGTGGTACCTGCTCGGCGAGTTGACGAAGTAGGTTCTTTACGTCATCTGATAAGTCAGAACTATTGTAATCAAACCGCAACACGGCGTCAAAGGTATTGGTCTGTAACGTTATTGTACGCCGAGTGAGGGCGGAGACGTTGAGCACTGTGTCTCGTTGCGCAATGGTGCCACCAGCTGATGCCATCACTGATGCTGTTGCAGTGACTTGTGCTGGTGAGATTGGCATTTCGTACGGTAGCCCATTCTCGATTTTTGAAATCGGGACTGTGGTGTCTCTGCCATTGACTGTGAGCGTCATCATTGATGGCTGTGATGAAGGTGCACCGCCCATGTATAATGCGCGCACGCTAATGGTGCCACGTGCTATCGCAAATTCTTCTGTTGAGACCCAACGCTGAAGTGGTGCGTTTTGAACGACGATGTCTACACGACGGTTCTCTTCTCGTCCACCCGCAAACTCGTTGTTTGAAGACACGCGTGGCAATAGCGTACTCTTGACAGTGATCGCAGAACTTGGCACGCCCATATCGAGAAGTATCTTCTTAACAGATTCTGCTCTACGCTGCGCCAACGCTATACCTTCTGGTTCTGTTGTTGTGCCACTTGTAGCCCCTTCCAAAACAATCCGTGCAGTTGGGTTACTTTCAACGATAGTAGCAATCCGTTGTAGCAACCATGCATGTGCTTCAACAGGGTCTGCGCTCACTGTAGATCCATCACGAGATCTGCGGTATGAAAGTGGTACGTTGGCAGATGCGCTATCAAAAAAGACTGCATTCACAATAGGAGTTGATGCACGAAGTTCATTTCCTGTTACAACCTCTCCCGTAAATCCAAACAATTGCAACGCAATGCGTGGCGGAACAACTACCGCAGTGGTTTCAACTTCTACCGGCGGTGGCGCTAACACCTGTGCTTGCGACATTTTTCCAGTGGACCAGCGGATACCAATCTCTGCTCGTATTCCAAAAAGATTCCATTCGGCATCGGTTACCACATCCGTAAAGAAGTAGTCAGCCGATATCCGCGGAATGATTGAAATGTTGTTGCTGATAGGAATAAATGATTCTAAGGATGCCGACATTCCAAAAAGCATTGAAGAAGGAGAAATGAGTTCTCCCTCGCTAATAATGCGCTCTTGGGTGCGACTTCCATTGACAATAAAAACTGCATTGCTTGGCGACGAAACAGTTTCGCGCTGCACATAGCTCTTTGCAACGGGTAGGGAAAGTCGGGGTCCGAAGCTCAACCCAAGTGTGCGTTTATTGAAGACACCAATAATTGGGATGATAATGCTTGGTTTAATTTCAACGTAATGCAACGACGCTTCAAAGTCATAGTCCGTAAGCATGGTAACATCGTTACCCGTAAGTGAATCGCGCATCGGATATGAATTCACACGAGAGAACGTGCCGCTGCGATTTGAATATCCGAGTTCAACACCCATACCAATGGAGTTTAAAAACGGAAATTCCATGCCGACAGAAAATGCTGGACCTATTCCACTGCCGGATGTAAGTTCTCCGCAGTCGATGATCTGTGTTGTATTGTGAACCGCACCGCTGTGCGAACTAAATATCAGTCCACCATTGATACGCAGACCAAGTGTTTCGGTGTACGTCTGTGCATGAGTTGCAAGTGAGGCTAGAATCAGGACGGAGAGGAGCAATCGCATGGCGGCAAAGATAGGCAGTACGTATTGTCTTGAGTTTACTAAAACGAAACGCTCATATTGAGAGCAAGCAGGTGTGTCCTCGTAGGTCCAATGCCCATGCTAACGTCGTCACTCACGTCAAAGTCGTAGAGGTGGGCTCCTACGTAAGCGTCTACGGCAGCCAGACCGTAAGCCAGGAGAAAGATCACCCCTGACAGGTCGCGATTGTCGCGAAATGCCTCTCGCTGGCGTAGCAACAGCGCTGTTGTTTCAGCGCTTGCCCCAGAGGCACGCGCCTGATCGTACAGGTCTGATGTATTGTTGAAATCTGCGTTGTTTCTAAAGAAGAGCCACCCTGTTACAATCGCTGTTCCCGTGAAGAGCGGCACTTTCCAAAAGTTCTCTGTGTAAGCCTGACCCAACCCTGGAAGACACAGTGAATAGATCACTGCGGTGGTGGGATTCTTCGTCATAGGCTTTGCTGAATCCGCCTTCCCGATTGCTGCACACGATGCAATCACGAGAATGAACAGGATACTCAGTGAACGCATGCAATAACCTCAATCTCCAATCTGGCATCCTTGGGCAGGCGACTAACTTCAACTGCACTGCGGGCTGGACGATGTTCGCCCATTTCGCTCGCATACACACCGTTCATAGCTGCAAAATCATTCATGTCCGCAAGGAAGACTGTTGTCTTTACTACGTCACTCAATGAAGCCCCTTGCGAGAGAAGTATTGTGCGAATGTTCGCAAAGATCTGTCGAGTTTGGTCTTCAATAGTGCCTTCTACCATTGTGCCATCTGCCCGCAGTGGTATTTGACCACTGAGGAAGATCATGGAGCCAGAACACACTACACCATGCGAATATGGACCAATTGCTTGAGCAGTTCCATCTGCGGTAAAGGGGCGAATCATTGACGTCCTCGTTGTTGTACACGATGTTAACAGAATAAAAGCCACTACGGAAACGACGAGCCTCATTGAGCAGTGTCTCGCTTGATAATAAATACAAGTTCACCAGGCCGAACATAGCCGTAACGTTCGCGGGCAAGTCGTTCAATTTCTGTACTGTCTGTTTGAAGACGAACAACTGTCTTGCGCAAAGAATCTTCTGTTGCTCGCATGCGAGTTGATGTTTTTTCTAGATCTACTATCTCACCAGCGAGATTCAATCGAGTAATCACCCCATATGGTGAAAACAGAATAAACGCCACCACAATAAACGTCATCCCACCAATGATGTAGATGCGCTTGCGCGTCATGACGCGCTTCTGAACGAGTAGTTCGGGATTTTTTGCCATCTTCAAAGCCTCAGTACAGGAAATGTCCCCGCTGAACGGTATTGTCTTTGTAACGGACTATCACTCCAAAGAATCCATTCTGCATTGCAGGCATTGGAATGTATGTTCCAACAGTTGATGCCACACTCTGTGAGGCAAGAATTCGGCCAAGTACGTCAATCACGACAACCTGTGCCTCAACATCGCGATTACAATTGAGAATAAAGCCATTGCCTGAAATGGAAAGCTTCATCTCATTGCTTTGAAGTTCTATGATATCTACCGAAGTGAAATCATTGAGATCGTATGCATACACACCAGAGGAATCAGTGAAGCCCTGTGTGATTTGATGGTTGATGACAACAAATCCTGCATCCATCGTCATCACGGATGAGCTGATGGCTGCAGTTGTACCAGGCAAATGATAGGCAACTTCTTTCCACACCGTGTCGCCTTCCAATACATACAATTGGTATGACTCTCCACGTGCAAAGGTGTATAACACACCTTGATACGAATCAATGTCTACAGAGACGGGAGCAATTGCAAGTGAATCCCACGTTCCAACATTCTCAACACGTCTATTTGCAATATCGATTTTCTTTACACCATTCACACTCGTTGCATAGATGTTGTCACCTGAAACATGAAGAATTCCCAGGCCATCACCATTGATGCTGCTCCACACTTTTCCGCCATCACGAGATATTCGTATACCTTTTGTTGTGCTTGCAATAAGGTCAGTTCCTCGTGCAACAAGATCTATAATGTTGAGATCTCCAAGATCAATTGAGTCGAGCTTACTTGTGAATACATAAATCTTTGCTGCATCTGTAGCAAGAAACCATGTCTCTCCAATGGCAGCAATCCGAATTGGTTGGTTGGCCAGCGTAAGAGAATCAAACTGTATCCATGCTGAACCGCTTGTTGAGAAGAAGCAACGAACAAGATTCGTTGACACATCTTGTGTTACGGTAAGTGCAATGTCGGAGGTAAAATCAGACATCGCACACACTTTACCAATGAGGGTTGAAAGTGGTTCCCATGTAGCTCCATGATCAAAAGATCGAGAAGCTACAGTATCATACAGATAGAGGCTGCCCTTAAGTGTGTGGACTTTGCCTGAGGGGCCATTGCTGAGGCGCGACTGAAAGAGAAACGGTCGTTGAGCCATTGCAAATGTTGACGAAGCCAGGAGGATGACGAGGATTATGCGCATTAACGTTCGGTAGGTGTTTTTTGAAGTTCCGCAATCTACTGCCATACGTGCTATGGATGTTCAGGCCAGTTATGCTTGGGATACCGGCCCTTCATCTCTTTGCGTACATGGGCATACGATCCCTGCCAGAAGCCAGCGAGATCTTGTGTAACCTGAAGCGGCCGATCAGCAGGGGACAGAAGCTCAATGGTTAGGGGCACATTGCCCATCGCTACGTGCGGCGTCCTCTTTACGCCAAACATAAATTGCAGGCGAACAGCAATTGTGGGTCTATCAACATTGGAATAGTCAATCGGCACCTCGCGCCCCTTTGGAGGGTGGTAGAACTCGGGTGCAACGGTATCTACCCTCCGAATCTGCTCGTATGAGAGATTCTCGCGCAGAATCGCAGCAAGGTCAAGTTTTTGCAGGTCGCCCAACGTGCGTTTGCCACGCAGTGAAGGGGCTAGCCACTGCTCAATGCTCTCTGCAAGAGATTCGTCCGTCCACAGAGGTACGGCTGTTGCATCAAAGTGGCGCGCAAAAACCACACGGTTACGTAGTCGAGTAGCCATATCCGACCATGGGAGGTCGCGTAAGCCCCGTTCAGCAATCACGCGGGCAAATGCAGAGGCAATTTCATCGGCATCAATGTTTGAATTTTGCTGGGTATCTAAGACAATGGCGCCAATCATACGAACTGTACGCGCAACAATTTTCCCATCGCGATCATTCCAACCGGCCTCGGCTCTGAGAGTAATGTTCTCAGAAAAAGTTGCGAGCACAGATTCTTGACTGATGAGGGCTGCCATCGCAATGCGCGGTTCCGTGCCAGAGCCATCGAGATCACTCACGGCAAGCCACTCGTGTTGACCCAGCATATCGCCAGGAGCAAGGCGTGCCGTCCGTCCATTGCGCATGAGATACCGGCCATCGATCTTGCGACGTGCAATTCTGTCTGGATAGGCGAGCGCAACAAGAATGCCAACACTATCAGCGTGTTGCGTTGCTTTCGCTGCACGATTGAGGTGCACGCTCATGAATTGATCTCGCCGCCTTCTTGCGCCGTCTACTGCACCTCTGTCAGCTTCTGCATCTTGAGCGCCAATGCAGGCTTCAATGCGACGCTGTATGTCTGCATCACGACTGCCGCGTAGGATGTCTCGCTCACCAATGAGAGCTGCAACACTCGATGCTATGCTGTGATCGATACCAAGTTCAGATGCTCGCACGAACATGTGTGCAACCCGCGGATGCACCCCATAACGCAGAAGATTTTTGCCGTGTGGTGTAATGCTGTCATCTTCATGTAGCGCATCGAGTTCGCGCAATAGCTCACGCGCCTGCGACAGGTGCGCCGGTGGCGGCACGTCTAACCACCTAAGATCATTGATGTGCGCGCCAAAGGCAGCTATCTCCAGCAACATGGGTGCACAGTCTGCAACCATAATCTCTGGAGTCTTGCGCTCGGGTAAATGCTGATGCTCTTGTTCAGTCCATAGCCGTACACATGTTCCAGGCGCGGTGCGACCGGCCCGCCCCCTGCGTTGTTCTGCGGCATCTTTAGAGACTGATACAGTAGTAAGATGAGACATACCTGATCGAGGATCGAAGCGGGGCTCACGAGATCGTCCGCCATCAATTACCGTCCGCACGCCATCAATAGTGATGGATGTTTCTGCGATGGCGGTAGAGAGTATAATGCGTGGTGTAGATGTTGGCGGACGTAAGATGTTATCCTGATCTTCACCGCTGAGTTCTCCATGAAGGATATGTATGGCAGCACCATTCAACGCGTGTACGTTTTTCTGGAGCAGTTCACATGTGCGTCTTATCTCTCCTTGTCCAGGAAGAAAGCATAAAACATCGCCAGTGCTTTCATACACTGCATCACGAATTGCAAAGGCCATCAATTCATGGATTTGCTTGTCCGATGTACTTCGCATCCATTGCACATCCACAGGAAACGATTTCCCATGGCTGGTTACAATACCTGCATCGGGCAAAATGGAGGAGAGATTCATGGAGCTAAGAGTTGCCGACATTATCATCACGCGCAGATCGGGGCGCAGAATCGCGCGCGACATTAGCGTTAAGGCAAGCCCCGTATCAGCATGAAGTGAGCGCTCATGAAATTCATCGAAGATGACGATACCTATTCCACTAAGCGAAGGGTCGCGCGCTAGTTGTCGAGTAAGCACACCTTCAGTTACAACTTCAATCCGCGTTGTAGGACCGATTGCACTCTCCATGCGCATACGATACCCAACCGTGGCACCTGCCTTCTCTCCAAGCAAAGAAGCCATCCTGCGAGCGGCAGCCTTTGCAGCTAGCCTTCGTGGTTCGAGCACAACAATCTTTTGTCCCGCGCACCAATCTTCATCGAGCAATGCCAACGGGACAATTGTGGTCTTCCCTGCGCCAGGTGGTGCTTCAAGAATGCACGTCAATGTATCACGCAGAGTTTGGCGTATCTCGCCAACTACGTCGTGTATTGGTAATCTGACGTCACCTACAAGGTCAGACATATTCCTCTATGCTAGGACAGGTGCATATAAGCACACGGTCCCCGTGTGCATTATCTACACGCCCAATCGCTGGCCAGAACTTGCGATCACGTACCCATGGCAACGGAAATGCAGCTTGCTGACGAGAGTATGGATGGTCCCATACATCAGCCGTTGCAACAAACACTGTATGAGGTGCATTCTTCAGTGTATTGTCCTTTGCATCAGCTGTACCATCGCATACGGCTTCAATCTCTTTGCGAATTGAAAGTAGCATGTCAACAAATCTGTCGAGCTCTGCTTTGCTTTCACTTTCGGTTGGCTCAATCATGATTGTGCCTGCAACCGGAAAGCTGAGAGTTGGTGCATGAAAGCCATAGTCCATCATCCGCTTTGCCACGTCTTCTGCTTCCACTCCACCACGTTGTTTGAATTCGCGCAGATCAACAATCATCTCGTGTGCACATCTGCCATTCGTTCCAGTGTAGAGGATGGAGTATGAGCCGTCAAGGCGACTCTTTATGTAATTCGCATTGAGGATGGCACGCTTTGTAGCATTCGTGAGCCCATCGCCACCCATCAGGCGGATGTATGCCCATGAAATAAGCAAGATTGATGCAGAACCCCATGGAGCAGCACTTACCGGCCCAACATTGTTCGTAGAAAGCGGGTTGATCACCGGATGAGATGGCAGAAAGGGGGCGAGCTCTGTTGTACAACAGATAGGTCCCATGCCTGGTCCACCGCCACCGTGTGGAATGCAAAATGTCTTGTGCAGGTTGAGGTGGCATACATCTGCACCAATCGCGCGTGGTGATGTGAGACCAACCTGTGCATTCATGTTTGCGCCATCCATATACACACGTCCACCATGCTCATGTACGATTGCACAAATTTCTTTGATCGATTCTTCAAACACGCCGTGTGTGGATGGATAGGTAACCATCAAAGCTGAAAGGTTGGCAGAATGAACTTCTGCTTGTGCCTTTAGGTCTGCTACATCTACGTGACCATGAGAGTCGCTCTTTACAATTACGACCTTCATGCCAGCCATAACAGCTGATGCAGGGTTTGTACCGTGTGCTGATGCAGGAATAAGAACAACAGTGCGATGATGTTCGTTACGCGACTGATGGAATCCGCGAATCGCGAGAAGTCCAGCATACTCACCCTGTGCGCCCGCGTTTGGTTGCAGTGAGCATGCATCAAATCCAGTAATGACATTGAGCCAATCAGAAAGCTCGCGAAACACTCGTTGATAGCCTTGTGTTTGAGCGATGGGCGCAAACGGATGGACGCGATTAAATGCAGGCCATGTAATCGGTATCATCTGTGCGGTAGCGTTCAGCTTCATTGTGCACGAACCAAGTGCAATCATCGAATGTGCGAGCGACAGGTCTTTGTTCTCGAGCCGCTTGAGATATCGCAACATCTCATGTTCAGTGTGATAACTGTTAAACACGGGATGAGCGAGATATTCAGAAGCGCGACCGAGTGAAGCAGGTATACCACTTGTTGCAGTGCTAAGGAGTGACGAAGCAGGTGGCGCAGAAGCCCCCTTTGCAGTTGCAAAGATGTTGAGTAAGATCTGCACGTCGGCGATTGTTGTTGCTTCATCAAGAGAAATACCAACACATGTTCCGTTCTCGGCGTAACGAACATTAACGGCAAGGGGCTCTGCAACAGCGCGCACCGCGTTCTGATCTGCTTTGATACAGAGAGTGTCAAACCAACTTGCTGGACACATCTCATATCCAAGGTGAGCGATGCCCGCTGCGAGTGTAGACGTAAGAGTGTGTACTCGGTTTGCGATGCCACGTAATCCATCTGGTCCGTGATACACAGCATACATTGCGGCTACATTTGCAAGCAATGCTTGAGCAGTACAGATGTTGGACGTTGCTTTATCGCGGCGAATATGCTGTTCACGTGTTTGAAGTGCCATGCGAAGAGCAAGATTACCTTGTGCATCTACGCTAACACCAATGATGCGTCCAGGCATGAGCCGCTTGTATGCTTCGCGCGTTGCCATGAAGCCCGCATGAGGTCCACCATAACCAAGCGGTACCCCAAATCGCTGCGATGAACCAACGGCAACATCGGCTCCGAATTCACCAGGTGGTGTGAGCAATGTAAGTGCAAGCAGGTCTGTACCTACCGCAACTAATGCGCCGCCTTCATGAGCCTTGTCACAGAACGATGCATAATCACGAATCTCGCCATCACCTGCAGGATACTGAATAAATGCACCAAAGATCGACCCATCAAACTCAACCGACTTCCAGTCACCAACGATGATATTGATGTCGAGTGGTAGTGCTCGTGTCCGAATAACTTCAAGCGTTTGCGGGTAAACATTCTTATCGATAAAGAGCGTTTCAGCATTCTTTGCCTTTGGCCCACGTGCAGCATACATTAAATGCATGGCTTCTGCAGCAGCTGTGCTTTCATCGAGGAGTGAGGCGCCGGCGATATCAAGCTTGGTGAGGTCTGTCACCATCGTCTGAAAATTCAGAAGACTTTCAAGACGTCCTTGCGCAATCTCTGCTTGATATGGAGTGTATTGTGTGTACCAACCTGGGTTCTCCACAAGATTTCGCAGAATCACCGGTGGAGTGATTGTATCGTAGTATCCCATGCCGATATACGAGCGCGCTGCGGTGTTCATGGCTGCGATACCGGACAGCTCTGCGAGCATTTCCCATTCAGTAAGAGCCGGCGGAAGATTGAGCGGCGTATGCAACCGAATCTGTGACGGCACCGTTTGATCAATGAGCTGATCGATACTTGCAGCATCAACGGCTGCTAGCATCGAACTGATATCTGCGTCTGAAAGTCCGTGATGGCGCTGCTCGAACACGTCGCGATGCATAGAGGAGGGGGCTTGTGGTGACAGGAACAATTACATGCAGAACCACAAAAATACGCAAAAGGTGCCCCACGAATGTAAATAGCGAGGGACCTACCACTTAGTCGTGCGTGTGATCCTTGTACTTGCAACAGTCAGGGAGCTTTTTGTATGCTTCTTGGTCTGCTGTAACACCCTCAACATCATAACCTGCTTTAAGGATGGCCTGCTTGATTGCCTCAGGTGTTGTCTTGGTATCATCGTATTCAGCAGTAAAGACCTTTGTCTTTTTGTCCCAGGCTGCATCTTCTACGCTTGGAAGGGTCTCGGCAGCCGCAACAATGCGTTTCTTGCAAGAGCCGCAGTTCCCAGAGACCTTCAGGGTAATTTTCTGCTCAGCTGCGAAGAGCATAAATGGAATGAGAAAGAGCGATAATGCAAGTGTGAGGATACGCATGGAGATTTCTATCTGAAGTGGAACAGAACAGCAGAAGACGTTGCAGGGTTGAAAATACTGTATCTGTGCTTCCAACCGCATAGTCAGGCGGGATTATGAGCAGCACCGTGCTTCTACTGAAGCACTTTGGCTGCAAGGAACGTTAGTGCGGTAGGTGGTGACGCCTATTAAGGTATTTTTGAGGCCTCATGCAACAATAATGCAATTCTATCCATCTGCTTAGCAAAATCAAGAACATGCGCATTGAACGTGATACTATGGGCGAAATCGAGGTCCCCTCGAATGCCTATTATGGGGCACAGACAGCCCGCTCCCTTATACATTTTGCAATTGGCGAAGAGCGTATGCCCCGCGAGGTCATACAAGGGATGGGCACTCTTAAAAAAGCCGCTGCGATGGTCAATGCCGAACTGGGCATGCTTTCGCATGAGAATATGGAGCTTATTGTTCGTGCGGCTGATGAAGTAATTGCAGGAAAACTCTTTGAGCACTTCCCTTTGAGTGTGTGGCAAACGGGCTCAGGTACACAGACAAATATGAATGTGAATGAAGTGATCGCAAACCGAGCCATAGAATTAGCAGGGGGCGAACTCGGATCTAAACTCCCAATTCATCCCAACGACCACGTTAACAAGTCACAGAGCTCAAACGATACTTTCCCAACAGCCATGCACATTGCTGCATGTGTTGCGGTTACTTCGCACTTACTCCCAGCAGTTTCCGCACTTCGTGATACACTTGATGCAAAGTCAAAAGAATTTGAGCCCTACATCAAGAGTGGACGTACCCATTTGATGGATGCAACACCAATCACATTGGGTCAAGAATTCTCGGGCTACGTGCAGGCACTCTCTAATAACATTGAACGCATCAAGCAAGGTCTTGGAGGTGTGTATGAACTTGCTCTCGGTGGCACAGCAGTTGGCACGGGGCTAAATACGCATCCTGAATTTGCAGTGCGCGCTGCAGCGAGAATTGCTGCACTTACTGGACTTCCCTTCGTAACAGCTCCCAACAAATTTGAGGCGCTCGCTGCCCATGATGCATTAGTGTATCTCCATGGTGCACTTAAAACACTTGCTGCATCGTGTATGAAGATTGCAAATGACATTCGATGGATGTCTTCAGGTCCACGCTGTGGTCTGGGTGAGATTTCGATACCAGAAAATGAGCCGGGTTCATCAATCATGCCTGGCAAGGTAAACCCAACACAGAGCGAAGCAATGACGATGGTCGTGGCCCAGGTCTTTGGCAATGATGTTGCGATTAATGTTGGTGGATCAAGTGGAAACTTTGAGCTCAACGTGTTTAAGCCAGTGATTATTTACAATGTGCTACAAAGTGTACGGCTTCTCACCGATACGTGTACAATGTTTACTATTCATTGTGCTTCTGGTATCGTTCCAAATGCTGAGCGTCTGAGTTTCTATAATCAGAACACACTCATGTTGGTAACTGCGCTCAATGCACACATTGGGTACGATAGTTCGGCAAAGATTGCCAAGGCAGCCCATCACAATGGCACAACGTTAAAAGAAGAGGCAGTGGCATCGGGCTTGCTAACCGCAGAACAATTCGATGCGTGGGTTCGTCCTGAAGATATGTTGGGACCAAAGTTCTCATTGTCATAAAAGGACGGGAACAATGATTCGATATATCTCTCTTCTTGCTGTTTTAGGCTGTATGTCCATGCAAGGATTTGCACAGCGCACATATGACGTGTTTTCGCGAACACATGCGCAGCAAAAGAGTGATGCAGTACAAAACGCTGTACTCACAGCGAATGTGAAAGCAGTGCAGTCAATCGTTCGCAACCGTGACGGGCATATTGAATTTGTTGTTCCGATGCCGAGCGGTATAAACGTCTCGCTGTCTCTTACTCGTTGGTCCATAGCTAACGCGGCCTCACGAATAACCATCATGACGGAGAATGGTGCCAAGCACTCTTCTCTTGGAGAAGACCTCGTGTGGTATCGCAGCACATCAGCACATGGCGAAATGGCAGTCTTTACATTTCATGCGTCCGGTGAGATGTCTGGTTTGATTGACGGACCTGGTGGCCGATTTCTCATTGGTCGACAATTTAGAGAGCAGGCCCGCAATGCTTACGTGGTGATGCGAGACTATGATGCACCCTATACCTGCGCAACTGCAACAGAAAAGATGTCAAAAGAATTGGATCGTCTCATTTCTGAGGCACATCGCGCGCTGAAGAATGAAGAAGATGCGCAGATTACAGACACAGTTACGATTGAAATTGCGGTTGAGGCTGATCACGATCTTTATGCTTCGTTGGAAACAATCGAGGCAACGCAGACGTACGTTGCGCAATTATTGGCCGCAATGAGCAGCGTCTATGAGCGTGAGCTGAGCGTGCGGTTTATAGTGACAAATCTTCGTGTGTGGGAGTCGGCCAATGACCCATATGATGATAACAGCGACGTGTTTGGTCTGCTCTCCACCTTCGTTGATGAGTATAGAGCGAAAATGACAAGCGTTCAGCGAGACCTGGCAATCTTCCTTACATCACGTGGTGGTCAAGGAGGTATTGCTCGGACGATTGGCGGCATTTGTCAGGAAGATGGCAGCTATTGCGCCGGCGACGTGCTGCGCCAGATAACAAACTATCCAACGTGGTCCTGGGATGTTGGTATGATGTGCCATGAGGTTGGCCACGTGTGCGGTGGGATTCATACGCAAAGTTGCTATTGGCCCAACGGCCCACTCGATAGCTGCGTTGCATCTGAATCCGGTGAATGTGTAACATTTGATCAAGTAGGCCCAACGCGTGGTACGATATTGTCGTATTGCCACCAGCAAATTGTGAATGGCGCCACCATGACGTTGGAATTTCATCCGCTTCATCGAAACGTAATAAAGTCATACGTGCGCAGTGCGGCTTGTCTTGGGAATCGGTCTCCGCAGTTCACGAATACATTGCGGGGAAAACTCATAGATGCGATTACGCAGCAACCTATAGAAGGCGTGCAGCTCTCTGTGCGTCCGGTTAATAATGACATCTATCGCCAAACACCACGCCCAAACGGTGATAGTATTGTAGTATCAGCGGCCGATGGTTCATACATGTTCACATCACTTGCGAATGGTCTGTATGAAATCATCGTGAAGCCCCCTTACGTGCCGTATCCTATTGTGACATTGAGCCAATCTGTATCAAACGGTGTGATCATAGCTGATAGTGTCACGAGGTATGACGTGACTGTTGTTAAGGGGCAAACCATTCGGCTCATCATCGATAACCGAGGCGATACTACGCCCGTTTCGCTGAATATATACAGCAATCAATTGCCGAGTCTTATTGAACAAATATCACTCCCATTTATAGAAGCTGGCGACACAGCGCTCGTATTCGAAAGAGCATTTCCTGTTGGACAATACACCATCGTCCCAACATCGAATGGCAGACAGATTACTCCCAATAAGAATAGTGTAGAACTCGTTGTGTCTGAGGATCCACAAATGATACGTTGTGTATCCACTTCTACACTTCCCTCCGTGACGACATCAATTGCATTGGGTGTTGGAAACAGAGAACAATATGATTCACCTACACGGCTGCACCTTGTTGGTGGCATGCCGTACAAAGCAGTGGACTTCGATAATGATTCTATTGTTGCAATTGGAATCGTTCCGGCTGATGGTGTTGTTGTGATTGACAACATGCGTGCGGATAAATTCTATGAGATAACGCCAGTGATTGACACTCTTCAGAAAGCCCCTTTTACAGAAAACACAGTTGTGTATCCCATGTATGCATATACCGGAGCGCTGTTTATACAGCAGCCGCGACGTACGCCGTTGTTGGCTCGTGAGTACTCGATGTCGGCTCTTATGACAAACTATAGTTTGCTCGAGAATTGCACAGTATTGCGCGATAAATCGAATTTCACAAATAGAACTGCAACAGTGGAACTACCCTTTGCATTGAATGTTTATGGACGAAGACTTACATCGATGTTCGTTGCAAAGAATGGATTCATAACCTTTGGCGGTAGACCGTTTGAGCCATCTGAAACATATCCTACGGCTCGGTACAATGAAGCTGCACTCATCATTGCGCCATTTGCAACAGAGCTTAATCCCGATACAACAGGACCCATGCCGTGGCGCCTTGCGTGGAAAACAGAAGGGGTTGAACCAAACCGTATCCTAAAGGTTGAATGGCGCAACTACAATGCGCGCGTGTACGACTGGCAAGCAGGCACGTCAAGCGATGTAGGTCGGTTTTCGTTTCAGATTCACCTTCATGAGAGCGGCACTATTGAGATGGTCTATGATCAACCAGCACCACTCACTGAGAACGTATTGGCACTCGTTGGCCTGAGAGGCAATGATATACTTGACAATCAGGTTCTGGTCTCTCTTGCTGAAAACGACCTTATGAATGTACGTGAGTCATACATAAAAGGCGGATTTTCTCTGGTTAGCTTTAACAATGAGTTGGCGATGAAAAAGGGGCTCACGTATCGCTGGGAACTGCAAGCTACTGATGTAGCTGACAATGCTGTAAGCGAGCCTCAAGCAATACCTACTCCTGCAACTTCACTCGTTACTCTTACGGGAATAGGTGGACCAACCAACATTCGATTAGTGGATGCTCTTGGCGCTGTTGTTTTGCTAGGCCAGCTTGATGTTGGCTCCACTCGCATCAACGTGAGTGCGTTGGCAAGTGGCAGGTATTCAGTGCTCTTGAACACACCTACAGGCACTCGTGTGGTTCCTGTTCTGATCCATCATTAATGTAGTATGCATATACAGCATAACGTAGACCTTGCACCATTTACAACGTTTGGCATACATGCTGTTGCTGAGTCGTTCGTTGAGGTTAGCACAATTGAAGAATTGCGCAAAGCAATCGCATGGGCGCAAGCTGCAAACACTCCGTTCAAAGTCTTGGGCTCTGGAAGTAATATACTTGTAACAGATGATGTTGCAGGGCTCATCATTCGTATTCGAATCATGGGGCGCACATCTACTGTAGAAGCATCTTCTGCAACAATTCATTGTGGCGCTGGTGAGAATTGGCATTCCATAGTTCAATGGTCGGTAGAGAATGGATGGGGAGGTTTAGAGAACCTAGCACTTATTCCAGGAACCGTTGGCGCAGCACCCATGCAGAATATAGGTGCGTATGGAACGGAGCAATCCTCGTGTTTTGTGGAGCTGCAAGCATTAGATGTGACTACTGGAATTGTTGCTACAGTCACCAAGGATGAATGTGCATTTGGCTATCGCGAAAGTATTTTTAAGCGAGATCTGCGCCACCAAATGGTCATCACGTCAGTGACGTATAGACTCGCCACAGCCCCTGTTGTGAATGTTTCGTATCGTGATGTGGCAGAGGAATTGCACTCATGCGCCGTGATTGAGCCACAGGTTGCGGATGTCTTTGATGCCGTTGTTGCAATCCGACAACGCAAGCTCCCTGATCCACGCGTGATAGGAAATGCTGGGTCATTTTTTAAGAATCCCGTTGTTGACCTAGACACATACGCACAGCTTGTGGCTGCACATCCCACAATGCCATCATATGCTCAGGCAGACGGCACATATAAACTCGCAGCTGCCTGGCTCATCGACCAATGCGGTTGGAAAGGGTATCGCTCTGGTGATGCCGGCGTCCATGACCGCCAAGCGCTTGTGCTCGTCAATCATGGGAATGCTGTTGGCTCGCAGTTACTAGAACTATCCATGCGCATTCAGCATCAGGTGCAAGACCAGTTTGGCGTAGATCTAGAACGTGAGATTAACGTCTGGTGATTTCAACTGCCAGACCCTGAGCTAGCTCAACCATCATGTCCGCATCGGCAACAGTGTTGAGGCGGTGAGCAATCACCAAGATAGTTGTGCTTGTATACTCTTTACGTATCGCACGCTGAATGGTAGCGTCAGTGACAAGGTCAACACTCGCTGTTGCTTCATCCGATACTATGATCCGTGCTCGTGTAAGAATGACACGTGATTGGCATAACTACTAGCGCTGACATCAACTATCTGAAAGAAGGTCTTTAACAAGACGCTCACGTCAAATCGAGATGGTCACCAAACTGGCTTGTGGTTGTACGTGCGAGGACGTCGAGTAGATTGTTTACATTGTCTGATACATGCAAGAGCCCTGCGTGGCGCTCTTGCACAAATTCATGACTCTGCATTCGTGCGATCATCTCAACAAGTGGATCAAAGTATCCTGACACGTTGAGCAACCCTATGGGCCGTGCATGCAGTCGAATTTGACGCCATGTAAGAGCTTCGAACAGCTCATCTAATGTGCCAAAGCCACCTGGTAGTGCAACAAGCAAATCTGATCGGTCAATCATGAGCTGCTTACGAATGTGCATTGTCTCTACCTCGATAAGCTCAGTGCATTCTTCCAACGCAATCTCTTTTGTTGCCAAGAATTTTGGAATGATCCCAGTTACGTGAGCTCCGTTTTCAAGTGCCGTGCGCGCTACGGTCCCCATGAGACCAATATTGCCCCCGCCGTATACGAGGCGCCATCCACGTGATGCAATGGCGATACCTAATTCTCGTGCTGCATCCTCAAAGCGGACGTCGCGGCCACTTCTAGACCCGCAGTAGACGCAGATATTCATTTCTTGGGAATGAACAGTTGTTGTTTGAGCCCGAACCGCTTTACTACATGCTTCCGAAGAAAATCTTCGGCTTCATCTATGCTGTCGGTGAGAAAGAATCGCTCGAGATCTCTTTCCGAGATGGTGCCGTTGTTTATCATCGTTTCAGACATTGTTTGAATCATCTCTTGGTAGTAGGCCTTACCCAGCAAGACAATTGGGAAGTGCGTGATCTTCTTGGTCTGAATAAGTGTGATAGCTTCGAATAGCTCATCCATGGTTCCAAATCCACCTGGCATCACGACAAATCCAAGTGAATACTTCACCAGCATCACTTTGCGAACAAAGAAGTGCTCAAACTCAATCATGATGTCGAGCCACGGGTTAACGCTCTGCTCAAATGGTAGCTGAATGTTGAGTCCAATGCTTGTCCCGCCAGCTTCCTTTGCTCCTCTGTTGGCGGCCTCCATAATGCCTGGTCCGCCCCCTGTTAGAACGGTAAATCCCATTTCCGCAAGCCGACCACCCATCTGTTGAGCTAGCGTGTAATACTCGTGATCTTCTTTAAAACGTGCAGAGCCAAACACAGTGATACATGGACCTACAAAGTGCAGCACTCTAAATCCGCGAATGAACTCTCGGAGTACTCGAACAACAAAGAGAAATTCGCGCCACCTCGAGTGCGGCCCGTCTAGAAACTCTCGCTCTGACGTTGCCCCTCTAGCAGGCGGAAGATCTATGACCGGTTCGCTCATAACGAAGTGAGGACTGTAAAGAGAAATGGCAGAATTGCAAGACTTAGCAAACAGGCAACAATGCGCATGATGTATTTCATTTGCTGCTTTTGCCGCTCCTCTGGTGTAAGTCCTGCATCTACTGCTAGAATGCGACCAAGCTTCTTAAAATTAATCCACGCGTACCATATAACGCTGATTGTGACCAGGGCAAGGAGGATGTGCTGCATAAATAGAAGTTACAGAGTTACAGAGTTGCAGAGATACGGAAATACGTTGCCTTGGTACGGAGATTCGAGATAATTCAATGGGTTACAACAAACGTACGGCGAATGTCAGGAGCACCTGGTGACGAAACACGCAACAGGTACGTGCCATCTGCTATTGTGTCTGCGTGGAGGCGGAACGTGACAGTGTTATCCGAAGGTAGCACGGCCGTTGGCATTGCAACTATCAGACTACCCGTCACATCGTAGATCTCAACACTGAGTGTGCGTTCTATGCCTGACGGATAGATTGTGAAAAGTGCAGCTGACCTAATTGGATGCGGAGAAATCAACACACGCAGTGATTCTGCTACGCCTTCTACCACGCTTGTGATAGGAGGCACGTAGTTCATCCCAGCAATCTTCCAGATTACCCCATCTATATCACTTACCCACATAGTCTGATCTCTTTGGTCAATCTCGATTCCTCGGGCATTGATGAGCCCCTTCCGAGATTCAAGAAGAAGACGATCGGTAACCGTATCAAGATCTGACGATGGAATCTTCGTAGCGATCACAGAGGAGAGTTTGCCGCCGCCTGGCGGAAAACTCGTATGCGCTTGAATGATATTGCCGCGCCCGTCAGCAGCAGCGCAGCGTGGACCAAGTGCAGTGCGATATGGATTGATAGCTGTGCTGAGCAAACTTCCTGTCTGCGGATCCATTCGCACAATGCGTTGCTCTGCATCACGCTCGGTGCCAATCAGATCACCATTGACAAGCTCAAGACCAGTGCCGTAGCGTCGGGCTTGGGAAGGGAAGGATCGCTTTACAACGCCAAACGAATCGAGCACAAATACAGTTGTTGAGGTGCCATTAAAATCGTCGAGACGGTGCACATAAATCAAGCCACTATCACGATCAAATGTAAGGTCGGTAAAGAGGCTGTCTCCTGCATCCTGAATTGGTATGACCTTTATCAATTCAAGTCTGTCTCTGTGGAGTTTATAGAGGTTGGGACTGTGGATGTCCGTTGTCCAAAGGCCATCATGTCCGTCCCAAGCAAGTCCGTATGCAGTCCATGACATCGCGCGAGAATCGAGGATAACGCCACGCTGAAGTTCAATGATGGAAAAGTCTTTACTCTCTACGGTTGTAAACGGGGCAACAAGTGTTTTGACTCTAATACGAGCTGCGGTGGTTGGTGTGTTTGGAACCGTCCACAACGTAAACTTCGAGAACACATTCGTGTTTATCACCTGCCACAACTGTCCATCATTTGTTGTAAAGGATATCTCGCAGGGGGCTTCAATGCCATCCCATGAAATTGGTACGGTTGTCAATGCTGGGTATCGTTCGCCACCTGCCGGCACGATAATCATTGATGCTGTTGGGATTTGCGATCGCAGTGGTGCTTCCCACATTGATCTACCGTGTGTTGCAGCGCGCAGGTATGAGAACGTTGCGTCTGCACGGAGCTCAAGGACAGGAGATCGCGGCAGGCCAATGCCAAAGGGGCTCCAGTTGCGTCCACCGTCATAGGTGGCAAACACTCCAATATCTGTACCGACGAATGCTACGTTGTCATCATCAGGATGCAGTACGAGCGTGTTTACAGGTACGTTGGGCATTCGGTTCCACACAGGAAACCATGAGCCACCAAGGTCTGTTGTCTTCCAAACTTGTGGTGTGCCGTAGGAAGAATATGTGATCCATGCAACGTTGCGATCTCTGCGTGCACATGCGATATCGCTTACAAATAATTGGCTGAGTGGACGCTTAAACACAGGTGTCCATGATGATCCATAGTTCGTTGAAAGCACAACATCTCCCCAGGAGCCCCCTGCCCAGAGAACTTCTTCATCAGCAGGGGAGATGGCAATGGAGGTAACTGTGTGTGATAGCCGGGGAGAAATGGGTTCCCATGTATCTCCTGCATCTTCACTGCGATACACTCTCTCTCGGCCTGTCAAGAGTACAGTTGGTTGCAAAGGGTCGATGACAATAGGCGCAACCCATTCGCACTCTTCAGCAAGATCGATACCGGTTGTGATGCGCTTGCTAGACATAGTACGAAGGTTGAGTTTGAAGAGCTCGCCCTCTGGGCCACTACCATAGATGAGATTTGAGTTTGTGGGGTCAATGAGCGTCGTCATGCCGTCGCCACCATAGAGTGTGTTCCAATCAACACTGCCATCTGTCCCAATCGTACCGTTGTCCTGCGTGCCACCAAACATTCTGTTACGTGACGTGCGATCCACGTCGAAGGCATAGAATTGAGTTACGCTAAGCCCAGTATTTATTGGTAGCCATGAAGCTCCGCCATCGGCACTGCGCATCATTCCACCATCGTTACCTGCGTAGACAACAGAGGAATCGAGTGGATCGAATGCTATTGCGTGTTGATCAACGTGCGGATGACCATTACCATCGCCGTCGCTGTATCCATTCGTTGTGTTGGTCCAAGCAGAGCCGCCATTCATTGTGAGGAAGAGATCTATCCCACCAGCGATGACATGATCGGCATTTCGAGGGTCGATCGCGATGACATTATCGTAGAATCCTTGACTCTCACTTGGAACACAGGTGCCGGAAAAGAAGCAACCCTGCTGATCTTGATATTGAATGCGCCATGAGAGCCCCTTATCTGTTGACTTTGCAATCACGGCCAGATCATTGAGCTCCATCACTGTGTACATCACGTTCGGTGAGCTCACACTTTGCTGCACAGAGGCTCTGCCTATCTTGCCCACAAGCCCACTCATCCGTCGTTGCCAAGTGAGGCCGCCATCATTCGTTGACATTATGCCACTGTCTTGCACAGCAACTGTCCACACGTTGGCGTCCAATACATCAATCGTCATATCATACACCTGCCCTGCAAACATGCGTTGCCATGATGCACCGCGATCAATACTTTTCCACACACCTGCTTGTTCATTCATGCATGAAGCAACAATTGTAGAAGGTGCAGTTGAGTGTATGATTACGCGAGAAAAAGAGCCAACGCGGGTAAGACCAACAACAGACCATGTAGCACCATCATCTGTGGATTTTAACAATCCTGCGCCAAGAAAAATGTTCGCACCAACTACTTGTTCACCTGTGCCTGCATAGATGGTGTGTTGGTCATCGGGCGCTATGCAGAGAGCACCCATTGCAATAGCGTTAGCGTTGTCCATCAATGGTTCCCAGCTGCTGCCGGCATCAGTACTCTTCCACACTCCACCTGCAGCAGAACCAATAAAGAGAAGTCCCGGTGTTACACTATCACATACAATTGATTTGATACGTCCAGCTGTAGACGTTGGGCCAATCGTTTTCCATTGTGGTTGTGATTCAAGAACATCTACATTCAATTTGGAAGGGGCTTGCAGTGCAAAGGAAATCGCATTTGAGCGAATGCTTGCCTCTAATACCTCGTTATGGGGAACTCTCCTTCTGCGCACGTCATCGTACCTGCGATGCAGATGCTTCTTTCCTTCGCGTATTTGTTCCTGAGAGAACCGCGGCGTTGCGCAGATTGAAGCATACGTCAACCATAGCATTGCGAAGCAGAGAGATAATGTGTTACTCATTGTGTGAATTTATGGAGGTATTGCTGAATTATACCTGAGTGGCGCTGCTGGCCACTTGAGCACACGGTCATGATTGACGATGTGCCTTTCCAGCAAGGCAATCCATTGGTGCATAGTGATGTAGTGCCTACGTACCAGAACTTTACAACACTCTTTCATGTTGCTCCGGTATGAGAAAACAAACCAGTACGAAGAATAACACTCAGACCCTTGTGCTGGGTGCAGGCTATGCTGGAATAACAACGGCTGCGCTATTGGCTCATGAAGGACGGAACGTTACAGTCCTCGAGGCTCATGATACACTTGGTGGTTGCGCTTCATTCTTTCGCAGAGGAGAATACACGTTTGATGTTGGAGCAACAACGATGAGTGGTGTGCTGCCAACCCAGCCCACCGGGCGTGTATTCGGACACTTAGGAATCATGCCTGATCTGTTAAAACAAGATCCTGGAATGCTTGTTCGTATGCCCGATAGGGACATCGTTCGGCATGCCTCACAAGCGAGTTGGATTAAAGAAATGCAGAAGCACTTTCCTGTTGGGGATCAAGCTGCGTTTTGGAAAGAACAGTATCGCCTTGAGCATCGTGTATGGAAATTGGTTAATAATCAGCCGTCGCTACGCCCTACATCAGCGATTGATTGGCTAAAGCTTATGAATCCCGGTGTCCTTGCGGCTTTGCCACTGGTACAAGGCCTTGTACGCCCCGTAGCAACGTTACTTGCGAGATATGGAGTTGATAAAGACCCCGCTTTTGTTGACTTCATCAATGAGCAACTCCTCATCAGCACACAAAACACATCAGAACGCGCACCGTTTCTGACGTCTGCCCTTGGGCTGACCTATCCTAGTGAGACGTATTACCCGATTGGGGGAATGTACCGTCCGGCATTGAAGCTCATGAGACATGCTACCGAGCATGGTGCGCAAATGAAGTTCCGGCGTGTGGTATCGTCGATCGAACAAATGCCATCAGGTCGTTGGGACGTGAGCTGTACAAACGGAGAACAATTTGAGACTGATACAGTGGTATCATCAATTCCAATTTGGAACATGAATGATCTTACTCGTGGCAAGCAAGCGTCTTACTTTGATAAAATGGCTCGGACAAACGCACAGTCATGGTGTGCTTTCACGATGTACTTCGCACTGGACGGCATTCCCAAATTGTCAAGCCAATACGTGCAACTATTTCTCGATAAAAAGATCCCAGGCATTCGGTCGGCATCGGTGTTCTTGTCATTCTCACACCCGGATGATCGCCAACGTGCTCCATTGGGTCATACGGCCGTTACCGTAAGCACACACACGCTATCTGAAGATTGGAAAGGACTCACTGCGGATGAACATGACCACAAGAAGAGGCAGATCATGGATGCTGTTTTAGAATGTATTGGCCGCCGTATGCATGAATGTGATGGCATGTTGCCATTGCATGTGCAAGGTGGAACGCCTAAAACATGGGTTACCTATACACGGCGTTATGAAGGTTATGTGGGTGGACTTCCTCATGACATATCGCGCCCCATGATTTTCATGCCTCCAAACAAAACACCGTTTCGCGGTCTCTATATGATTGGTGATAGTGTGTTTCCTGGCCAAGGAACATCCGCCGTTATGCTGGGTGCATGGAACACTGTCAATCGTATCTTTGCAGAATGAGTGATGCTGTTCATGCGATGTTTTCTGACATCGCTCCAAAATATGATCTCGCAAATTCGATTCTATCGCTAGGCGTACATCATCTGTGGCGTTCCGCTACCGTTAAGGCCAGTGGTGCTACTCGAGGAAGCTCAGTGCTAGACTGTGCAACTGGTACGGGTGACCTAGCACTTGCCTTTCAGCGTGTTGTTGGACCTACTGCACGCGTTGTTGGTACGGACTTCAATGCGGATATGTTGTCTTTTGCACCTGCGAAAGCAAAAAGGAAGGGGCTTAACGTTGCCTTTGAAGTTGCCGATGCCATGAACCTTAAATATGATGACGCAACATTTGATGTTTCGAGCATCTCGTTTGGAATTCGAAATGTAGATACACCACTCGTGGCACTTGGTGAGATGGCGCGTGTTGTAAAGCCTGGTGGACGAATTGTAGTTCTTGAGTTTGGTCAGCCCCGTGGACTTGTGGGTGCTACGTACCGATGGTATAGTAAGAACGTAATCCCATTCATCGGTGGCCGTATCACGGGATACCGTAAAGCATATGAATATCTGCCAACTACGGCAGCTACATTTCCTTGTAGAGAAGAATTTCTCGCTCTTATGAAGAAAACAGGGCGACTAGAAGACTGCTACTACAGAGAGCTAACTGGCGGCATCGCCTTCCTCTACGTTGGAACGGTGGTCTCTCTGTGAACGTTTGGTTGCATGCAATACGACCAAAAACGTTGATAGCAGGCTTTGCTCCTGTGGTGCTTGGCACCGCCCTTGCCGCTGCTGATGGAATAGTACACTGGCCTAGTGTGCCCCTTATCATCCTCTGTTCGGTGCTCATACAAATCGCATCGAATTTTGTGAATGAACTCGAAGACTTCAAACGTGGTGCAGATGAACAACGTGTTGGACCACTGCGTGCAGTGAGTGCCGGACTCATCACTCCGCAATCCATGCGCAACGCATCGTTAATGGTTGTTTCACTTGCATTTGTCCTTGGCCTGCCTCTTGTCTACCGCTCCGGTCTTGAAGTTCTGCTTATTGGCGTGGTATGCCTCGTAATGGCGTGGGCGTATACAGGTGGCCCCTTCCCATTAGCCTACAGGGGATTGGGTGATGTGTTTGCCTTTGTCTTTTTTGGCCTTATAGCTGTAACAGGAACATACGTTGTTCACGCCAGTAGTTGGAATGCTGATGCGCTGTTCCTTTCTATTGGCCCAGGATTACTTGCGGCCAACATCTTGGGAGTGAACAACATTCGAGATATTCAAACAGATGCAGAAGTAGGCAAGCGCACATTGGCTGTGCGCATCGGGTCTGTTCCGGCACGTTGGATATACGTGGTCTTTACAATGTTGGCTCTCATCATACCATCACTGATACTTAGTCAGCACCGTGGTATGTGGGTATGGCTACCAATTGTTGCACTGCCGTATGGAATAGTGCTATCGATGTTGATATTGAAGTACCACGGTGCCAAGCTCAATGCAGTCCTAGCAGGCACGGCACTCTTCTATTTGCTCTACACAGTGTTGATGTCAGTTGGACTCATCATGGCTGCTGCACAATGATAGAGATGGCCATTATCTCTTCATCTTCTTGTTCCCGAACGTTGCATTCACCATAAGTGAACCAAGTTCTCGGAGCGGTTCTGGCGAAACCATGTTCCAACGAAGGGTTTTGCTTTGCCCCTTATCAGTAATCGTGATTGTTGTAACGGGAGCGTCGGGCACATTGTCTATATACGACGTATCGAGTTGTACAAGCTTACGCTCGCGAACCTGCGCAACTAACGCACACAGATCCTCCTGAGAGATTACTCCGGTGAAGGTACCCAACCGATCAACGTTCTGTTGACCTTCATACGTAACACGCCCATCGCCCCAGACCGTGCCCTTATAAACGGGGCACTTTCCAAAGCACATGCCTTTACTGATAGAAACAGAAAAATTATCAGCGGCAACATCTTTTAAGCAAGTGTCTGTGCTAGAGCAAGCAGTTCCAATAATACTTGCAAAGAATATTACAATAAAGTAATGCATTTACATTCCGATAACATGGTTACACAATGGTGACGTTGCCGTTACTCTGACCCTACATATGACCACCAATTTTGTGCCGTTACAATTTTACGACGTATAACATAACGAGGTGGTTCATGAATAGGTGTTTCTTTCTTGCGATGAGCCTTATCTGCTTTACCTTGGTAAGCCACGTAGCAGAGGCGCAAACAGCCCAGGTCTTACAGCTCCTCGGTCGCCATACGCAGCGTCCTGCAACCTTCGATAAGGGATCTGCAGAAGTGGTTACGTACGATCCAGCCTCAAAGACGGCCATCATATCTGATGCGAATGGCAATAAGATATCATTCATCAACGTAACGAATCCTGCAAATCCTGTGCTGATACGAGACGTGCTCTTGACGGCGTACAGCGGAATTGTGAACGGCGTTGCTGTAAAGAATGGACTTGTTGCAGTTGCCCTCGAAGATGCAACACGTAAGTCTAATCCAGGCAAGGTCCTCTTCTTCGATATGGCTGGCGTGTTTCGCAGCTCAATCGCTGTTGGTGCATTGCCAGATATGATTGCCTTTACTCCAAATGGTCAGCGACTCATCGTGTGTAATGAAGCTGAGCCTGAAGTCAACTACACGTTTGATGCTGAAGGCACAGTGAGTATCATCAACGTTACCAATCCCGCAGTCCCAACGGTGCAAACTGTTGATTTTAGATTGCTCAACGGCAAACAAGACTCACTACGCGCACTTGGTATCCGCATCTACGGACCCAATGCAACAGTAGCTCAAGACTTTGAACCAGAGTATGCAGCAATCTCTGCTGACGGCGCAACTGCATACATCACACTTCAAGAGAACAACGCCATTGCAGTGATCGATATCAATAATGCCGCTCTTCTGCGCGTTACTGCACTTGGATTTAAAGATTATAGCAAGGGGCTAGCCCGCTCCACAAATTATCCATGGACAGTTCGTCCATCGATTGGCACAACTCCAGCCGGACAAAACATTTCTCTTGGCGGCCTCTCAGGTTTATGGTTCACAGGTTATGGGGCAGACACTACAAAGCTTCGCTTCCTCACACATCCTGACCGCGGTCCGAATGGAGAGCCCGTTACTCTCCGAGGCCAACTCCGCCGTCCGTTTGCACTTCCAAACTTACAAGCAGAAGTAATTGCGATTGAACTTGATCGCACAACAGGTGCGTATACAATTCTTTCGCGCACCTCCCTGTTCCGCACAGATGGCATCACGCCTATCTCTGGTCGCCCAAACCTACAGGCTGCCGGACAAGGTGTTGCGTATACAGATGAGCTTCCCGTTGACCTTTTTGGTAATGATCTTCCTAACGATCCGTTCGGTGGAGACTTAGAGGGTATTGCCGTTGATTCTGCAGGCACATGGTGGATGGTTGATGAATACCGTCCGGCTATCTACAACTTCAACAGCAACGGTACACTGATTGCTCGCCACATCCCAGCAGGCACTGCCGCCTCCGTTGGCGCTGCTGCTGGTACCTACGGAACAGAAACACTTCCGGCCGTCTATGCAGCACGCCGCGCCAATCGTGGATTTGAAGCTGTGGCAATTGAAGGCAACATTTGTTACGCCTTTATTCAAACAGCGTTAGATAATCCGGATGTATCTACAGATAACTCGTCCAAAGCGTCTACGTGGTGCAGAATTCTTGCCTTCGACGTTGTTACAAAAACTGTTGTTGGTGAATATCTTTACCCGATGTTTGAGAAGTTTGGTTCGTGCGACAAGATCGGTGATGCTACTTCGCTTGGCAACGGAAAATTCTATGTTGTAGAACGCGATGATGCTACGGGGCTTCGTGCGCGCAAGTACGTCTTTGAGATAAATCTCAAGGGTGCCACAAACATCTTTACAACTCCACCTTCATTGCCACCAGGGCGCACGATTGAGTCGCTCTCCTTTGCTGAACTTGCCACATATGGTATACGTCCAGTGAGCAAGAAGAAGTCCATCTACCTCCCTGGTGCAGGATATGGTAGCTGGGATAAAGTAGAAGGTATTACGCGCATCAACGCAAATACAATTGCTGTTGTCAATGACAATGATTTTGGTGTTGGTGGATCTATCCTACCTGCCGTACCGAATGGTAGCATTACTGTAAACACAACAAACATTCCTGTTATTGGTGTAATCACTTTCGATCGTCCAAATGGACTTGATCCGAGTGATCGCGATAACGCAGCAGGCACCGCAGCAGCAGTAAAGATTGGTAATTGGCCAGTCTACGGTATGTATCAGCCCGATGCTATTCAGGTTGCCACGATTGGCACGGAAACGTATCTCGTTACTGCAAACGAAGGTGATGCCAGAGATTGGGGAACGTATGTAGAAGAGGCACGGGCCGGAGCTGTTACCGTCATCCTCGATCCAGATTTTGCACTGGCTTGGCCACTGCTGAAGACAAATCAACAGCTTGGCAGACTAAATATCACAACTACACTCGGTGATATTGATGGTGACGGCGACTTTGATGAACTCTACACGCTTGGTGGCCGCTCATTCTCTATCTGGAACGTAGATGGCAACCTCATCTACGATTCAGGTAATGAACTCGAAACGCGCACCGCTGCATTCTTCCCTACGAACTTCAATGCCGGTCACACAACCAATTCACTTGACGATAGGTCGGACAACAAAGGCCCAGAACCTGAAGCCATGACTATTGGTGTTATCAACGATACTACCTATGCCTTTGTTGGTTGCGAGCGCATCGGTCATACATTCATGTTCAACATCACTGACCCTGTAAACTCTAAATACATCGACTATATCAACTCTCGAAACTTTGCAGTGACTCCAAATCTTGCAAACGTTGACAATGCTACGGTTGGTGACCTCGGTTGTGAAGTGCTGCACTTTGTTACCGCTGCAGAGAGCCCAAATAATACAGACCTCATCCTAGCGGGTAACGAAATCAGTGGGACAATGAGCACATATCAAGTGCGCATCCCGCGCATTGTTTCCTTCCCTGCAGCAGTGATCAATCATTGTATTCCCGATAAGCTCACATTGACTGTAGCTGCAACTGGGCCGTCACTCACGTATCAGTGGACAAGGAATGGCATCAACATTTCAGGAGCAACGGCAGCTACGTATATCGTTGATGTGATCAACACATCATTTGCCGGACTTTATGCTTGCAAGATTCAAGCAGCAGGTGGAATGATCATTACGCCTCGTGCAACACAGGTGAATGTATTTGAGCGTACGAAGATTACACTTGAGCCAAAGGTGTTAACACAAGTTGATGTTGGTGTAACAGTTGTGCTCAAGATTGATGCCACCAACACTGCAGGCGAGACCTATCAGTGGTATATGGCAGGTACCGCGGTTACGAATGGCCTCAAGTATCAAGGCGCAACGGCAAAGACACTTACGATCAAGAACCTAACATTCGCCGATACGTCTGGTAAATATTATGCGATTGTGACAGGGGGCTGCAGCACTGTCCGCTCGCGTGATGCACGCGTCTACATCCCACGCATTACAATCACGCTACAACCGCGAGACACAACGGTTTGTCCTGGTGACACCGTACTACTTCATGCTTCAGGAACAGCAAGTGGTGGCGATGCTGGCGTTGGTTATCAGTGGAAATATGTTGGCGGTGTGAATATTGTTGATGGTGGCAGGTTCTCTGGTGCAATGAGCCCAACACTTCGCATCAATGGCGCGCGTCCTGAAGACTCGCGCGATTATGTGTGTGTGGTTACTGGATACCCATCGCGTGATAACCGCTTTACGAACAACGTAAACATTGGCGTGCGGCAAGCCCCTTCCATAGTCCGTCAGCCAACTGCGCCGAATGGCGAAACATCTGGCGTGATATGTGAAGGCAATATCTTCCAACTCAACGTGATAGCAGAAGGCGTGAACATCTCGTATCAGTGGTATCGCGATGGAAAACTCATCCCGCTTGCAACCAATCCACGCTATGACACGCGTCAGCCAGGCGTATACAAAGTGCGCATCACTGGGCCGTGCAGGCTTTTCGCAGAGAGCACACCTATTACGATGACGTCTCTCACAGCACCGGTTCTGGGCCTACGGCCACCAGATCTTTTGCGCGTAGAAGAATCAAAGAGTTTCACACTTACCGTGAGTGTTGCAGCAGGATCACTTCCTGTTACATACCAGTGGGCTAAAGAGGGTCGCAATATCACAGGGGCTAACGGTCCAACATATATAGTTGACAGAGCATTTGCCGCTGATGCTGGACGCTACGTCTGCGTGATTACGAATGCCTGCGGTATAGTGGTGTCAGGCGTGAGCGATATCCGCGTGTACCGCAATGACCCTACATCTGTTAGCGAAGACAATCAAAATGGCGTGACGGCTGTTTGTGAGCCAAACCCATTCTCAACAGCAACAACACTGCGCGTTGGACTTCCTACGTCTGGGAATGTCTTCGTTTCGATTAGCGACCTCGCAGGCCGCACCGTCTACACACTACACTCAACTCTTGAAGCCGGCGAGCACACGTTTGCACTTCAAGCGGCAGACCTCGGTGCTGCGGGCGTCTACATTGTCAGAATTGAGCATCCGGCTGCCACTCTTGTGCGTCGTATTGTATTGGCGCCGTAAAAAGCCCCTTCTCAGCAGTAAACACTTTTCCACACGGCGGCGTTCGATCAAAATCGGACGCCGCTGTTGCGTTATGTTTGCTTCTATGACAAGAGAAAACCTATCGACAGCCATCTATGACGTTGCTCACCTACGTGGTGAGTTCCTGCTCCGCAGCGGTATCACGAGCACTGAGTACTTTGATAAGTACCAGTTTGAGAGTGATCCTCGTATTCTAAAAGCGATTGCTGAGAAACTTGCAGCGCTTGTTCCAGACGGCACAGAAATTCTTGCTGGCCTGGAAATGGGCGGTCTTGCAATTGTAGCCGCTCTGTCCGCACATACAGGAATTCCTGCTGTCTTTGTGCGTAAGAAGGCCAAGGAATATGGCACATGTAAGCTTGCTGAAGGTCCGCCCGTTGCCGGAAAGCGTGTTCTGATTGTTGAGGATGTTATCACGAGTGGCGGTCAGGTGATCACCAGTGGTGAAGACCTACGTCAACTTGGCGCTCTTACGGATCATGTTGTTTGTGTTATTGACCGAGAGCAGGGAGGGCGTGCAAAGCTCCGTGATGCAGGATTTGAATTGCTTGCACTCTTTACAATGACTGAACTGAAAACCGGGCGATGAAGATCATCAGTTGGAATGTGAACGGCATTCGAGCTGTTCAGAAGAAAGGTTTTTTGGATTGGGTAGCCGAGTCAAAAGCCGATGTGATCTGTTTGCAGGAGACCAAGGCCGACGTAGACAAGATTCCCGACGACGTAAAAAACCTCAGCGGCTATCATACCTTCTGGCATTCCTGCAGCATCAAGAGTGGCTATTCTGGCGTTGGCGTAATGTCAAAGATGAAACCCGAGAATGTTACCGAAAAAATTGGCATCGAAGAATTTGATGGAGAGGGTCGCATACTAGAGATCGACTACGGATCATTCATCCTCTACAACATCTATTTCCCTAATGGCTCAAGCGAAAATAAACGTGTGCCTTTTAAGCTCCGCTTTTATGATGCGATGATTGAAAGATGGTCACAGCAAAGGACAGGGGGCAAGAATATCGTTGTGTGCGGCGACTATAACATTGCACACCAGCCAATTGACCTTGCGCGGCCAAAGGCAAACGAAAAGAACACCGGCTTTTTACCTGAAGAACGCGCAATCCTCGATCGCATGTCTGGTGATGGATGGCTAGACTCTTTTAGAGAGTATCATCCAGAAGAGCCCGAATGGTATTCATACTGGGACTACTTCACACGCGCCCGCGAACGCAACATCGGTTGGCGCATCGATTATCATTGGGTTACCCCTGAGCTGCGCTCAGCACTCAAGAACGCATGGATCTCACGAGACGTAGAGGGCAGTGACCATTGTCCCGTGGGGATTGTATTGAATCCGTGAAGAGTTGGGGATTGCCATGTTAGCCATAAAGCTGACCATGCAGCCTCATTGTGCGCTGGTCCGATATTGCTGCTGAAGCCCGCCTCAGCAACGATTGGTTCAACAGTATATCAAAAACACACCGCCTTGCATTTACCTAAAATTGACTCTCACTATGAGCTGATCACTTTTAGTTGCCCACAATGCGATACTTCGCATACCATATCTCCACCATTGCCTTTTGAGGTGTGTTCTTTGCGGTTTTGATATCGCTCGAGGATTCGTTAAAGTCTCCAGACATCGACTTTGGGATCTCAAAGCTTCCGATTTCCATGATGAGCTTGGTATAGGAAGGCAGTCCATAGCTGCGTGCGGTAGCATTCTCGTAGACAAGTTCTGCGGTGATGGTGCCGGCCTTCTTTGTAGTTGACATCACTTTGCGCGCTACCATCATCGTTGTGTCTATCCAAAGTGTGGCTACAACAATGTCCGATGATTCATCAGCAGGTAGCACTTTAATCTTACGCATCCGAACGCCTTGCCACTCCTCAGTTCCCATATCCACAGCAGCGTAGTCGCTATTGAGCAACTTCAATGCGCTCATGTCTGGCCCTTGCTTAGGAATCATCGCAAACCCAGGTGCGTCGATCGTTGTTTTGTCAGGTGCTACGTGTGTGAGAGTTGCCTTTGAAACAGGGACCTTCATAAACGGCACATCTACTTTAATAGTTAGCTCAGACGTGTAGCTTTTCACTCGCTGCATCTTGATCTTTAAGTCGTTCAAGAGTTCATTTGTGGTACGTGCACGTAGGGAGGGGGCTAGCACTATGAATGCAAGCAAAATATATTTCGTCATGAAAGTATGTCCTTCCGGCGCATAATAATCTGTGTTGCAACAAAGCATCCAGCAATGTGGGTGAGTAACACACCTGCGGATGTATAAACCTTTGTCCAGTTGACGGGATCATCAAACAAAAACTTCCAACCGTTCATGTGATTGGTAAAAAAGAGTGGCCGGACGAAGTCAAACATGGGGATGTCGATTGCAGAAACAATGGTCATAACAATGATGATTGCCATCGTTGTCATGATAGGTCCAATTGCATTTTCTACGAGCGACGAAAACATAAAAGCAACACTTGCTACTGTTGTCATAGACATGGCGGCAAATCCATACGCCAGCGCAAAGCGCCACCACAAGTCGTTTTCAGCTATGATGGTTATCTGAGAACGAATAACAACAACCTCGCCCGTACCTAACAATGAAACACCAAGCCCAAGTGATAGTGCTGCCATAAAAATGACAAGCATGTTTGTGTACGTGAGCGTAGCAAGAAATTTAGCCGTTACCATTGTACCGCGAGAGAGCGGACGTGTTAGCAAGAGCCGATATGTACCTGCGGTTGCCTCGCCTGCAAGTATCTCACCAGCAACGAGTGTAACCAGGAACGGCACATGCACATATAACATCCCAAAGATGATATAGGACACTGTATACCCATTCATCAAGTTGCCTGTGAAATCAAATGTTTGCTGTAGCGCTTGAGTAGCAAAGCCAAGGTATTGTCCACCTTCAATTCCCATCGCTGCAACAACAACTGGTATCAGTGCTCCGATGGCAATGAAGCCGATGAAGGTGCGCCACTTAGAAAACACCTTGCTCATCTCAACACGATAGGCAGTGCCAATCATGGTGCCTCCTGCGTAAGAGCAATGAAATATTCTTCGAGAGAGCGAACAGGCGACACTGCAGAAAGGGGAATGTTTGCTGCAGATAAATGAGCCACAATACCAGCAATCTCATCTCGCTCCATCATCATGATGATCTTGTCATCGGTGTGAGACTGAATATGGTGTGTAAGGGGCGTAGCACGGATTATCTCAAGCGCACGTGTTACTTCCGTTGTTTCTATTGTGACTTTGAGTCTTCCGGCATTTAACAGGTCTTGCACAGCCCCCTCTACAACGGCCTTACCACGATTGATGATCACCATGCGTGACGCGGTGAGTTCTACCTCGGGCAGGATGTGAGAGGAGAGGAAAACAGTTTTCTTATGATCTGCGGCGAGTTCCAGGATGAGGTCTCGGATATCCACCATGCCCTGCGGGTCGAGTCCGGTTGTTGGTTCATCAAGCACGATGAGATCTGGCGAATGGAGAAGCGCTTGAGCAATCCCAAGACGCTGCTTCATTCCGTGCGAGAACGTCTTTACCTTGCTCGATGCTCTGCTTGCTAGGCCTACGATGCCAAGGATATGATCGATTGAGCGAGTAGAGACATCGGCGCCGCTGAGTCTTCCGAGGAGTTCAAGGTTACGACGGGCAGTGAGGTAGTTATAGAAGTCAGGACGCTCTACGATGGCGCCAATGCGACGGAGGATCTCATTTCGGTTATTATGGAGATCCAGGCCGAAGAGTTTAATCGTGCCTGACGTGGGACGAATGAGCGAAAGCATCATTCGAATTGTTGTGCTCTTTCCGGCGCCGTTAGGGCCAAGGAAGCCATAGACATCGCCCTGCGAAACGCGCAGATTGAGTCCGTCTACGGCATGAAAGGCGCCGTAGTGTTTATGCAGGTCGTTGATCTCTATTGCTGGTGCTGTCATGAAGCTGTGTAACGCACGCCGACTCAAAAAAGTGCCATTACTCTATAACGAAAGGTACCCAGGAACGGGCTTATTGATTGTGATCCCGACCTAATAAGGAGGTACAGTTGTCTAAGCGAAAGCTGGCTCTCAATTTCGTTTGAACCAATTAGCCTCGTACTGAACGGGAGAGAGTCCGCTAATTGATGGATGTCTGCGGTTCTGACCATTAGTTGTGTGACCTGCCCCCGTTTGTTGGTCCACCTGTAATGTTGGTCGTATAAGCAGCGGACCTAAAAATGATTGGTTGAATTGATTCGGGTGCCGGAAGGCGATACCCGAGACTGCTGTGCGGTCGTGTGGTGTTGTAAAAGCGTCTCTATTGAGGAATTCGTTTCGCATGCGTCCATTGAACGACTCTACGAATTCATTCTCCCACGGACACCCTCATGGCGCCTAGCCGGGCCCAGAAGTTTCCCCGGGCTGCCTACTTCAGGATCTGATTGTCTACCGTCGGATCCGAAACAGCTCTTGGTAAACGCCTGATCTCTGCAAAAGGTGTCAATTGTACCGCCTTTGGATGCAACAACCTCGGCTGCTCGCAACATGCCGATGATGTGCTCTTCCGTGTGATGTTTCTGTCTCATACCCAGCTCGTATCGACTACCAAACTATCATTTCAGTTGGTAGTATTTTAGGAGAGCAGATCAGACCAACACGCGGGGACAGGTCGAAAATATTTACGGTAAATAATCTTAAAAATAAAATGAAAATCAAAAACAGTATAGTGATACTACTTTGCTTAACAAGTAATGTAATTTTTGCTCACGACATCAATCATGAAAAAATAATTTTACAGCATTGGACAATTGAAAAAGAACACAAAACTGTTGACGGTTCTTTTTACATGCTTAAAAGCGGGAATGTTTTTATTGTAGATGCTAACAGTAATGTGATTGCTTATCCACTATCTGCTTTGTCAAAAGAAGACCAGGCCTTTGCATTGAAAAAAAATGAATGGGTTAAGCAATTAAACAATCAACGACTTGTAGAGACAGATCAACCCATAAAAGTTCAATTATTTTCTCATTATCAAATTTGGCTAGTACTTGTTTTGCTTCTTGGATTAGGTTGGTGCATGTTTTCATTCACCGAAAAAAATAAACTGAAATATTTAATTCCTGTTTTAATTGTTGGAGCAAGTATGACTTTATACAGTTTCACAGCTGATGTTATAGAGTCCATGCAAAGCATTACCTCTCCCGCTTTTATTGATTCGGCTTTTGTTCCTTTCAAACCCAATGTGAATACTTTTTGGGATACCACTTATTTTTATGTTGAATCAAAAGGTATTCCAACAACACACGGAATGATGGTTGGCATTTCAAATCATGGTTGGCAACAACAAGTTCCAATTCCACAATGTTATGTCGGCAACAACGCATGGAGTATTCCTTTAAATCCTTTAATAGCAGCTATTCCAATTCCTGTCGACAGCATTCATTTTACAAGAGGTGCAATAGCAATTGCAGTAAATGGCGTTCCAATATTTAATGTGCATACAAACACAGGAGTTGATTCTTATTTGGACGGGCAATTAGATAATTACGGAGGACATTGCGGCAGGGCTGATGATTACCATTATCACATTGCACCGTTACATTTATACAGTTACACAACTTCTACTTTACCTATTGCGTTTGGATTAGATGGCTTTGCAGTTTATGGACGTGTAGAACCCGATGGAACATCTATGCAAACGTTAGATGCCAACCACGGACATTTATTTAACGGTGTATATCATTATCACGGAACGGCAGCGGCACCATACATGATTGCAAATATGGTAGGAGTAGTTACCGAAGATGCAACACATCAACTTATTCCGCAGGCAGCTTCTCGTCCTGTAAGACCAGGATTAACTCCGCTTAACGGAGCATTGATAACAGGATGCACACCTAACGCAACGAACAACGGTTACACGTTGACTTATACTTTGCGTGGGCAAACTGATTCAATCGTATATTATTGGAATGCTGCTGGACTTTACACTTTTAATTTTTTTACTGTTGGAAACGGAACAAGCACTACATCAACATATAACGGTTCCACGAAATGTGCAGTTCTAACTTCAATCAAAAATGTTGGCGCGGTAGAAAACAGTGTATTGATTTATCCGAACCCGACCAGTGGAGTGTTTCATTTGCAGTTGAATAATACTGATCAACAAAAAGATGTACGTGAAATTTCAATTTATAATTTACAAGGTGAGTTAATTTTTCTAACAAAACACTTTCAACCCGATATTGAAATTAAAAACATAACCAAAGGAATTTACTTAATGCAAATTCAGTTTCCGAAAAACCGACTAACTCAAAAATTGATTATTCAATAAATGAAAAAAGCAATCGTAGTATTATTCGCATTTATGTGTTTCTCTATTGGGAAAGCACAAACTATCCCTTCATTTCCCGGAGCAGAAGGATTTGGAGCAGGAACACTTGGTGGTCGTGGAGGTCAGGTTATTTATGTTATCAACCTTAACCCAAGTGGGCCCGGTTCTTTAGCAGAAGCTTTGGCAACCCCAGGATCGCGTTATATTCTTTTTAAAGTCAGCGGCATAATTAATGCCGCAGCAGAGGTGATATACGGTGATTTCACTTTAGCAGGTCAAACTTCGCCTGGAGGTATCACAGTTAGAGGTTTTGTTATAGATGAGATATACGACACTGTAGGAACAGGAGATAATATCATTATTCGTCATGTTCGTTCTCGTCCTAATACCGATTCAACCATTACCGGACAGGGCTATGTTCTTGAGGATGCTTTCCGATTTGACGGTGCTTCCAATACGATTGTAGATCATTGTTCTTTTGCAAATGCGGTTGATGAATGTGTTCAGATGTCAAATTCAACTCATATTACACTTCAGAATTGTTCGTTGGCTGAAACATTAGGAGAACATTATTATTTAGGGGGACTGCTAATGAATTATTCAAGTGTTGAGCATCCACAAGATAGTATTAGTATTCATCACAATGTATGGAACAGAATTGGTGGAAGAATGCCGGAATTTAGTTGTGAATCTCCTTACTGCGGTTCTCGACCTTTAAATATTGAACTATCAAATAATCTGATTTGGGATCAGGCAATTAACATTTGGTACAATTCAAACATTGATCAAACAGCACCTTTACCTATAGATTCATTTTTCCTCAATATGAATTGGGTAAATAATTATAGTGTAAGCCGTTCTACTTATACAGGAGGAATGATTTCATATGATTTTTTGAATTTCTCATCAAATCGTTTTTATGCAAATGGCAACAAAATGAATTTATATCCGAGTTATGCAGATTACGATCTTTTTTATTGCTGTGATGATTTTTCAACTACGGGAAATAATCCAAATACAAATTTTGGAACATTAACCCAAGAGTCAATAAGACATCCTTTCCCATTAATTACCTACACCCCAACGAATCAATTGACTGATTATGTTTATGGAAATGTAGGTGCATTTCCGCGTGATAGCATGGATAGGCGTTTGTTCAGCTTCTTACCCACTAATACACCCGCTTTACCACTTGTAGATTCCCTGGATCATTATCATGATGCCTATATCCTTGATTTTAATCCGGCTAACCCTCCATCGCCTTTAACAGATTCAGATAATGATGGTATGCCAGATTATTGGGAAACCTCCCATGGTTTAAATAAGGGAATCCAGGATCATAACGGAACAGGACTTTCAAATTCAATAACTGGAATTAATGGTTACACCAATTTAGAATGTTATATCAACTGCCTTTCAGATTATGTAGTATCTGGACAAACGAGTTCTGCTTGTGGAATTACAGGAGTCACGTCTATACAAGCGATACCTATAGACGATGAATATGTATGTGTGTATCCAAATCCTTTTTCTACGCAGACAACTTTGCAGACATCCAAAATTTTTACAGACGCAACCCTGACAGTTTATAATTCATTCGGACAGCAAGTAAAACAGATAAAAAATATTTCAGGGCAGACAATTACTTTGCACCTGGATACTTTACCAAGTGGACTTTATTTCACTCGACTGACACAAGGCAATAAAATAATTGCGAGAAACAAATTTGTAATCACTGACTGACAACAGCACTGGCTATAACAGGGTATTAGCATGAACAGGGGGAATGTGAATATTCTCCATTTTGTTTGTGCGATTAAAAGTGGAGACGCTTCTACAACACCAAACGTCTGCACAGCAGACTCGGATATCGTACGCCGGCACCCGAACCTATTCAACCAATCATTTTTAGGTTCGCTGCTCAATGAATAACATTACAAGTGGACCAACAGACGGGGGCAGGTCAACTTACAACGCATTCACCGAGGCCTTAAACACCCTGCCGCGTTCTTCGAAGTTGGCGAACATGTCAAAAGACTTACATGCAGGGGAGAAGAGCACTACGTCTTCTGACGCTGCAATGTCTGCTGCTGCATGAACCGCCTCATCAAGAGAGGCCACCTTGATGCATCGTTTTGTTGTGCACCAGTGATTGAAGATCTTGTCAGCATCTTCACCAACGCAGATAACTGCTTTTACGTTTTCGGTAACGAGATCATCAAGTGTTGCATAGTCGTTGTTGTCTCCTCGGCCCCCTGCAATCCACACGATCGGATGATCGTAGCTGGAAAGAGCAAACCACGCGGCGTTGATGTTGGTTGCTTTGGAGTCGTTGACGTAACGAACGTTTTTAAACACTCGAACATTTTCGAGTCGGTGCTCCACGCCGTTGAACGACATGAGAGAATCGCGAATGTTTTCATTCCGCACTTCAAAAGCGCGTGCTGCTAATGCGGCCGCCATGGAGTTCGCTGCATTGTGCGCTCCGGGCAGTCCTATTCTTCTCAGGGACATGAGGATCTCCTCGTTATGCTGCTGATCCCGCAGTATGATTTCGCCCCCCCGGACGAATGCTCCATCAACTTCATTACGAAGACTGAAAAAGCGCACCATACTTCGAGTTACCAACGATGCGTTTGCTGTGTGTACATCGTCGGCATTCAAAAGTACAACGTCATTGGCCTGTTGGTGCTCGGCAATTTTCCACTTAGCATGCACGTACTGTGCAAATGTCTCGTGGTACGAAAGATGATCTGGCGTGATGTTGAGTAACATGCTTACGTGAGGTCGGAAAGAGGTAGTTGTATCGAGTTGATACGAACTGCATTCTGCAACGATGATTGCGGATGGATCTACCACCCCAACGAGGCTACTCAGTGGCGTTCCAATGTTGCCAGCAACGACTGCCTTGATACCTGATTCGTTCAATATGTGAGCTGTTAACGCTGTTGTTGTTGTTTTGCCATTCGTTCCCGTAACAGCTGCGATGCGATTGGTAATAAACCTACTTGCGTATTCGAGCTCTCCAATTACTTCAATGCCAAGACGAGCAGCCTCTACGCGAACAGGGTTGGTAGGGGGCACCCCAGGCGAGACAATAATGAGGTCTGCTTTTGCAGCAGTATCTGTGTGGCCACCAAACTCAGATGCAATCCCGCGGTCCTCTAAGAATGCCACCGCCTCCACCGCTTTTTCAAGGGGCTTTGCATCAGACACAAATACCACATTGCCTTCTTTTGCGGCAAGCTCCGCAGCAGCCAAACCGCTTTTAGCAGCACCAAGAATTGTTATTCGCATCAGCGAAGATACTGGGGAACAGCGTTACGTAACCCCGTAACTCACATATCTCTCTTCATTAGCATCTTCGCAAGGGCTTCCAGCATATCTCGTGCTGGGTTTTGCGGTACTTCATTGAGATGCTCGTAGGCACCGTTGGTGTATTTCTCTACGAGCGAGGTTGCATCGGTAATAACGCCATAGGTCTGCATCATAGCAATCACACGTGGGACTTGTTCGTTGTTAAGTCCATTGTTGGCAAAGAATGCTGTGATGAGTGCAATGTGTTCTGATGATGCGTTGTTGTCTTGGCGGACGCGGCGTGCAATCTCTAGCATGAGCCATGTGCGTTTGCCTTCAACAATATCACCACCAGCTTGTTTTCCAAAGGCCTCAGGACTTGTGAGATCAAGTATATCGTCTTGCATTTGAAAGGCTATGCCTATTTGTCTCGCAAAGGCACGCAGGGCAGCTACTCTACCGTTGGTTGCGCCTCCAACATTTGCTCCAATGGCAACCGACATTTCAAGAAGACGGGCCGTCTTCTTTTCTATCATCGTGAAGTATTCTTCGGGCGTAACGTCATCGCGCTCCATAAACGCTAGGTCTAGCGCTTGTCCATCGCACACCTCAATAAGCCCCGTAGAAAAAGCGTCAATCACATCAAGAGGTCGAGGTGCATGGTGTGCGCTTCGCATAAGTAGTCTCATGGCCATGCCCATCATAACATCGCCAGACAGGATCGCAGCGTTTTGATCCCACTTTACGTGAACGGTATCGCGGCCCCTGCGCTTGAGCGAGCTGTCCATGATATCGTCATGCACCAATGTAAAATTATGGAGGAGCTCCACGGCTATGGCAGCTGGGAATGCGGCATCGCGACTCCCGCCAACGCTTTCACATGCGAGCAGGGTGAGGAGCGGACGTATGCGTTTGCCACCACCTGCAAAAAGATATCGCACGGGGTCGTACAACCACGCGGGTTCTGTGAATTCGTTCAATGCACTTTGCAGCGCATCTTCAACATCATTGAGGTAAGGGGCGAACATTCCGGTCTTTTGAATGGCCATCGGCGCATCGGTGGTCATAGTATTCGCTGGATTGTTGACGGATCGCGAAGGTCGTTGAGCTTTGAGCATCCCATTATAAACATCCACTGTCGTAGATGCAGTTCCCAATTCCGAGCAAATTGCACAATTGCTTCTGTTCCTCCTTGGGCATATGCCTCTAAGACTGGACGTGCGGTGCCTACGAGGTGTGCGCCCATGGCAAGCGCCTTGGCCGCCTCGGTGCCAGTGGATATCCCGCCCGAGGCGATGACCGTAGGAACCACTCCTACGCATTGTCTGATGCACTCTGCCGTAGGCGTGCCCACGTCCCACAGATGGTTCACCTGTTCTGCATCAGCGCGTCGTAAAATCTCTATGCCAGCCCATGACGTACCACCGGCGCCTGCCACGTCGATCATCGTTACACCAACATCTGCTAGACGCCGAGCCACATTTCCCGTTATGCCGGCTCCTACTTCCTTGACGATGATGGGTACATTGTTGGTACGAATGAGAGCCGCAATGGCATCAAGCACACCACGAAACCGCGGTTCACCCTCCGGCTGGAGTAATTCTTGCAGAGGGTTTAGATGCACGGCAAGGGCGCGAGCACCAATCAGTGAAACTGCTCTATCAACATATTGTGCAAGCGTGCCTTCTCTGTGCCACAATGCTGCTTGCGCAGCTCCAATGTTTGCGAGTATCGGAACACGATCAGAGAATTGGCGCACAACAGAAAACGTGGGATCAGATCCTGTTTGTTCCAGTGCCGCGCGCATAGATCCAACGCCCATTGCAATACCACACTCGGCACATGCTTCGGCAATGCTTCGATTAATGTTTTCTGCGTTAGGATAGCCCCCTGTCATACCAGTCACAAGGAAGGGGCTTAGCAGTTGCGCACCACAGAACAGCGTGCGCGTATCAACATCGGCGAGGTTGATCTCCGGCAGAGCGTTGTATACAAGCTCGTATTGTTCAAAGCCGTTGGTTTTCTCGCGGAAGGTTGCTTTACCCGAGAGCGCCAGGTTGACGTGTTCTTCTTTACGTGACTGAATGGACATGGGACAAGATAGGGGGTGAGGCACATTCAATCACAAGTAACTATGTTTTCATTGCGATGGTAAATGTTTGATGAACAGACTATGGATGCCAGATTTTAACTATCCCGTGCTGCGCTCAGCCCCTTGCCACAAATCGCTGACCAGGCAGTTGTTGCACTCGACCGTCCATTTCAAGAGTGAGAAGTCTTGATAATGCCTCTTGCACGGTACACTTCCATCGTTGCGCTATGGCGTCCACGAGGTGAGCTTCGCCATCATCAAGGCCAGGAACTGCTTCAACATGAGACGAGGCAAAGGTATCGCTATCAAACTGAACCGAGCTTTGTATGTCATATGCATTCACAACACATTGCGCGGCTCCAGATCGTATCAGAGCGTGACATCCCTCGCTTCGAGATGACGTGATTGGACCGGGCACTGCAAACAATGACTTGCCTTGTTTCAAAGCGAAGTTGGCTGTTATAAGCGCGCCACCTTTTGTCTTGCTCTCTATAACCACAACAGCATCACTGAGTCCCGAAATGATTCTGTTACGCGCAGGGAAGTACGGTGGCAACGCAGCTACACCGCACGCATGTTCCGAAATCACGCATCCATTGTTAGAGGCAATGCGATCTGCCAACATGTTCGCCGCAATAGGTGTGATGCGATCGATACCACTTGCGATGACTGCGATGGTGCGACCGTTGAACCGTAACGATGTTTCGTGCGCAATCATGTCAATGCCATTCGCAAGTCCACTCGTTATCACGCATCCACGTTTCGTCCATTCCTCAACAAACATCTCTGTTACAGGCTTGCCATAGTGCACCGTGCATGCCCGCGTGCCTACAACAGCAACTGACCCTGCATTCTCGGGTGGGAGCGCCCCCTTTACATATATCACGGCAGGATAGCGTTCTATGTTCAATAGACGCCGAGGGTATCTCACGTCATCAAATGCAATGGCCTCTACACCTAGCGCCGCGCAGCGGTCCAATTGGTGCTCTGCCTGCACAAGAAGATCCATCGGATGACGTCCAATTGCTTCAAGCGCATCATCGAGCGTTGCGTGTGTTGTTGCGTGCTCCCGCACATCTGCTGAAGTGAGACGTCCAGCAAAAGAGAGAGCAATGATTTCTTTGATCTGCATTCATGGAAGTGTCTTGAAGGGGGCGGAATGTGACGGTACTGATTTCTCCCCACGCCATCGGGCGGTGTCTGCACTACAGCGCCGTCATCGTTGCCCGTACGCTTCTTGCGAGGGCTGGACGTAAATCGGCAGGAACGGTGGAGGCAACGTCTTCGAGCGTGCGTGCTAGGTCTTCGCTAAAGGCTCTTAAGCGTGGCAGCACATCGGCAATGATAATCGCATCGCTCGGAACTTCCACTGTTACTTTGCCGAGGTTTAAGAACAAGGCAATGATCTCGGCTTCTTCCTGCGAGCCGCAATCGATGACGGTGTCCTGGCGAGCCCCTTTCCAACATGTTACTCTCCAACCAAACATCGTTCCGCCAACCTCCGCACGAGTAAGGCCAGAATCAACAATAACTGTGCGACGATGTTCCTCGGGCAGTTGCTCAAGTAACGGTGTATACCAAAAACGCAGTGGCTTGATCTTGTGCTTGCGCTCGAGTTCGTTTGCAAGAGCATTGGTGAGATGGCGCACATTGCTTGGGCGCGACCACCACGCAAAGGCAAAACGATACACCCATCGCTGCTCTTCATCAGTTAATGCAAACACATCCTGCATTAACCATTCATCTAGCTTGCGTCTGTCTCGGTGAACGGTTTCTTGGCGTACACTGTCTGAAGACGCAGCGCCAAACTCCGCAACGAGCGACCGCACAGGCCTACGTGCGAGCTGTAGATGACGTTTTACATCAATAGCATCAAGTATCGCATCATTTGGAACTGGAAACTCCTGTGCATCACGCACGGTGATATCTAAGACGTTGTCCTCGAGCCGTACGAGCTCTGTTAGAAAAAGTCCAACGGAAGAATTCATCCATAACGTCATTGCTTCTGTGCGCGATGCTTCGTGCAGCAAAACTCCAATGAATGCATCAGTGATAAATGCTCCAACGGTGTTTGCGCAAACAAGCCATCGGTCCACTTGATGTTTGGCAATGACGATATCAAAAATGGGAGGGGGCTGCAAGTGCCACCACACATCTCTGTGCCGCACTGATGGTCTCAGATGTATACCATCGCGCTCTGCGTGTTCAATGCGCGTGAGCACGTTTGTTCCAAGCATTGTGTTTCGCTCAGAAGGGAGCAACAATAGTCTACGGTCAGAGCGTGGCAGTCCCATTATGGTGTCTACATCATCTGATGACGTAAGGATGATGTTGTCTCGAACAGATCCATCAGGCGTTGTTCGTTGCCAATACTGCATCTCTAAATCATCGTTAGAAATATCATGCGTGTTAGGCGCAAAGATTTCGTTGGCACCAGTACGTAAGCCCCCTGACACATCGGCTATGTCCTTGAGTGAGCGTAAATGAGCGCCAGTCTTGACGAGGATAGACGCGAGGATATCGGGTGGAATGAGGAAATCTTCCCATGACGGCCGTTCACGGAGTATACTCTGACTCACCATGCGCACAACGGCCTCGTCATTGAGCTTGCCAAGCTCTGATGCATCGAGATATGCTACAAATTCATCCAATGCTTTTAGGCGTGCCTGTTCGAGATCGCGCGATGCCTTTGACGTAGGAAAGAATGCTGCAATCGGTCTTCGCATATAAACAAATCGGGCAGGGGGCTGCGCTGTTTCCTCGGGCAAGAGCTTGCGAGCAATCACACAACACACTCCTGTATCGGGTTCTGCCAATGCCTCTGCATCACTCACAAAAACCCATTCAATTGCAAAGCGCGAGGTGAGTGCATAACGCATGCCGTCATATTCTTCATCGTGTAAAGATGACATAGGCAAGAACAACACAACAACGCCGTTATCCGCTATTGGCATTCTACTCAAGAGGAGTCGGAGTCGGTGTCGGTCATGATGATCAGTGGACGATGCAATGACAAGGTCCCATGGTGTCTTCGTTTGTTTTGTATCTCGTAATATCCGCACATCGGTAGCCGCATCAAGACGCCCGCTTGATCGCAGAACAGCGGCACGCTCGTCATCAGGGCTAGGGGCATAGACGCGGGCGTCACAAACGTCAGAGCCCGACATCAATATTTGCCGCACACTAGCAAGTCCCTGCGTTGGACCTATCTCTAGCATGGTTGTCTTGCCAGTATGCTTGCCACGTATATACACCACGGCACGCAGCGCCAGGTCAATTGCATCAATCGTGGGCACGGACGTGCGTTGCACTCGCGCGCAGCGCTGCAACACTGCATCAACGGCTCGATGCAGATCAGCATCTGCCAATCGCTCAGCATCAAAACGGTGTAAGAAGTGTACGAGATCTGCCAGCGTCATCCGGAACATTGCTTCGCGCTTTGGCACAACCAGCACGTCATCTACACGCGATGGAAGCATTGCAAATCCTCTGCGGCGCGCCTGGCGAAAGAATGCACCTACAAGATCGAGCATGAGGTCTGCGCTATGCGTTCCATACGGAATAGACAGTCTATCGAGTTCATGTGGGCGACGAAGTTGCAACAACACATAGGCCAACACACTTGTGCCTAAACGCAACGATGCATCTCGTTGAAAGAGTGAGCCATCCGTGCACGCAACCATATCGTCGAACATTGACGTAACACGTTCTGCAAAAAACGCCGATGCATCACGCACCTGTTGCGCTGGATCGAGCGATGCATCGATTCGCAACCATGACAGCGAATGCTTCAGCGCTGTACCCACACTCATCGATGCAGCAGCAACACGCACATCGTCAAGCGATTGCACATCGCCCCCTGCCTGCCATCCAACTACCTGATCTTCATCTGGAAGTCTGCGCGTTACAGCTTCGGTGCGGTAGGTCACAACACGTCTGAAATTCGTCAGCATAAAGTAGGGGGCTTGCAATCGCGAGGCTACATTGCGAAGTCGGTCCCGAGGCACATCATCGAATGGACTTTCAGCTGGAAGTAACGCATCAAGTACAACAAGGGCCGCACCCGTTTCACTATCTCGCACTAGGGTAAACGTACCCTCAACGCTTGAGTGTTCCTCTGCGCGCATCGATGTGATACCCCGATCAATCGCGTCTGTAACGCAGAGTGCAAGTACTCCTCGAGCGTCTGATATTCCTCGCAGTTGTGCAGTATTATCCATGGATCATAGAGCTGATACGGTTAACGAGTTCATGTGCTTCTTCTGCGGTTGGCGCTTCAGCGATGATGCGCAAGATTGGTTCTGTGTTGGATGCTCGCACATGTACCCAACGGTCAGGCCAGGCAGCATACACGCCGTCTTCGGTAGAGATAGTGGCATCTGACAAAGAGTCCACAACAAGATCTCGTATTGCGCTAAAGTTGGATGCTGATGAAAGGCTCTTCTTGGTTTTGACCATTGCGTACACTGGAAGCGAGGCGCATGCTTGTGATAGCGACACCTTTTGATGCCGCAGGAGCGAAGTGATAAGTCCAATTCCAACAATGCTATCTCTTCCTGAGTGACATGCGGGATAGATGACACCACCAGAACCTTCACCGCCAATAACGGCATTGACGTGTTGCATTTTTCGAACCACATTGATTTCACCCACAGAAGCGCGGTGAGTAACATATCCATGTGCTGTTACTACGTCATCCACAACTCGTGTTGTGGAATAATTCACAACCACGTCTCCTCGGTTTCCCAGAGCCATGACGGCCTGTGTAGCTAGAGCGATGGTGCGCTCTTCTCCAATGGGAGATCCAGTTTCATCAATGAGAACGAGCCTGTCACCGTCTGGGTCAACCGCAACACCAAACGCAGCATTTTTCGCCCGCACTGCATCACCTAACTGTGTGAGATTCTCTGCCGTTGGCTCTGGCACGTGCGGGAATATTCCTGAGCCGTCTGCAAAAAGTTTATGGACGGTATAGCCGAGTTCGAGCAAGAGCTGCGGGACAATGAAAGATCCCGAGCTGTTCACTGCATCAACAACAACGAGTTCGCCCCTTGCCATTGGGGCCGAGCGGACAACATCAAGAGCGAGCACTCTTGCAATGTGTTGTTCCGCAGCGTCACTTATCAATTCCACCTCGCCCTGGCGCGCATCGTTAGCAATTGTATGGGCTTGTGCATCAACTACCTTCCACAATTCTTTGTTGGCATCCGCATCGAGGAAAACGCCGTTTACATCAAGAAACTTCATACCGTTCCACTCCGCAGGGTTATGCGAAGCAGTGATTGCAATTGCACCTGCGGCATCGGAATGTTCTGTGAGGAGCTGGATAGTTGGAGTTGTAGCCATGCCCAGTAGCCGCACGTTACGCCCAGCAACACGGAGTGTACCAACAACAATATCCTGGATCCATTGTCCGCTTGGGCGACCATCACGACCTACCACAATTGGTCCGGGTGGCAACACGGCCGCAAAAGCTGCTGCATATTCAGCAACAACAAGAGGGGTGAGATCATCAGTGAGGGTTGCACGAAGTCCAGAGATCGAACGTATAAATGCCATGCGATTAAAGTGTCATTCGTGTAATGAGAATTATTTGGATTTCCCAACAATCGCTTCGATGTCTTCAGCGGTGCGCGGGAGGCTGCGCGACATATTTTCAGGACCCTCCGTTGTAATCAGAATGTCGTCCTCAATACGCACACCGATATTCCACCACTTCCGATCGCATGGAGCCCCTTCAGGAATGTATATACCAGGCTCAACGGTAATGACGGAATTCACCTGGAGCGGACCCGACGTGCCTGGGTCATGCACGTCAAGGCCAAGATAATGCGATGTACCATGCATGAAATATTTGCCAACGTGCGAAGCACTGTCGATGATGCCGAGTTCCATCAATCTTCTTGTGATCACTTCCTTTGCTGCGGCATGCGGCGCGCGAAATGGTTCGCCCACTTTTGATGCTGCAATGCCAGAGTCTTGCGCTTCGAGAACTACGTTGTAGATTAATTTCTGCTCTGGTGAGAATGCACCATTCATTGGAAAGGTACGCGTAATGTCGGCCGTATATCCGTGATACTCTGCGCCACAGTCAGCCAAAACAAGATCATTGCGCTGCGTTGTTCTGCGATTGCTATTGTAATGCAGGATGCAGGCATTATAGCTTGAACCAACGATGGACGGGTACCCCACATCTTCGGCACCCATTCGCTTAAAGGCATACTCCATGAGGGCTTCGAGTTCATATTCCTTCATACCTGGCCGCGCTCCGCGCATTGTACCGTAGTGACCTTGAATAGAAATCTCGATGGCCTTTCTCATGAGTCGTAGCTCGGCTGTGTCTTTTACTTCGCGCATACTTGCCAGAACCGACATTGGAGTCTTCACAAATACATCTTCGTTACGAAGCTTCATCCATTTCTTTATATCCGCATCGGCGTAGAGATTCTTTGATACAAGAGGTACCGTGAGTGAGCGTGTAGGAATTGTGGACAAATGCACGGTATCAGTTGAGAGAATCAATTGATCAAGAACGTCTGACAGCATCAATGATGACAATGCAGTATCAATTTGCAGATGTTCCATCGCCTCTTTTGGCCCCATCTGCACGCCTTGCCATTGTTCCTTTGATGGATTGCGTTCCTTGATGAATAATATTTCGCGAAAAGTCTTCTTACCGATAACCACTCCGCGTGGAGCAAGCAAAAGTGTTGCACCTGGCGTAGACACACCTGTTAGATACAACATGTCCGAACTTTGTCGGTATTCATAGTCAACATCATTCTGTCGATTTCGAACATCAGCAGAAAAAATGATAGCGATATTTTTTGACGTCATCGATGTGAGAACTCTGGCTCTCCGTTCCTTATACACCTGTGGGCTAACAAGGTCATTGTCATACACTTCGTATCGAAACGATTGCGCCTCTAGTGCCATCTGCATCAATAGCATTGCGAGCAGAATCAAGATTGTTCTCATACGTGCAAATTACCGCGCGAAAGTGTTACACCGCTGCACACAGTGTGGCAGCGTCTACGCGGCGCGCTCCAGCTTCCAGAAGCGCCATGGCACATGCATTGAGCGTAGAGCCCGTGGTTAGTACGTCGTCAACCAATATCACATGTCTTCCTCGTACAGAATCGGGGTCTTTAACCCCAAAAGCCCCCTGCACGTTGTTTTTGCGCTCTCCTTCCGTTCGTGAGGTTTGTGTGGGAGTGTAGCGATGCCGGATAAGTGCGCCCTCATGCAGGAGGGGACGCCTACTGGCGTGCGCCCAACCACGCGCTATGAGATATGCCTGGTTATACCCTCGCTCTCTGTAGCGCGCAGCGTGAATTGGCACCGCAGCAATCAAGACATCTGCGTGTAGACATTCCAACTCTGGCTGACGCACAAGCCAGGCACCGAGGTTTTCTGCGAGACGCATGCGCCCTTTATACTTCAGGGCATAGATGGCCTTATCTATGGTAGTGCCCGTGCCTACAATCCAGAGGGCATGGACAGAAGTAAGTGCGAGGTCATCAGCATCAAAGTGTCTCAGAAGCAGAACGCCAAGTTCGTTACTCGTAGGCGCCGGTGGGTGATGCAACAATTCTGCATCTGCAATCCCAGGCACAAGCTGTGGAGTTGTACCAAGATATGCGCCACTGAGGAGACAATGCGGCGGACACCACACGTGCTCAATTGCAGATAGAATTTCGTGCACCATGCAAGCACGTGCTGTGAGTGTTACGTTTTGTGACACTCCGCGGTGAACTCTTCCTACCCTTTAGCTTCGTTTACGAACTGCAATCGAGTAGCAATCTCTGCAGGCAGCTCTGGCGTAACATGGCTTGGCACAAGGAATGATGAAAGCGATGTAAGATCATCAAACACGCGCTGCTTCATTGCGGTCTGCATGAGGTAGTCGTGTCCGCTGGAGCCCCCTGTACCGACACGCATGCCAATCATGCGGCTTACCATGAGTGTATGACGGAAGCGCCAAAGCGATACTACCTTATCGAGCTCAATGATAGCATCAAGAAGGCGGTACGGAGTATGAAGAAGGGGCTTATCACGATAGGTAGAAATGAAGAGCGTAGCGAGTGTTGCCCTCTGCGACATTCTACGCGCTCCGCTGGCGAGCAACTCTGCATAACTCTCTGCTTCAAAAAGCGCCAAGAATCCTCGCTCATTGGCATCGATCTGCACCACTGCAGCGGTTGGATCATTGCCTTCAGCAACAGCAAGCGTCCTAACTTCTGTGCGATCATTCTCCAACATTGCAAGCACGGCTACCTTATACGCATCCCAGAAAGCATACTTCCCACTCTCCATAAATGGGATTTGCTCTAGCCAGCGCTGGATTGCAGCAAAAAGTGTTGGGCCGTTTGTTGCATCATCAAGTGCGGTACGATGCTCCTCTGAAAGGGCATCCATATAATGCTTGTTGACACGTACGTTTTCTGGTATGCCAAGCGTACGTTCTAAGATTCGCCATTGAATCGATTGGAAGCCGCTTGCAGGATTGAGGTACGCCCGGAAATCCATGAAGTCGCCTGGAGTCATCGTCTCGATCAACGTGAATTGATTGACGAGATGTTCCATGATTCGGTTGACGCGTTGCACACGTGCGAGGCACAGTGCAATATCAGTTTCAGGCACATATGCACGGTTGAGTGACGTAATAACGGTACCAACTTCAACCAACACCTGCTTAAACCACAATTCAAATGTTTGATGTGTGATGATGAATAACATCTCGTCATGCGCTGGCTTGCCGTGTTTATCACTCTCGGGATGTTGTGCATTCAAGAGTACATCAAGCGCCAGATAGTCAGAATAATAAGCCATGTTATCGCACATCCTCAACATGGTAGACTGCGGTTTGTGCGATGAGATCGTGTAGCGCCAATCGTGCTCCACTGAGAACGCCCAGGTATCCTAAGAACATCACAAGCCCAACAATGGAGCTAATGTTTTCAATAAAACCTAATGCAGGAATAAAGGCAACGAGCTGGAGAAGGGCACCGAGATTCTTTATGACGTAACGCTTGAGCAGGAGCGAAAGGGTGCCACGCCTACCATCTTGTGTGGCCACTATAATGCGCAGTACACGTTTACCAGGTGATGCACCAGTGACACCTTCAATGAGCGGATAGAAAACCCCCACCACTATGCCCGCAACAATAACGCCCCCTAAGAGAGAATTCATTGTGTTGATCATACTCCTACTAAATCCGAACATCTCATATACGGCGAGCATGCTATCGATTTGATCCTGTATGAATCCAACAACACCGAGGTCAAAACTCATATACAAGATTCCGAGACCAAAGGTAACGGTGAGTGTAATGAGCGCGTCAATGAGAAGTGCCACCAGCCTCTTCCCAAATCCGATCCGCAGGTACTCTATTGGTGGCGTTACCGCACCAAAGGGGTTTGTTGAATAATCATTTTGTTGCACGAGACACCTGTGATGATTGTACTTCTGAAAGTATGCGAACGGCGATATCGTATTTTTTGAATGGGGGCATCAAGTAAACGCCGTCAATCTGATCAATAACGCGCGTTAGAAAATCAACTGCTATTTCAATGCCAATGCCGGTTGCTTTGTCTGTATTGTCACCGGCTTCTGACATGCGATCTCTAACCCACAGTGGAATGTTCATGCCGGGTACTTCGTAATGCAGGAATTCTGCATGACGAATGGTGCGTAGCGGAATAACTCCGAGCATAAATTTAATATCGATGTTCTTAATGCGTGCTAAGAATGTATCAAGGAGATCCGCATCAAAAATTGGTTGTGAGAATGCAACATGAGCCCCTTGCTCGGCCTTCATGGCGAGACGATCAATTTCTCGCTCTAGGTCTTCAGCAGCAGGATTCACGGCACATGAAATACAAAAACCTGTTGGGGCGCCCAGCGGATTTCCCATAAGGTCGCGCCCGGTGTTCATTCTCCCCAAGGCACGAACAAGGCCAATAGAATCCACATCATACACGCTTGTTGCTGAAGGGAAGTCGCCGATATGTGTTGGGTCTCCTGTAACAGCAAGAATATTGTGCACTCCTAATTCATGAGCACCAAGCAACTCGCTCTGCAATGCAACCATGTTTCTATCTCGGCATGCAAGGTGCGAAATGCATTCCATTCCAGTTGCGTCATGAACCAATCGCGATATCGCAATTGGGCTCATACGAAGCCGAGCACGTGCACCGTCACTGATGTTAACGGCATCTACTCCATGTTCCCGGAGGTATCGAGCCCCTTCAATAACGCTCGACATATCAAGTCCACGCGGCACGTCTAGCTCAACTGTGGTCACAAGCCGTTTACCAAGTGCGTCGTGAAATCCAGTTCTGGCAGGGGTCTGGGAGCTATGCCCATCATCATGTTTTTGTTTCTTCACCGTTATCGGAGAGCTACCAACCTTTGCACCGGCTACAGCGTTAGCAATGGCACGGATGTGTTCAACGTCAGCGCCACCATCAGCACCAATGATAGCTGCACCATGTTCTACCAAACGCAAGGACGCCGCTGCCACATAGGATGGATCGGCGTTGTAGTGCGGGATGCCATCAATAATCGTTGGAATGCCAACGTCGGGAATTGCAACAAGAGGCACGTCACTGACGCGGAGCGACTGAACAATACCCAACATGCGCTGCGGACCAACGGTACCGTTTGATCCTATTGCTTGTACGCCATGACGTGTAAGACGGTGCGCTACGTCGGACGGGTACGAGCCACTCAATACAGAACCATCTTCTGGAAAAGACTTTAGCGCGATAAGTGGAATGGTTGTGCTGAGTGATCGCACGGCATCAATGGCGATTTCGAGTTCATCTAAATCAATGAATGACTTAAGCATGATCACATCGGCCGTTGCAGCAAGAAGTGCAGAAATTTGTTCTGCGAAACATGCGTGAAGGTCTTGAGGTTCGAGTGGACCCAGCGGACGCAGAAACCGCCCACTTGGACCAACAACACCTGCCACAAGCGCACGCGTTCCTGAAGCGGCGCGGGCTAGCCACACGCCCTTGCGGTTGATCTCGTGCACGCGTGCCGAAAGCATGGACGACTCGAGAGCATATCGATTTGCGTTAAGAGTATTGCTCTGCAGCAACGTTGCGCCGGCATCCATAAAGTCGTGATAGATCCGCTCAATCACAACCGGAGATGTTAGATTGTATCGGTCGCATGGACGCTCTGTAAAACCTCGGCGAGCAAGTTCAATTGCCATAGAGCCGTCGGTTACGATAGGTCCATTGAGCAGTCTTTGTGCTAGAATATCAAGCCCATCTGTATGTA